>NZ_JBLIYX010000003.1:0-466223 GCF_057480955.1 Pseudomonas sp. P65(2024)
GCAGACTATGAAGCGCTACTGCCGTGGAACTGCTCGCCGGAGATGCCACGATAACTGCGACTTCCTATTCTCGGTAGGTGGGGTTCATGGATCGCTTACAGTTCAGTAGCTCAGATTGGCAAAGCTTCCTGAAGGCCAACAATGTGATCAGCAGCATGAGCCGACGGGGAAACTGCCACGACAATGCCGTAGCCGAGAGCTTTTTCCAGCTTTTGAAGCGGGAGCGAATCCGACGAAAGATCTACGCAACGCGTGACGAAGCCCGAAGTGATATTTTCGATTACATCGAGATGTTCTATAACCCCAAGCGTCGACACAGCAGTGCTATGCAGCTGTCTCCAGTAGAGTATGAGAAACGCTATTTCCTGAGCTTGGAGAGTGTCTAGGAAACCAGGGGCGATTCAAAGGGCTTGGCAGCTCGAGCATCGGGTGCTGAATGGCGCGGTTTACTACGCCGTCCTGGACTTTTTACAATTACGTTCATCATGCTGTTTTTTGGGGCCTGATCAGAGCCTTTATTTACTCATCTGTAGCCGCTGGTTGCCAGAGCCATTCGATGCCCCACAGCGGTCGATCCTTTTGAATTTCCTTCACAACATTGATGTGGGCGTCATACGCTGCCTTGTCGAATGTCGTCCAGCTGCTGCCTTTTATAAGCGCTTCCTTGAACACTTGCTGGAGATTCGATCCTTTGAATGGTGGAGTATTAAGGTGCCGACCGATCGCTACGAGCAGCTGCCTGTCAAGGGGAGGGTGCAGCCTGGCAAGCTTGGCGTCGTGCTCATCCACGCCAGCTACGATGAGCTTGGATTTGAGGAAAATGTTCACCAGCTTTTGCGCTCTGCCATAGGTGCATTCGAGCTGGCATTCTTCGGTTCGAGTGTGGCCTGTGGTTTTGTCTTTCCACTCGCGTTTGTACGTGATCTTCTCGGCTCGACCCATGACCTCACGAAAAAGCCCATCCAGGTGGTCATCGATTTCATTTGGCGGAGGAAGGTCGTCCAAGGTGGCAATCTGACCCACCGGAGTATCGTTGATCAATTGTGACGCCACTGCCATCGTGTGGCCTGGCCCTTGTCTTGAGTAGGCGCGGCCTGCCGCCCAGATCGCAAAGCGATGCCGATGTTCCATCAGGGTGTATTTGTCTTGCATTCGGACTGCTTCCTGCGTTCTAAAGTGGGGTACGAGTTGACCGTCAATGAGGTGCGGGCAGAGGTTAGCCGTTACGCACGCCTCCACCTACGACACGGACAAATTCATCCTGCGCATCTTTGTCGAACAGGAAGACCGCATGCTTGTGATGCTCAGTTTGAGACATGACGTAATGAAGCATCTCAGGCTGCTCATCGTCAGACTTTTCCACGAGCTTTTGCAGCAGTGCTAGGCATTCCTGCTGCTTGTCGGTTAGCGAGTTCTTGGCTTCTAATACGTCAGCGACGCTCGTTTGGGCTAGGAAGGTGAAGTAGTTTTTGAGAAGGCCACTGATTACATCGGAGACCTGGACTGCCGGATGCAGTTTGGAGTCTACGAACTCAAAGTGGCAGGAGCCCAGTACCCCATCCTGTCTTTGAATTTCCTTGAAACTTTTCTCGATTTCGAACTCATTGTCGAAAATATGACGTGAGGAGGAAAAGCGGCTAATGCAATGGCGGTAGAACATTGACAGTCCGTCAATGAGCTTGAATGGCGTATGCGTGTACACCATGTCTAGGGATTCGATATTACGGCACAGATCAAACAGCTTGGACAGGCTAATGGTGCGGCTCAGATCTTCCTTGCTCATCTTACCGCCCAATCGGGCTGAAACCTGGCGATTTTTTTTGACGATTTCATTCAGGCGCTTAATGAATGGAGCCGCATTTTTGGGCGTCACGTTCGGATAGCGGTATTTTGTGAGTGCTGACAGGATATCGGACTTATACTTGCGCATAATGTAGTACAGCGCGTCTTTGTGATAGTCCGCATATGCCCGCCGCCCGCCCGCCGGTGCATAATTCAGCATGCCGTGCAGGTCAGCGTGGTCACAGCAATCATCGATGATGTCGACCAGCGACCAGTATTCCATATTCAGACTACTGTAGTGCAGGTAGTAGTCGGACGCCACCAACCATTTAAGAATTTGCGTGACTTTCGATGACTTCAAGTTATCAAGAAAGCTTCCTTTGGCAACCTGCTTGAATTTCAGTTCTTTCGCAGTGGGCGGTAAGCGCAGTGAGGCAATCAGCTCTTCACATTTGCTCTGTGCATGTTCTCCCTTATGGGCGATACCTGCCAGTACAAAGGATGGCGAGGGGTTTTCATGGGCATCAGTATTGAATCGGCCACCTGTCAGATACAAAGACCGGATATTGTTAGACTCATCATAGTAAAAGGTATAACTCATTACGACTCCTCTACATTACGTCGTAGGAATAAGCATTCAAAGAGGAAGGCGGGCTCATACTAGGTTCGGCGTATCCCATCCTGAGATTTGGCTGCCAATAGCCTCTATTGCGCGCGACTTTAGCATGATGGCCAGGTGCCGTCATCCAGCATAGCCCTCTCTACTAGTAGAAAAGTTTGGTAAATCGGAACGGATTGCGTGATCGAGTGAGATGTCGACATTTGTCAATACGACGAATGCAGAGTGAAGTCGTGACTGCTCTGCGTAGCGGCGTTAAGGAGCAAGTACCTCAGGAACAATCTACCCAATTGGCGTCAAACGTTAACGGTAGCTACGATCTATGACTGATCGGTAGGAAGGATTGAACAAGCTCAGGCTTACTCTTGTGTGCGGTTTGCTTTTGCCCGGTTGACCTTCCAAGGCAACGCTGGCTGAGTACGCACTTTCTTATGCTTACCTTTGGCAAACATATACGTTTGTAACTCCTGGAAATAACGGCTGCGGCCAGATAACTCATAGGTGATGAGGAACACCATCAATGGCGTGTCCGCCTTTTGCCACTGTGTGCCAATACGCTCCAGCGTGAGCGCGATATCATCAGTCCTGCTGTAACCTATGAAAATCTGGAATACCGCGTTGTCGGCGCGGTCATACAGCTTGGAAATCTCGTTGATATCAGTGTGCGCGCGCTTCCACTCCCACTCGACGTACGAAAGAGTGTCGCCCTCGGGGTAGCGCAGCACTGCGTCGGTGCGTCCACCTTGCTCGAACAGTGCCCTAGCCCCGAGAAGCGTAGCGCACTGGCGTACCACCAAGCCCAAGTGGATTGTCCAGTCCGCCCGCCCCGCAAGATCATTAGCCTCGGTTACCGGAAAATCACGGTACCAAAGGCAGTTAAAGAGCGTTATGAAATCCCGTTCAACTCTCTTCACAAGCGTCCTTGTCGATATGATTGGCCTGAGAACTGTAGCGGCGGGAACTCGCGAAAGTTGAGTGCGTGTCGAAATGTTTGTGAACGTCCTGTCAGTTGGCTTCGCATTTGGCCTTGGCGGGAAGGGAGGGCAGGGGATGAACCTGCCTTCCGAGAGTTATGCGGCCTATTGCTCGATCAGGCTTTGACGCTCATATCATTGGGTTCTTGAGAGATAGCATGAAGCGAAGCTCCTGATCAGCCAGCCTCACTCGTTCGTCGTAGGAGAATAGGCCATCAAAAAACGACCCTACTACGACATAGTGCTGGTCGATCACATCGTTGGTTGCCTTCTCAGGAGTAAGGTTTTCGATGCCCCCTTGATTGCCCACTCCATGGCGTGTCGCACAAGCGCAAGCTGATAGCGCAAAAACAGTGGGTTGCCTCTCAAAAAGCGTCGGATCCGAGCGGGAGGGTGACCTTTTTTGATCAGAAGGTCTTGAGCAATGCGAGTGGCCGCAAAATAGGCCAATGCCAGCCTTTCGACACTTGTGCAAGTCGGACGCTTGAGGAGTTTCAAATTATCAGGGCCCAAATGGTGCTTGACCGCCCGGGTGGTGTCTTGCAGGCGGCTGAGATTCTTCTCGTGATTGAGCTCATCACGTTTGAGTTTTTCCTGCGCGGCGGGTAAGTCCGCTGCGAGCTGCTGCAGTAAAGGCCCATCTGGATCGTTGGAGGCGAGCGCGGCCGACAGCGCCCTGTAGTAGCGCGTGTGATCCTTGCAGACCAAGCTCAGCGATCCGTGCTCTAGCTTCTCCATCTCATGACGCAGAGCTTCGGACAAAGAGATTGCGCCTAGGATTCGTCCAGGCGTTTTGGCCAGCTTACCCAGCGAGCCCTGCATTGTTTTCTTCCAATGTTCCCCTTTGGCCATCTCAAGGAAAGCAACGTCCAAAATCACAAATTTGGCTTTGGGGTCTTCTGCGATCACCCGCTCAAGCCCACCTCTCCTGAAGTAATTCTGGTCAAGCGCGTACACGTTCGCCATGTCCTGCTCCCTCGTCGTGAAGGGCTTGCCAACCCGGGGGCTGGGGCAGCCGTTTGGGTTGATGACGCGAGCATAGCGTCTGATCGATTCGAAAGGAAATGCAGGCTGACGAGTGACGAAAATTCCTCATTTAGAAGGGGAGGCGCATTGGCTGTTTACTGGCAGAGTCTTGGCTTTGAAGGCGCGATGCGAGCGATGCTGGTCTAGAAATTAGGTTAAGAACAGGGGGCCAAGCCTTCCTTTTCTAATGGGCCTTTCTGCATATGGTGTAGCCGTGGTGGTGGTGGTGGTGGTGGTGAGGCTAGCTAGCCAGATACCTTTTCCCAATGGCGGGACTGTGTCAGACAACCGGAGCCCCATAATTTTTGCTAGGGTTGGCAAGTGCGCAGTCAGATGCATGCTTGATGGGCATCCGGTGATGTCTGCAGGAGCCCCGGAATCATGGGACTAGTAGGATTTTTGGGTGTTTTGATTTCAAGGGTATTCAGAGGTTTTGGGGGAGGGTACCTTGGATAAGGGTTCGAATCCCTACGCTTCCGCCATACAAAAGCCCCTAAATTCGGGGCTTTTCGTGTTTCTGGGGTATGCGTTCACGCCAGATTATTCCCGCATGTGTTCCGCATCTTTTTAGTGGTGTTCCGCAACTTGGCTTGTTTAACCCATCACCGGGTGGGTTTTACAACCTCGCCAACGCGGCGGTAAACCACCTCTATTATGCGCTTGTCGGTGTGACCGAGCAGCCTGCTTGCATGGGCCACGTCCTCGATTTCGCTGGCGGCCTTCGGGCGAATGTCGCGGAACTGGAATTGGCTGATCCGGCCCGCAAGCACCTGGTCTCCGGCTGCTACAGCCTCCTTCACCGCTTGCTCTCGTGCATCGTCCCAGCGGTGTTGTAGCATTGCGGCTGTCACCCGTTTGCCTGCCTCGGTGAGTATCAAGTAGGGCGAGCCATGAGCCTCGTTGCGTTTCAAGATCTTTTCGATCAGGACGCCCATCCCGCTGGCCAATCCGTCCACCTCTAGCATGATCCGCAGCTTCTTGTGGGTCTTCTTCTGTTTGACGCCGAGGGCTTTGTCCTTGATGTCATCCTTCCCCATCACCAGCACGTCCGCAGGACGCTGACCTGTCAAATACGCCAAGTCCATGGCGACCCTCACATCATCAACCGCCTTCGCATATACCGCACTCCAGACCGCGTCATTGGCGTAGAATTCTCGCGGCGTCTCCTTGTTTTTACGCACACCTTGGCAAGGGTTCTCCTTCGTGGTGAGCCCCACTCTCGGGCCAGGTTGTAGACGTGGGAGTGAAGTGCGATCTCCCGATTTGCCCTCACGGGCGCTGACCTGGCATCCCGGTACTGTGCGACTAGGACCGGCGTTTTTGCGTCAATCGGCGCCTCGTCGAAGAAGGGGCGAAGCTGGCGGAGCTCTGCCAGATTGTCCTTTGGTGTTCGTTCTGCCTTCTCGGGGATTACGTCGCGTTGGTACCTATCGAAGATCGCTTTCATTAGCAGCAAATCAAGAGGCTTGTCTTTCGCTTCCAGCTCAGCCCATTTTTGACGCCGGGGGCGACAGGGCAAATGACCCTCTACGGTTCGGGACATCAAACAGCGGCATCTCAATCCTCCCCCGTTGCTTCGCCTTGCGAAAAGCTTCGTAGAAGGCGGGCGATTTTCTGCGCCGCACATCGCTACGGAAATGGGCTTGGGAGTGCATCGAGGGAGAGCAAGTCGAACAGTTTCCCCCGTCGATTTGTTGGTTGAGGACATCCCTAAAAAGTGCTGATTGCTCGGCGAGTCGCCGCCGAAATGTGAAAATCCCCATGCCCGCGTTGTACAGTGCTGGTACGCCGGGGGGTGAATAGGCAGTTGCCGAAAGAAAAATGCAGTCCTTTAACCACTAGTTCCCGCGAAAGGAAGTCAGATGCACATCCGCCTTGCTCAACTCAGCGATGTCCAGGCCATTGCCGAGATCTACAACCAGGGGATCGAAGACCGCAGCTCTACGTTCGAGACCCTGCCACGCACCGCCATGGATGTGCAGCCCTGGGTGGCCGACATGTCTCGCCATCCGGTGCTGGTCGTCGAGGTCGACGGCGCGGTAGTGGCGTGGGCAAACCTGAGCAGCTACCGCGCGCGTTCGTGCTACGCCGGCATCGCCGACTTCTCGATCTATCTGCACCGTGACGTCCGCGGACGTGGCATCGGCAAGGCACTGCTCAAAGCATTGCTCGGTGAGGCTGAGGCACGTGGCTTCTGGAAAGTCCTCTCACGCATTTTCACCTTCAACGAGGCGAGCCTCGCGCTCTGTCAGTCCTGCGGTTTCAGGACGGTTGGCGTCTATGAGAAGCACGCTTGTCTTGAAGGCCGTTGGCTGGACTGCGCGATCGTTGAACGGGTGTTTCCGTCGAACCAACCCGGTCCAGATGGCGAAGCAACTGCGGCATGAGATAGCCCGCATCAGCCCCTACACCCCTGAGGGTTGCCGAGGCGAAGTTCCTTTGCTTGGGTAACCCGACGAAGTACAGGCCGGGCACCTGATTTGCCACGCCGTTTCGCTGCAGGACACGCCCTTGCCGGTCGGCGACTGGAAGCTGTGCCAGAAACTCCAGGTTCGGCCGGAAGCCGGTGGCGAAGATCAGCGCGTCGGCCTGGTGGATGGTTCCATCCGGCCAGACAACGCCGTCGGGCAACACCTCCTGGAACATGGCTTTGCGCTGGAACCGGCCGGTACGTAAGGCCTGCCGGTACTTGCCGGTATCCAGCACGGGCGTGCTCTGGTCACTCAACCACCGCGTGTGCTCCAACCGGGTGAGTTTCAGCCAGGCATGAAAATCGAGCCCCAGGATCCGCTGGGGGAAGAAGCGGATCTTCTCGCGGGTCGCCAGCACTACCTGCGCAACGCCGGCAAGCTCATAGGCAATTTGAACCGCCGAGTTCGCCGCGCCGACCACGACGACGCGCTGGCCGGCAAAGGCCTCAGGCGTTCGATACGCCGAGCTGTGCAGGCAGGTACCTGAAAAGCTTTCCAGGCCAGGGATGTCAGGCGTGCTTGGACGGCTGAAGCCCCCTGATGCCACGACCACCGCACGCGCCGTGAAGGTCGATCCGTTGGCAGCGCGAACTTCGAATGCCTTGTCCTTCTGCACGACGTCCAGCACTCGGGTGCCGCCCTCAAAGGGCAGTTGAAACTCGGCGGCGTATGCCTCCAGGTACTGCACCACTTCGTCTCGCAGCGGGTAGCCCTGGGGATCGCCGGGAAACACCATCCCCGGTAGCGCTGAATACTCTGCCGGGGAGAACAGTTGCAGGCTGTCGTAGTAGTTACGCCAGTTTCCACCCGGGCGCGTCTGCTCATCCAGGATGAGAAAGTCCAAGCCCTGTTGCTGCAAATGCCAGCCAAGCGCCAAACCCGCTTGCCCACCACCGATGACGATCACATCCACCGCGCGACTCGATTTATTCATATGTGCGCAATCATGCATATATCAGGACAAAAAAAGGGCACGAGCTACGGGCAGCACAGCGAAACCAGACCCTTGGTTCGCTGGAGCAGCCCCTCAAGGCGCTCGACGATCGCCCCACCATTCACTTCGTAGAACACCTGCCTGCCCACCTTGGTGGCTTTCACGATCTGGGCATCGTGCAGCACCTGCAGATGCCTGGAGACCACCGAGCGCTCCTGCGGCAGTTCTTTAGCGATTTCGCCGACATCCGCCCGGCCCAGCAGGAGCACGCGCTTGAACACCGCGACCCTGGAGGGCTCGCAGAGTGCTTTGAAGAAGGCTTCGTCCAGCGACTCGATGGCAGCGTCGATGGCTTGGGTGCGGAGGTTCTGGTTGGTCGTCATGCCGCCAATATATGTGCGCGAATATGCACATGTAAAGCCACCCATCATCGGAGGGGTTGCGATACATTCGAAAAAGCGTATATTCGAAAAACCATATGCACGCAGAGCACCTCGTGATGACTGGCAAGATCCGCGTCCTGTTTGTTTGCACCGCAAACGCTGCTCGCTCCCAGTTCGCCGAAGCATTGCTCCGACACACAGACCCTGTGCGCTTTGAAGCATTCAGCGCCGGTACTCAGCCTGGCGAAGTAGATCCGCGTACCTTCGCGGCGCTTGAGCACCTCGGTATCGATGCCAGCGGCCTGCGCAGCAAGTCCATTGATGAGTTCGCCGACGAACACTTCGACTCCGTCATCACCCTTTGCGACAAGGCGGCATTGGAATGCCAGGTACTGCCGGCATTGGGCGATCGCTTGGCGTGGCACTTCGAAGATCCGGCCACCAGCGAAAAACACGATGCCTTCCGCCATACGCTTCACGAGATCCATGAGCGCATCAAGATGTTCGTCCTCGTGAAAACCCAACACTGAGAATCGTTATGACTGATCCACTGACCCCTACCAAGGTTTTCAAATGCCTCGCCGACGAGAACCGCATTCGGATGATGTTGCTGATCGCCCGCGAGGAAGAGCTCTGCGTCTGTGAGCTGACCTGTGCGCTGGAGGAAAGCCAGCCCAAGGTTTCCCGCCACCTGGCGCAGCTGCGCACGTGTGACCTGCTGGTAGACCGCCGCCAGGGCCAATGGGTTTACTACCGGCTACATCCGGAGCTGCCCGCCTGGGTACGCGAGATCCTGAAAACGACGCTGGAGGCCAATAGCGAGTGGCTGAACAGCAGTTCCACTCGACTGGACGCCATGGGTGACCGCCCACAGCGCGTCGCCACCTGCTGCTGATCACTGCCGAGCGAAAATCGATGAGAGTTCTGTTCCTCTGCACCGCCAATAGCTGCCGCAGCATCCTGTCAGAAGCCGTTTTCAACCACCTGGCCCCGGCCGGTATGAAGGCCTACAGCGCCGGCAGCCAGCCCAAGGGCGAGGTACATCCGCTGTCCATCTCCGCGCTGCAGCGCGCCGGTATTTCCACCGATGGCCTCAGCAGCAAATCCAGCGATGCACACGCCGAGCTGGCACCGGACTTCGTCATCACTGTCTGCGACAAGGCCGCCGGCGAAGCCTGTCCTGTGTTCTTCGGGCCGGCAGTAAAAGCCCATTGGGGGCTTTCCGATCCATCGGACCTGCAGGGTAGCGCCGCCAAATTGGATGCGGCTTTCGACACCACGCTTGAGCAGATCGAGCGACGTATCACGGCATTCCTTGCACTGCCTTTTGAACAACTGAATGCCGGGCAGCTCAAGGTCGAGCTGGCCCGCATCGGAACGCTCTGACGTTTAGGGAGATCCACCATGAGCAAAAGCCGACTTTCCTTCCTTGACCGTTACCTGACGGTCTGGATCTTTCTGGCCATGGGCCTCGGTATCGCCCTGGGCAGCTTGCTCCAGGGATTGCCCGCGTGGCTGAACAGCCTGTCGGTAGGCTCGACAAACATCCCCATCGCGATTGGCCTCATCGTCATGATGTACCCGCCGCTGGCGAAGGTGAAATACGAGGAACTTCCTCAGGTTTTCAAGGACAAGCGCATCCTCGTGCTGTCGCTGGTCCAGAATTGGGTAATCGGCCCGGTACTGATGTTCGGGCTGGCAGTAGTGTTCCTTTCCGACAAGCCTGAGTACATGACTGGCCTGATCCTCATCGGCTTGGCGCGCTGTATCGCCATGGTGCTGGTGTGGAACCAGATCGCCGGTGGCAACAACCAGTACGTGGCGGGCCTGGTCGCCTTCAACAGCATTTTCCAGATCCTGTTCTTCAGCGTGTACGCCTGGATCTTCCTGGGCCTGCTGCCGCCGCTGTTTGGCCTTGAGGGGAGCGTCATCGAGACCAGCTTCCTCGACATCGCTCAGTCGGTGATGATCTATCTGGGCATCCCGTTCCTGGCCGGTTTCCTGACCCGCAAGATCCTGATCAGTAGCAAGGGTGAGACCTGGTACCAGTTGCGCTTCATTCCGAAGATCAGTCCGCTGACGCTCGTGGCGTTGCTGCTGACCATCGTGGCCATGTTCAGCCTGAAAGGCGACATGGTGCTGCAGCTGCCGCTGGATGTGCTGCGCATCGCCATCCCGCTGACCATCTACTTCGTGGTGATGTTCTTCATCAGCTTCTGGATGGGCAAGCTGCTGGAGGCCGACTACCCACGCACCACCGCGCTGGCGTTCACCGCAGCAAGCAACAACTTCGAACTGGCCATTGCCGTGGCCATCGCTACCTTCGGCCTCGCTTCGCCGGTCGCCTTTGCCACCGTCATCGGGCCCTTGGTGGAAGTGCCGGTGCTGATCTCACTGGTAGGTGTGGCCTTGTGGCTCAAGCGCCGCTGGTTTGATCAGCCCTCTGGTGCCTTGTCTCAGGAGTAAATCATGACCGAACATCACATCCCCAACATCGACAACGATCTGGTCGACCTGCCGACAGCAGACAAACTGGCAGTCGAGCAGAAGTCCACCCATAAGCCTCGCATCCTGCTGCTGTACGGCTCGACCCGCGAGCGCTCCTTCAGCCGTCTGCTGACAGAAGAAGCGGCACGCCTGCTGGAGCACTTCGGTGCGGAGACGCGGATCTTCAATCCCTCCGGCCTGCCACTGGCGGATGACGTGCCCGATGACCACCCCATGGTCAAGGAACTGCGTGAGCTGGTGCTGTGGTCGGAAGGCATGGTCTGGTGCTCGCCTGAGCGCCACGGCGCGATGACTGGTGTGTTCAAGTCGCAGATCGACTGGATTCCACTGAGCATGGGCGCCGTGCGCCCAACGCAGGGCAAGACCCTCGCGGTGATGCAGGTCTGCGGCGGCTCGCAGTCGTTCAACGTGGTCAACCAGCTGCGCGTCCTCGGCCGCTGGATGCGCATGTTCACCATCCCCAACCAGTCATCCGTACCCAAGGCCTACCTGGAGTTCGACGAGGCCGGCCGCATGAAGCCCTCGGCGTACTACGACCGTGTCGTCGACGTGATGGAGGAGCTGGTGAAGTTCACCCTGCTGCTTCGTGACCGCGCCGACTACCTGGTCGATCGCTACTCCGAGCGCAAGGAGTCGGCTGAAGAGCTTTCCAAACGCGTTAATCAACGCTCCATCTGAGGCTTTCTGAGCATGCAACTGCACCCGTACTCCGTGCTGGCCACTCCCGAGTTGATCGGCCAGCTGATCTTCACCCCGTGCCCTGGCACCAAGGAAACCTCGGTATCCCACGCGCTGGCAACGCTGCGCGAAGCTGGTGCGAGTGCACTGGTCACCCTGATGCCGAGTGAAGAGCTGCTGCAGAACGAGATCGACCTGCTGCCCGAGGAGTGCCAACTGCTGGGCCTCGAATGGTTCTACCTGCCGGTGGAAGACGACCAGGCGCCCGGCGAGCCCTTTGCTGCCGCCTGGGAGATCCACCGGGACCGCCTGAAAGCGTTGGTGATGACTGGCAAGACGATCGCCATTCACTGCAAAGGCGGCTCCGGCCGCACCGGGCTGTTTGCGGCCCGGCTGATGATCGAGTGCGGCATTCCCGTGCAGGAAGCTGTTGCTCAGGTCCAGGCCCTGCGCCCACGTGCAATTCGGAACCTTGCGCACGTCGACTACATCAACCAGTTCGCCAATACCCTCTGACCGTCCGCTGACGGCTACGCGAGAATAACAACATGGCAATCAAAGTAGGCATCAATGGGTTTGGCCGCATCGGTCGCTTGGCGCTGCGCGCGTCTTGGGACTGGCCAGAGTTCGAGTTTGTGCAGATCAATGATCCGGCCGGCGACGCCGAGACCCATGCCCACCTGATTAACTTCGACTCGGTCCACGGCCGCTGGCACCGTGAAGCCCATGCTGAGGGCAGTATGGTGGTGATCGACGGCAAGCGCATTCAGGTCACCGCGAACAAGACCATCGCCGACACCGACTGGTCGGGCTGCGACCTGGTCATCGAGGCCAGCGGCAAGATGAAATCGATAGCCGAGCTCCAGGCCTATCTGGATCAGGGCGTCAAACGTGTGGTGGTCTGCGCTCCCGTGAAGGAGAAAGGCGCACTGAACGTGGTGATGGGCGTCAACCAGCACCTGTTCGACCCGGCGCAGCACCGCATCGTTACCGCCGCCTCTTGCACTACCAACTGCCTGGCCCCGGTGGTCAAGGTGATTCACGAGAACCTGGGCATCCGCCACGGATCGATCACCACCATCCACGACCTCACCAACACTCAGAGCATCCTCGATACGCCTCACAAGGACCTGCGCCGCGCCCGTGCCTCGGGCATGAGCCTGATCCCGACCACCACGGGCTCGGCCACCGCAATCGCCGAGATCTTCCCCGAGCTGCGTGGCAAGCTGAATGGTCACGCCGTGCGTGTACCGCTGGCCAACGCCTCGCTGACCGACTGTGTGTTCGAAGTTGAGCGTGAGACGACGGCTGAGGAGGTCAACGCGCTGCTGAAGGCGGCGGCCGAAGGACCGCTGAAAGACATCCTGGGCTACGAAGAACGCCCCCTGGTGTCCATCGACTACCGCACCGATCCGCGCTCCTCGATCATCGACGCGCTGTCGACCTTGGTGGTCAATGGCACACAGGTGAAGATCTACGCCTGGTACGACAATGAGTGGGGCTATGCCAACCGTGCAGTTGAACTGGCCCGCCTGGTCGGCGCAGCGGAGTAAATAGCGATCATGAAGGCGTTGTCAGCCCTGTCTGCGGAGGTGCGTCAGTACCTGCTGGTTACCGGCAATTACTGGGCCTTCACCCTCACCGACGGCGCATTGCGTATGTTGGTGGTACTGCATTTCCATTCGCTGGGCTACACACCGCTGCAGATCGCCGCGTTGTTCCTGTTCTACGAAGTGTTCGGCGTGATCACCAACCTGGTGGGTGGCTACCTCGGCGCCCGCCTGGGACTCAACCGCACCATGAACATCGGCTTGGGCATGCAGGTCTTTGCGCTTGTGATGCTCACAGTGCCGGCAGACTGGCTGACGGTGCCGTGGGTGATGGCCGCCCAGGCACTGTCCGGCATCGCCAAGGACCTGAACAAGATGAGCGCCAAGAGCTCCATCAAGCTCTTGGTACCGGGCAGCCAACAGGGGACGCTCTACAAATGGGTGGCCATCCTGACGGGCTCGAAGAACGCGCTCAAAGGTGTGGGCTTTTTCCTCGGCGGAGCACTGCTCGCGTTGCTCGGCTTCACCCTGGCGGTGCTGGCCATGGCGGCAGTACTGGCTCTGATCTGGATTGGCAGTCTGGTGCTGCTGAAAAAGGACTTGGGCAAAGCCAAGGCCAAACCCAAGTTCCGCGACATGCTGTCCAAGAGCCGAGCCATCAACATCCTCTCGGCCGCACGGCTGTTTCTCTTCGGTGCCCGAGACGTCTGGTTCGTCGTGGCGCTGCCGGTGTACCTGAGCACCGCGTTTGGCTGGGACTTCTGGCTGGTCGGCGGCTTCCTCGCCGCGTGGATCATTGGCTACGGCATCGTCCAGTCGTTTGCTCCTCACATCACCGGCAAGAAGCGTGGTCATGTGCCCGACGGCCGAGCGGCCTTCATTTGGGCTCTCGCCCTGGCCGGACTGCCTGCGCTTATTGCCGTGGGCCTATCAGCAGGCTGGTCGGCGCAGGTGGTGTTGCTTGGTGGGCTGATGCTGTTCGGCGTGCTGTTCGCGGTGAACTCCTCGTTGCACAGCTACCTGATTGTCAACTATGCCAAGGAAGATGGGGTCTCGCTGGACGTAGGCTTCTACTACATGTCCAACGCCTTGGGGCGGCTGGTCGGGACACTGCTGTCAGGCTGGGTGTTCCAAGCTTACGGTTTGCAGGCCTGCCTGTGGGTTTCCAGCATTTTCGTACTGGCTGCTGCGCTCATCTCGATCGGGTTGCCCAGACATAGCGAGATGGCTCAGCAGACCCACTGAGCACAGGGTAAGAACGGAGGCACTCAAGCCTCCGCTTTCACCAGAAACTGCTCGATCTCAGCGACAGTGCTTCTGGCTGTGCGGGTCAACCCGATCAAGGTGGCGGATGCAGAGCCTGTCCACTCGCCATAACCCACCAGCCATAGGCCTGGCGCATTCACTGCACGTGTACCTGAAACTTCGACGCGATCGTCACCAGTGACTACCCCGAGGCTCGCCAAGTGCCCCAGCGCCGGCTTGAATCCGGTGCACCAAATCACAGCATCGGCTGCGGTCTCCGAGCCGTCTGCCCAGACCACTCCGTCGGGGGTGAAGCGAACGAAAGGCCTCACTGCATGAAGAACGTCTCGCTTACGCGCCTCGACCACAGGCGGGACCATCACGGTATCGCCCAGCCCACCGACTGGCTGCTCAATCACACGGCCCTCCATCTGCGCTTTCCAGCGCTCTGTCGCCCGTTCGAACAACACTCGACCATCCACATCATCCGGCAGGAAGAGTGGCTCGGTGGGCGTTACCCAGGTCGCATCCGCTACATGGGACACCTCTGCGAGATCTGTGCCCCAGAGTTTCCGCCACCGACGACCAGTACTCGCTTACCCGAGAACGACTGCGGCTCAACATAGTGAGCTGAATGCAGCTGCTGGCCACGGAACAGCTCGGCACCGGGATAAGCAGGGATATTGGGGTTGCTCCAGGTGCCGGTGGCACTGACCACTGCTTTAGCATCCCAGTACCCGCGCTCGGAATGGACACGCAATGTACCGCCCAGGCGCTCGACGGAGGTGACCCGTACTGGCCGCTCAATAGGGAACTGATAGGTAAGCGGGCGGTAGTCACACCTTTTTTGAGAGGTATCCGGTTGTGTGGTGACTATGCGACTGTTGCTGGACATGATGCGGCCCAGGCTCTGTGAGCTTGGGCCGCTAGTCGTCACGTGTAAGCACCAGCCGAATAAATCAGCTCGTAGCTGTGGCTATAGATTTCCAGGATGTTTCCGAACGGGTCTTCCATGTAGACCATGCGGTATGGCTTCTCGCCAGGGTAATACTCACGCACAGGCATGCGTTGCTTGCCACCAGCGGCAACAATCTTGGCTGCCAAGCCTTCAACATCCGGATCTTGGACGCAGAAGTGGAAGATGCCGGTCTTCCAGTATTCAAAATTATTCTGAGGCTTTTCGGCGTTACGGAACTCAAAAATTTCCACGCCGATCCGATCACCCGTGGACATGTGAGCGATACGCAAGGAGCTCCAGCCGGCACCAAACACATCCGTACACATGACGCCTATAGCTGAGTCGTCCTCGGTGATCGTAGTCGGGGGCATGATCAAGTACCAACCCATGACTTCAGTGTAGAACTTCACCGCAGCGTCCAGATCGGTTACCGACAAGCCTAAGTGGGAGAAGCTACGTGGGTAAACTGATGACATAACCTGTACCTCTTCATCGTTGGTGAGGTGGCCAGTCTAGGAAGGCGGAGCCATAATGAAAATGATCATCAGATTATGGTAGTGATAAGAGATTGTTATGCTAAATCCACAATGGCTGAGAACCTTCGCTGCTCTGATCGAACAGGGTAACTTTACTCGCTGCGCTGAGCACCTAGACCTGACGCAGGCCGCTGTCAGCCAGCATGTGCTGAAGCTCGAGGAAAGGCTTGGCCCGTTATTGATACGCCGCCCGCGCCAGCTCGAACTAACACCTGCTGGGCGAGCGCTGGTGAGCTACTGCGAGGAGGTTGGCGCAGCCGATCAGCGCCTGTATCAACGCTTGTCCGAGCATGATGACAAGCACGGAGACGTCGGGTTGATCTGTCCCGGCAGCATTGGACTGGTGCTGTACCCCATGCTGTTGACCGTTCAGCAGACGCATCCTGGCCTAGTTATTCGACAACGCTTTGCCCCTGATAAGGAGGTGCTCGAAGCCGTACTGGATAATCGATTCGAGTTAGGCCTTGTCACGTTCAAGCCCGACGATCCGCGCTTGTGCGTGAGTCGCTTCACCGAGGAGCCACTGGAGCTGATCGCACCTGCCTCGGAGCGAGTCGAAGGTTGGGAGGATCTGAGACGCATAGGCTTCATCGATCACCCTGATGGTCGCGCGATGGGCAGTCGACTGCTCAGTCGTTACTACCCTGATGAGTCGGGCATCGGCAGTCTTCCCTGTCGTGGCTTTACCAACCAGATTGGTCTGATTCTTGAGCCTGTTGCGCGAGGGTTAGGCTTTACGGTGCTACCGCGCTATGCACGGTTGGCGTTTCAACGAGCGGAAAGTATCCAGGTAATTAAGGGGCCACGATTAGTCGAGGACACGCTATGGTTGATACACCGCTCAGAATGGCCTCTATCTACTCGGGCAGAGCTGGTCGTTCAAAAACTGAAGACTCAGATTAAAGAGATGTAAGCGCGGAACTCCTACTAGCAAACATTTTTCCATGAATCACAAATTAGCGATGTGTCCACTGATGCGGTAGCAACAGATCGATTTCACTAGCCCGCTGCGTAGGCAGCCGTGTCAGCACATTATTGAGGTATGCATACGGATCATGCCCATTCATACGCGCCGACTGGATCAGACGCATGATTGCCGCAGCCCGTTTGCCACTGCGCAGCGACCCGGTAAACAACCAGTTCGAGCGACCGAGTGCCCATGGCCGTATCTGGTTTTCGACCTGATTGTTGTCGATGGGCACAGCCCTATCGTCCAGGTAGCGCGTCAGCGCTACCCAGCGTTTCAGGCTGTAATCGAGGGCTTTGGCCGTGGCTGATCCGTTGGGCACCAGATCGCGCTGGGCCAACATCCACTCATGCAGTGTGCTGCTGATCGGTACCGCCATTTCCTGGCGTATTCGCCAACGGTCTTCGTTGCTCAAATCCCGAGCCTGGCGTTCAACCTCGTATAAACCGCCAATCGAGTGCAGCGCCTGTTCGGCCAGCTGACTTTTATTCGCGACATGCAGGTCGAAGAACTTGCGGCGAGCATGAGCCATGCAGCCGCTTTCAGTGATGCCTTGCTCAAAACCGGCTTTTTAGCCCGCGAAGTCATCGCAGAACAACTTGCCGTTCCAAGAGTCCAGGAAGTTGCGCGCATGTTCGCCTGCGCGGCTTGGGCTGAAGTCATACACCACCGCATTAAGCGCCGAAAACGGCGTCGTGCTGTAGGCCCAGACATAGGCCCGGTGGGTTTTCTTCTCGCCCGGCGCAAGCATTTGTACCAGTGTTTCATCGGCGTTGATCACGCCCTGGCTCAGCACCGCTTCACGCAGTGCATCGACCAGTGGCTGGAGTTGCACGCCAGTTTGCCCCGCCTGTTCAGGATGGCTACCCCTCATGCGAGCATGTCATCGACTACCTGAGCCGCTACGAAGCGCGCTATCAGTACCAAAGCCCTGCCGAGCTAAGGCGCGCCTGGTGGCGCTGAACGCAAACGACTGGTCAAGTCGAATGCAAACAGGTGGTCAAATGAATGCAATTACCCAGTCGGTACACACCCGGGGGCAAGTCCCTGTTTTTGGTCTACCTAGGACGCATTTCACCTCACCTTCGAAATGAGAGGTGTCCACGTAGGGACTACAGGTGGTGATGACGCCGGTGGCATAACTCCAAGGCTCCCGCCCAGCTTCAAGCGGACGTAATGGCGACCAACCAGTGGGAGGGTTTCAACGAATACCCAACCTCGTTCTTCTAGCCAGCGGCGCTGGTAGCCTCTGGCCTTGTAGCCGCTAGGGGCGGTCAGCCCTTCGTCCGAAAGGATCTCGGTTTCCATGATGGTCTCTTTGGATATGCAGCCCCGTTACCCGCACCTATCGGGGTAAAGGGGGTATAGTGGGGAGCGAGTCGGCAATCGTCCGGCTCATCGAAGGGGTAAGAACATGTACGAATCCGCGACGCATCAGGCGCATTTGCACCTGAAGCAAAAGATTGAACAGTTCTTGTCTAAAGGCGGGGAAATTCAGAATGTCCCCTCAGGTGTCAGCGGCTTTAACCGAAGCTTACCTAAGGCCCACTGGGCCAAAGGGCAGTCAGTTAAATCGTGATCACGATTCCCAGAGCCGTCGTCAAAAGGCGGCTTTCTAACGTGCAGTGAAAACGCGGGTCGAATAGCTCAACGCAGCCTAAAGGAATGCGATGAGCCACGACCAGTGAAGGATCATGCAGCTAGTACAGGCGCCGCTTGCAACTGTCAGTGCGGTTTATTCGCGTGCTGCGGCGTATTGGTGGCATCCCGGCGTAAGGCCAGAAGGAGCATCACCGATGGAGCGCGAACCTACCAATCGAGAAGTGGCAGCTGAGATTGGCATTACTGAAGCAGAAGTTGAGCGCTACCGTAGCGATACGTTCCGTCTCGATGATGGTTCCTGGTTGATTCACTTCGGCTTCTTGATGCCGAAGGAGCTTCGCAAAGGTCTCACTGGAAGCTTCACCTTTATCCTGAAAGCTGATTGGAAACCGGGCGATTTGAGGCGTCCTGACTGGTGAGGCTGTGTAAGTGAAGCGTAACAGCAGTTGGAGGCGAGGGTAAGGCAGTCGATGCATGGAACAGATTCGGTAAAGGCGCAGTCCAACGTAATGAGCCGTTGAAGCTGATAGCTCATCCATCCCACCACTTAGGTGAGCTACATGCCCAGCGCAAAGGAAGGCCGTTATCAGGCCTATAAGCTATTAAGAGAGCTTGATGCTCAAATTGCCGCCACGATGAACCAGGTGGCCTACGGTCGAATGAGCCGGGTCGACTGGGAGAAGACGTGCAAAGCCCACCGAATTGCCTTTGATGAGTGGATTAAATTCGCTGATCTGCAGACCTGCGAAGAGATCGACTCAGCTGCGAAAAAGCCCGACGATGTGTGACTGATCGTATTGGCAGCGTACCTCGATATCTCGGGTTAGGTGTCAAATCTGCCAGGAACTGCCAGTCTTTGTTTCGCTTTATAGTTTTTTGAAAGTTATAGATTTTCGGCCTTTTAGTGCCGCGCGTGGTAGTACATAGAATTTCCAGTTTTCTAGTTCGATGACGGATCGTGCTAATTGGTACTGGTCAGTTTTATGGGCTGGCTTCTGAGTGGGCTGCCAGTTGTGGTCTCGATTCCAGTTTAAATGACGATTTTTGATCCGCTCGCAGAGGGTTTTGTCAAGATTTAAATAAGCAAAAACGTAAATGTCTGACCAGAGGTCTTTATGGGTGTCTTTGTCTTTAATTGGGTCGTAACCCCGCGCAAAAGAAGTTATAAAGCGCTGATATTTTGAGTAGGAGTCTTTTGATTTGACCTGAATGTTGTATTTTTTGTTTTTAATGAAAAATATGAGGTCGTGTATGTCTCCCTCAATCTTCGTTTTTAAGTGATCGACCGGTACGGACAGTTGAGAATGAGGGGCCAGCATGGATTTGTAAACGAGGTACTCAGCGATGTACCCGCGCAGGTAGGTGTTGTGGAGGGTGGAAAAGCTCCAGGCCCAGAAGTCCTTTAGGAAACCTTTCCCGCTGGGCGCACCCTTGAGGGTAAACGGCAGCCTTCCATCGAGAGGATCGTGCATATGCATCAGAAAACAAACCTAACGAAATGATGTTGAATAGCCATTATTACAGGCTTGCGATCGTGCCAATAGATCTATACCCGAATGCTGCTCTTCTTGGCTGACGGGGAAGCGCGGACGAGGGTGGAGCCTATCGATGTTCTTTCTCATGGCATGGTCAGTTGCGGCTATGACCGAAATCCCTGTGTGTAGAATCCGCCTTCCGGCGGGTTTCTTGTCCAAGTTGATTCAGCAGGCTTACTGGGTGGACGTGGTTGCCTGCTTAGAATTCCAGATCATTCCGGTATCCCTTTCTCCCAAACCGCCCAATTCTTCAGAATCTCCTGCACCAGCGGATTGGCAGTCCGATAGAGATTCTCCAGCGCCGGAACAAAGCCACCCTGGTCGTCATACTTGAGCAGATTCTCAACCTCACTTCCCCCCGGCTCAGGCCGATCAAAGTCAGACCCCGCCCGCACCACCGCCACCCGCTGCACATCCACCAACCCTTCGCGACTGGCCCGCAGCAGCGCTTCATAGGTGGAGTTATCCTCCTGCTGGGTCGTGCAGTACTCCCCCTTGTTATCCGTCAGCAACCGAGTCCAGACCTCGGCCCGCTCACTCAGGCGCGTCCCGGAAAACCAGGTGTTGCCCGCCACGGTGTCACACCGGGTCACCACCGGCGGCTGGTTGGCCGGCGCCATCGGGTACTTGAGCCGCCAGGTCGCCGATTCCTTGCTCTCGCTCAGGCTCACCCCGTGTGACAGGGCATAGGCCTTGGCTTGCAGCTTCGGATTGAGTTCGAAGACCTCGGTCTTGTAGTCCAGCGGCGGCTTCTCGTTCGGGCCCTGGGTGTTGATCCCCAGGTAGCCCGTCGGCCAGTCCTTGGGCGCATCCCGCGAGTCCAGCTCCCACTGGGTGCCGAACTCCACCAGGTAATGGGCCCAGGCGGTGGTGCCGAGGGTCCCGTGCTTCGGGTTGATCCCGGCGATCCCCGCGACCAGGAAGTAGCTCTTGCGCAGGTCGAACTTCGGCGATAGCGCCAGTGCCAGGGTCGAGGCCGCGGCGTTGGTCTGGCCCATGCCGGTCACCAGCAAGCAGACGTCCTGGCTGTTGCAACGTATCACTGGATACTCCGCCGACAGGCCCGGTACACGCACTTCCTGCTCCAGCTCCAGGCGCTCGATCCAGTGCTGGGCCTCGGGTGCGAACAGGGTGATCAGCATCACCTTGGGCTTGATCGGCGGCGCAGCCGTCTCGCCGGCCTGGGCCGTCGAGGCGAGCAGGATGCCGCAGGCCAGGCCCACGGCGAGGGAAAGACGATGCATCAGGTGCATGCGAGCCTCCATGGCGCAAGTGATCAGAACTGGTAGCCGACCCCGGCGTAATACCCCCAGCCATCGGACCGGCCGCGGAAATCGCCATCGCCGAAATTCAGCTGGCTGCCGTCCTGCCAGTTGCCGCCATTGTGGAAATGGCGGCCCACCAGGGTGAAGCGCAGGTGGGTGAAGGCGTACAGCAATACGTTGGTGGATACCGTGGCATTGGCCGTGCGGTTGGGGTTGTCCTTGTGCAGATCCGAGCCGAAATCGAAGTTGGTGAAGCCGATATAGGTCAGTGAGGCGCCGTTGTCGAACTTGCCGAGGGGCACGATGTACTTGAGCTGGGCCCGGTAGCCGTCCCACGAGTACTCGTTGCTGGCGCCATAGTTTTCCCACTGGTAGCGACCATAGAAGTTGGCCGACAGGTTGACCCGCGAATGGGTGTCGATGTCGGTGCCCAGGCCGCTGTACAGGGTGTTGGCGCGGTTGGCGCTGTTGCTGCCGTGGTCGTAGATCCAGTCGAAGGCTACGTACCACTCCTTGAACGGGCCGACGGCCAGGCTGCGGCCGGCCAGGTAGTCGATGGAGATCCGTGGCTCGTGCTCCATGAACAGCGGCGAGCCGTGGTCCCACGCGCCTTTGTCATGGCTGTTGCCGATGTCGAGGATCTTCGGGATGTCGATGTAGCCGTACAGCTCGAACGGCCCCTTGCGGCCGAAGTACTCGTATTCCAGGTAGATATCGTCGACCGGGCGGGGGCCGAAACTGATGTCCTTGGTGCCGATCAGGGTGAAGTTCTGGTTGTACCAGTCCGACAGGTAAGGGCCGGATTTTACCGGCGCGGCGGCGGGGCTCAGGGCCTCGCCTTGGGCTGACTCATTGGAGGCAGTGTCCAGGGCGTGGCTGGTGGTGCTGAGTAGTCCCGTAACAGCGCCCAGTAGCAGAGAGACAGCCAGGGGGGAGCGAGCCGCTGGGCGCAGGGATGCAGGTTGACGCATTGAAAGTCCTTGTTCATGCGGTGGTAGCCCAAAAAGGCTGAGGTGAGCGAAAGCTTCGGCGATTGTTCGCTTAATTGTTTTGAGCAAACGTTTGCATACTCTGTACCAACCTGCCAGAGGTCTTTCAAATAAAGCTGAATTCGGGGTGTTAGCTGACCTTTCGGTTAAAAAGCTGCATGGAAAATGGGCGTGGGATGGAGGCAGTTACACGCAAGGGGCTGCGCGGTAATGGGTGGTCGATTGAACGCGGGTGGTTTAAGCGATGGGCTTGCGGCGCCTCATCAGAAGGACCAGCCGCAACTCCATCGTCATCTTGCTGGCATCACTTCACTGCAGGGTCTCGGGCTTCATCCCTTGGGAGGCCTCCTTCAATCCCTGTTCCATCCGCCCGATCACCTGCGCCAGAATCGCCGCTCTTTCCAGCTCTCCCGCCGCCTTCATCCGTGCATGATCCCGCCGTAGGTTCAGCAGGCATTTCTGCAGTCCAAGTGCCGAGCTGTCGTAGTTGTCCATGTCGTTCTCACAAGCCGTGGGCATCCATGCCGTTGTAGGAAAGGCTCGACGGTATCAGGTCAATTCCCCAGCCAATACTGATTATTCATACACTGGCTCACAAATCCGTTGAAACGTCCTACAGCGATAAAAGAGACATCTCACAGAGTGATTTGGGTGGGTGTTTCTGCATGCTTCCGCTCACTTCGCGGCAGGCCCCGGCGTACAGGGCCTGGCTCGAAACAGATGGGGCGCAGAGGTCATTCGTGCACCCCGTCTCCCTTCGAGGCCTGCCGAAACGATATGTTGCAATTACCCTTACAGATGCTCGGCATCCAACACTGCATTGACGAACGCTTCGGGCGATTCCAGCGGCCGGTTGTGGCCGATACCACCGCTCACCAGGTGATAGGCGTACTTGCCGGTGAAGCGCTTGGCGTAGGCCTCGGCCAATGGGTGCGGTGCGCCGTTGGCATCCGAAGGAAGTGGCCTGGCGAGCTGCGGCACGCGTGCGGGTTTCCTCGGCCTGGCCTGGGGAGGCGGCCAGCAGGGCCGGAGGAGCACGGCGCAGGCGAGCAGGGCTGAGCGGTTGATGCGGTTGGCGGTGGCGAACATGGTGCATCTCCTTGGCGGGCCATCGGTGTGGGCTGGATGGCGTGTAGTTAAGGCGGTGGCTGTGTCCGGGGGGGGCGGGTGCTGGCGGGGTGGGCGTTCGTGTGTATCGGAAGGCGGTTGGTACACAGAACGCTACAAAGGCAGGGCCGCATTGCGGTCGATCGCCGGCTTGCCAGCGATGAGCTGCGCAGCAGCCCCACAGGGCGAGACAGGATCAGTCTTGCTTGTTCGCTTGCGCCTGCAGCCAGCGCACCACCTGCTCGGCGGCCGAGCCTGCCTGCGGAGCATGGCCGGCGAGCAGGTGAAAGCCGGCATCGCTGTGCAGCTCATGGTCCTCCAGGGCCAGTACCAAGGTGCCGGCCCTGAGGGCATTTTCTACCAGCAGGCGGGGTACCAGGGCGATGCCCATGCCTTGCTCGGCGGCCTCGATGGCGAGGATGGTCTGGGAGAACACCGGGCCGCTGAAGCGCGTGCCGGGCAGCGCGTAGTGATCGAACCAGCGCTTCCAGTTGTTGTGGCTGTCGGAGATCAGCGGCTGCTGCGCAATATCCGTGACTAGCCGCCAAGGGCGCTCGCCGCGCAGTGCCGGCGCGCACACCGGTACCGCCACGCCGGGCAGCAGGGGCATGGCGTAGGCGTCGGCGAAGGGCGGCGCTCCCCAGCGCACGGCAAGGTCCACGGCACCCTTGCCGTTCAGCGGGCGGGTAGTGTCGGAGGCGTCGATCATCAGCGCCACCTGCGGGTTTGCCTGGGCCAACAGGCCCAGGCGCGGGATCAACCAGCGGCTGGCGAAGGCGGGGGTGGTGCTGAGCAGGATCTGCCGGGGATCGCGCTGGCTGTCGCGCTCCAGCAGTTCGCCGGTGGCATCCTCAATGATGTCCAACGCCAGGCGCACGCGGGTCAGGTAGTCGGCGCCGTCCGGGTTGGGTCGCAGGCCTCGGGGCAGGCGTTCGAACAGCGGGCGCCCGAGCTTGTCCTCGAGGGTGCGCACCTGCTGGGCAACGGCGCCGGGGGTGACGTGCAGCTCGTCGGCGGCGGCGCGGAAGCTGCCCAGGCGGGCGGCGGCCTCGAAGGCCACCAGGTGGTTGACGATGGCGGGGGCATTGCGTCGCTTGGGCGCGCTCATCCAGTAGATTTCCTGCAGGCTGCTGCCAGTATTTGTGATTGGTGCGTTAAGCCGGATTCTGGCTTCATGGGCCTACTTGATCAACTCCCTGAAGGAGCAGCAAATGTCTTCGCAGAAAGTCGCAATCATTACCGCAGGTGGCAGTGGCATGGGCGCTGAGGCCGCACGGCGGCTGGCCGCTGATGGCTTCAGGGTGGCGATCCTGTCGTCGTCTGGCAAGGGCGAGGCGCTGGCGGCCGAGCTGGGCGGCATCGGCGTGACCGGCTCGAACCAGTCGGTAGAAGACCTGCAGCGTCTGGTGGATACCGTGATACAGCAGTGGGGGCGGGTTGATGTGCTGGTCAACAGCGCAGGCCACGGCCCGCGCGCACCGATCCTCGAGCTGAGCGACGATGACTGGCACCGTGGCATGGAGGTGTACTTCCTCAACGTGGTGCGCCCGACTCGCCTGGTGACGCCGATCATGCAGCGCCAGGGCGGCGGCGCCATCATCAACATCTCGACCTTCGCCGCCTTCGAGCCGGATCCGGCGTTCCCGACCTCCGGGGTGTTCCGTGCCGGGCTCGCGGCCTTCACCAAGCTGTTCGCCGACCGTTACGCGGCCGAGAACATCCGCATGAACAACGTGCTGCCGGGCTTTATCGACAGCCTGCCGGAGAAAGAAGAATTCCGTAACCGGATTCCGATGGAGCGGTACGGCAAGGCCGAGGAGATCGCGGCCACTGTCGCTTTCCTGGCCTCCGAGGGCGCGGGCTACATCACTGGGCAGAACCTGAGGGTCGATGGCGGCATCACCCGTTCGGTGTAACTGGTGCATGCAGCTGGGCGACGACTTCCGTTAGCATGTTGCCCCTGTTTCCCGCTATCCGGATCCGCCCCATGAGCACCTCGATGTTCCGCCAGGCCACGGCAACCGACGTGGACCGCTGCTACCAGATCGAAACCAGCGCCTACGAAGGCGACGAAGCCGCCACCCGTGAGAAGATCGCCACGCGCATAGCCCAGTACCCGGAGGGCTTCCTGGTGCTGGAGGCCGATGGCCAGGTGATCGGCTTCATCAACAGCGGCTGCGCCGACCAGGTGGTGATGTCCGACGAGGCCTTCAAGGAGCTGGTCGGACACGACCCGCAGGCGCCTAACGTGGTGATCATGTCGGTGGTGCTCGACCCGGCGTACCAGGGCCTGGGCCATGCCAGCCGGCTGATGGCGCGCTTCGTCGAGCAGATGCGCGAGCGCGGCAAGGCGACCATTCACCTGATGTGCAAGGATCGCCACGTCGGGCTGTACGAGAAGATGGGCTACACCTATGTACGCCCGTCGGCCTCCGATCATGGCGGCATGGCCTGGCACGAAATGATCATGGTGCTCTGAAGGGCCTTCGACTAGCATCGACGCTTTTCGCAGCCAGGGAGAGGCCTGTGAACTACGTCGTGATTGCCGCACACCGCAGTGAATACCCTGCGCCCATCACCTTTGCCCAGGGCACGTTGCTGGATATTGGCCAGCGTTACGAGGGCGACGAGCACTGGGAGGACTGGTACTTGTGCAGTTGCCACGGTCAGGAGCCGGGCTGGGTGCCCGGCCAGCTCATCGAGCGGCTGGGCGTCGGTCGAGGCAGGGCAGTGGAGGCCTATTCGGCGCATGAACTGGACGTTGACCCCGGCCAGCCGCTGGAGGGCCTGCGCCCGCTGAACGGCTGGATCTGGTGTCGTCGTGCCGGTAACGGGGAGCTTGGCTGGGTGCCGCTGGCGAAGCTGCGCCTGCTGGACTGAGTTCAGGCCATGGCCAGGACAGCCGCGCTGTCGAGAATCCGCGCATAGTCCATGGCCAGGTTGCCCAGCGCCAGGGCATGGACATCCTCCGCCGGCCACAGTCGGCCCTGCAAGTCGTGCTGGTCGAAGGTGTAGCAGGCATCGGCCACCACTACCGTATCGAACCCCAGGTTACCTGCCGAGCGTGCGGTCGACTCCACCGAGTTGTTGGTGATCACCCCAACGATGACCAGCTGGCTGATGCCGCGCTGGTGCAGCCAGCGTTCAAGCCCACTGTTGCAGAAGGCGTCGGGCACGTGTTTTTCGAACACGGTCTCGCTGGCGTGTGGAGTGAAGGCGGGCTGGAACTCGCAACCGGGTTGGCCCGGCCAGAACACCGAATCGGGATCGCGGGAAACATGGCGCACATGCACCACCGGGCGCATGCTCGCGCGCCAAGAAGCGAGCAGTTGGTTGATGCGCTGTTCGGCTTCGGGGTTGTTGCGACGGCCCAGGCGAGGGTGGTTGATGCCGTTCTGCATGTCGATGATCAGCAGGGCGGCGTTGTTGGCGAGCGCGGTCATCTCCGGTAGTTCTCCTTGTCTGGGCTTCGGACCGTAGCACAGGTGTGTTACCTGCGCAGACGTCATTGCGGGGCAAGCCCGCTCCCACGCCGATCGCCTTAACCTCGCGTCTTTTACCCGTGGGAGCGTGCTTGCCCCGCGATGGGAGAAATCATCATCTGATATGCTTTTTTTCCTCGAACCTGAATCTGTAACCGTATCAGCGGCTGCCGGACAATACGTTCAGGCCCAGCCTTCCAACCCGGTGTGCGCTGGGCAGGTTGCCCCGCTGCACTGCCGCAGCGGCCAGCCCCGCCGTTACGACATCACACTGTAGAGGTTCCGATGGGCAAGCTCGCGCTGTTTCTGGGTGGTTTTCTGCTGCTGACTATCATGATTGGCCTGCTGGGTACCATCCCGCCAAGCTGAGCCGTAAAATTTTCTTGTCCCGGCCCGCCTGGCGCAATGGCGGGCCAGACACGTTGCCCGGTTTACCCTGCCCCCCTGGCCGCAGTCGTCTAGACAAGCGGTATCTGCAAGTCGTTCTCAAGTACAAGTCGCTCGTGTAATCTCGCGCCCCCAATCCCAGGGCCCGGGCACACGGGCCGTTCACTTGCCTTGGAGACAATACACACTATGGAATGCAAGAAGGGCACTGCAGCGATGCTGGAGTGGCGCGGTCGTTTTCTCGGTGAGGGCATCCTCCACGAAGCGGACTACGATCAGGCACTGCGCCGTGCCGAAGAGTTGGAGCGTTCTGGTGTGATCAGCGCAAGCGAATGGATCGAGTTGGTCAAGCTGGCCAATGCGGCTTTACTGCGCTTGTAAAAATTCCTTCAAGGCTTGTAGAAACTGTCCACAAAAATCGTGGGTAGGTCTGTGGATAAAGCGCTGCAGGCCATTGTTTTCAGGGTCTCTGTTAGATTGAGCAGAAATTGAGCAGCCCTGTTCAGGGCTGTTTCCCACTGCGCAGACCAGCTTCGCGCAGGGCTTGCAGCAGTTCGCGGACCTTCGCCGGCCGGTCGCCGGCTGGGTACACGGCGTGCATCTGCGGGTCCTGTCCGGTGCTGGATGTCAGGTGGTAGTCGGGACAGACCCGCACCAGGCGCCCGGCACGTACCTCCGGCTCCCCCAGCCAATCCGCCAGCCGGGCGATACCGGCCCCCGCCAGGGTACTCTGCAGCACCGCCACCCCCGAGCCCAGGCGCAGCCGAGGCCGCGGGCGCAGGCTCACGGTGTGTCCATCCTTGCTGAAATGCCAGGCCTTCAGGATGCGCGGCGCGGTGTGCAGGATCAGCGTATGCCGCTCCAGGTCTTCCAGTACCTGCGGTGTGCCGGCCAACGCCAGGTACTGAGGGCTGGCGTAGAGATGGCGGCGGTAACGCCATAGTGGATAGCCGATCAGCTCGCTGGACTGCGGGAAGGCCCCGCGGATCACGAAATCCAGCTTGCCTTGCAACGGGTCGAAAGCCTGGTCGCCGTACTGTACGTCGAGGGTGACGTGGGGGTGGCGCCGGGCGAATTCGGCCAGCACCGATGGCAGCACTTGCAGGGCCAGCACCTCGGGCGCGGCCAGGCGAATCCAGCCTTGGGCGTCGCCGGTCAGCGCCGCCAGTTCGTCGGCGGCATCCCGTTGCACATCCAGCAAGCGTTCGGCGTGGGGCAGTAGCCGCTCGCCAGCTTCGGTCAGGGAAACCGAACTGGCGCTGCGGTTGAACAGCTTGGCGCCGCTGTTATCCTCCAGGGCCTGCACAGCTCGGGTCACCGCGCTGGGCGAACGCCCCAAGGCACGGGCGGCGCTGACGAAGCTGCGCTTGTGCGCGACGCTGACGAATGCCTGTATTTCACGCAGCATGTCCAGTGCCATCACGGGCCTCCTTGTTGCAGTTTTCGCAATATGGCATTTCAACACACGCGCGCCGCTTTGATTAGTCTGGCAGCCTGTTTTGTGCCGCCCGGACCCTCGAGATGATGGATATCGCCCTGCTTTCGCTGTTCGCCTTCGCCGCTGGCCTGATCGACGCTGCCGTTGGAGGTGGCGGGCTGATCCAGATCCCGGCGTTGTTCAACGTGCTGCCCAACGCCCAGCCGGCGGCCTTGCTGGGCAGCAACAAGCTCGCCTCGGTGTGCGGCACCAGCTTTGCGGCGCGTTCGTTCATCCGCAAGGTCACGCTGGACTGGGGGCTGATCGTGCCGGCGGCGCTGAGCGCCTTCGTCATGTCGTTCTTTGGCGCGGCCACGGTATCGCTGGTGCCGGCAAGCGTGATGCGGCCGATGGTGCTGGTGCTCATTGTGCTGATGGCCATCTACACCTTCTGCAAGAAGGACTTCGGCACCTTGCACAAACCGAGGGTGATCGGCCGCAAGGAACAGTGCCTGGCGGTGCTGATCGGTGGCGCCATCGGCTTCTATGATGGGCTGTTCGGGCCGGGCACCGGCAGCTTCCTGATCTTCCTGTTCATTCGTTTCTTCGCCCTGGACTTCCTGCATGCCTCGGCCTCGGCAAAGCTGGTCAACATTGCCACCAACCTGGCCGCGCTGGTGTTCTTCATCCCGTCGGGCAATGTGCTGTGGGCCATTGCGCTGCCGATGGCGCTGTTCAACATCCTCGGTGCGCTGACCGGCACCTGGCTGGCGGTGCGCAAGGGTGCGGGTTTCGTGCGCGGGCTGTTCCTGGTATTGCTGTGCGTGTTGATCACCAAGCTCAGTTGGGACCTGCTGGTCGGATGAGTCACCGCACCTGGCGCTGCCCTTCGGCCTGCTCGACCCGGTTGCGGCCTTGGGCCTTGGCCCGGTAGAGCGCTTGGTCGGCGCTGGCCAGCAGTTCGTCGAGGCTGGGCGCCGGGGTGTCGGCGGCGCAGCCGCTCAGGCCGATGCTGACGGTGATCCGCAGCGCCTGCTCTGGCTGGGCGATATGCAGGTCCTGCACTGCCCGGCGCAGGCGCTCGGCGGTAAACCTGGCCAGCTCCGGCGCCAGCCCCGGCACGATGATGACGAACTCCTCGCCACCGAGGCGGGCGAACAGCTCGCCGTCGTGCAACTGGTCCTGCAGGGTCATGGCGAACTGGCGCAGCACCTGATCGCCGACCCCGTGGCCATGGCGGTCGTTGATGGTCTTGAAGTGGTCGATATCGAGCATCATCAGGGTCAAGGGCAACTGCGGCGTGTGCTGACGGCTGTCCAGCAGGGCGTTGGCGCGGCGGGTGAAGGCACTGCGCGACAGTGTGCCGGTGAGGTGGTCGATGGTTGCCTGATGCGCCAGGCGCGCCATCAGGCTGCGGTTGGCGCTGCTGACGCAGGCCAGCACCAGCGGGCCGAGCACCAGCATGGCGATGCCCAGGCGTGCCGACATCAGGGTGGTGACCCCCGATTCGCTCTGCGGGATGCTGAAGTGCATGAGGTTCTGCGCCACGGCGACGATCAGCGTACTGCCCGCGGTCAGGGCCAGCAGCGCCACCAGGAACGGTGAATAGCTCAGCGCGCACCACAGCAGTGCGGCGATCGGGAAGGCGATGGCCCCGGGGCCGCCGAAGACGATGCTGACCGCCAGCGAGGCCAGCAGTACCAGCAGCGGTGCCAGGCGGATCGGCTGGCTGCCGTGGCCGCTCAAGGCGCGGGGCGAGGGGGCGGTGAGCAGCACGGGCAGGACCAGCACGCTGGTGGAGAACTGTTCGCTGAACCAGGCAAGCCATGTGGCGCGCAGCGATTGTTCGAACCAGGGCGTGGCCATCACACAGGCCAGGCTGGCGGCGACCATGGCACCGACCGCGCAGGCGCCGAACAGGCGCAGGGTGCCGTGGGGCGTACGCAGGCGTCGATGCACGCGTGGCAGGCGGGCCATCAGGTACCAGATGCTGACGATGGCGCCGAGGTTGCACAGGTTGAACCACAGGGCCGGTTTCCAGGCGCTGCCGCAGCCGAGGTCGGCGACCACCATGGCCAGGTAGATGAGGGCGAATCCGGAGGGGGTGGCCTGGCGCGGATTGCGCAACAGCACCCCGGCGAGTACGGCGTTCACCGGCCAGAACAGCGACAGCGACTCGATGGGGCGGGCGAGGATGCCGGCCAGGGTCAATGCCAGGGTCAGGCCGAACAGGATCAGCGGGGGCAGCAGGCGCGACGGAGCTGATGACACCATGGGCTCGACCGACAAGCGAAGACAGAATCCAGGAAAACGGCCGTAGGCACCTGGGACGATAGTCTGTGAGTGTCTTTCAACTGCCCAATTGATGTCAATTCGCCGCAAACCGCCTGGATCGTGGCGACTACAGGCCGAACACCCACGGCACCATCAGCACGGTGACCAGCATCACCAGGAAGGTGAAGGGCACCCCGACCTTGACGAAGTCCCCGAAGCGGTACTGCCCGGGCCCAAGCACCAGGGTGTTGACCGGCGACGACACCGGCGTCATGAACGCCGCCGACGCCGCCAGGGCCACGGTCATGGCGAACGGGTAGGGCGACATGCCCAGCTGCTGCGCGGTGCTGACCGCCACCGGGGCCATCAGCACCGCCGTCGCGGTGTTGGAGATGAACAGGCCGATCAGCGCGGTGAGGGCGAACAGGCAGGCGAGGATCACGCTCGGCCCTGCGCCGCCGAGGGCGCCGACCAGCGCGCCGACGGCCAGGTCGATGCCGCCGGTCTTCTGCAGGGCGAGGGCGAAAGGCAGCATGCCGACGATCAGCACCAGGCTCTGCCAGTGGATGGCGCGGTAGGCGCTGTTCATGTCGATGCAACGGCCGGCGCCCATCAGCAGGCAGCCGATCAAGGCGGCGATGACGTTGGGTACCAGGCCGCTGACCATCAGCCCGACCATCACCGCCAGGCTGATCAACGCGTAGGGCGCGCGGGCGCGGGCCGGGGCGACCTGGTCGATTTCCGCCGGCAGGCTCAGCACCAGGAAGTCGCGGGGCTTGCCCTGCAGCTGGCGCACCGCTTTCCATGGGCCGACCACCAGCAGGGTGTCGCCCAGTCGCAGCTTCTCTTCCACCAATTGCCCTTCGATCGCTTGCTGGTCGCGGCGCAGGCCGACCACGTTGAGGTCGTAGCGCGTGCGGAAGGTCAGTTCGAGGAGGGTCTTGCCGATCAGTTGTGAGCCCGGAGGCAACGAGATCTCGGCCATGCCCACTTCCTGGGACTGGTCGATGAAATAGGCCGCCTTGAAGTGCAGGGGTTCGAGCAGCATCGACTGGCACAGGCTGCGCAGGTCGTCGCGGTTGGCGAATAGGTCCAGCAGCAGCACGTCGTCCTGTTGCAGCAGGGTACCGGAGTCGGCAGTGATCACCCGGGTGGTGAATTTGTGCTGGCGCTCGATGCCGATCACGTTGGCGCCGTGGCGGGTGCGCAACTCCAGCTCGCCCAGTGTGTGGCCGATCAGCGGCGAATGGGGGCGAATGCGCAGGCGCCGCTCGCGGCCGCTGAGCTTGTAGTCCAGTACCAGGTCGAGCAGGGTGCGGCGGCTTTCGACGCGGCCGTCCTTGCGTACCTCGCCGTTGAGCCAGTGGCGGGTCAGCAGCATGTAGCCGATACCCAGCACCAGCACCACCAGGCCGAAGGGCGTGAAGCTGAAAAAGCCGAAGCCGCTTTCGCCGTGGCGCACCAGCTCGCTGTGCACCACCACGTTCGGCGGGGTCGCGACCAAGCTGAGCATGCCGCTGATCAGGCCGGCGAAGCTCAGCGGCATCATCAGCCGGCTGGGCGAAAGCTGCAGGCGTGCGGCGATGCTCAGCACCACCGGGATGAAGATCGCCACCACGCCAGTGGAACTCATCACCGAGCCCAGGCCAGCCACCGCGACCATCAGCAGCACCAGCAGGCGCGCCTCGCTGTTGCCGGCGCGTTCGCTCATCCATTCACCGATGCGGTAGGCGATGCCGGTGCGCACCAGCCCCTCGCCGATCACGAACAGCGCGGCAATCAGTACCACGTTGGGGTCGCTGAAACCGGCCAGGGCTTGCTCCACGGTAAGAATGCCGGACAGCGGCAGCGCGAGAATCACCAGCAGGGCAACCACGTCCATACGTGGACGGTTGATGATGAACAGGACGACGACGACGGCCAGCAGGCCTAGGACCCAGAGCAACTCATGGTTCATGGGGAGGGGATGTTCCTTCACACAGGGGCACGATAGGCGATGGCCCTAGTGTGGCAGCTCGACGCGAATGCGTCGTTGACGTGCTGCAGTGTTTTTGCCGGTTGGCGATCTGCTGCGTAATGGCAGGGCGCTTGGGGCGGGCCCGCGGCCCCCCCGTACTGCTGAATCAGTGGCGATGCTTGTGCTTGCGGTTGCTGTCGCCCATATGGTTGCCGATCGCGCCGCCCGCCGCGCCGCCCAGGCCTGCGCCGATGGTCGAGCCGTTGGCGCCGCCGAGCTTGCCGCCGATCAGCGAGCCACCGGCCGAACCCAGGCCGCCACCGATGGCGGCTTCGGCCCGGTTGCCCTTGCGGGCGCCCACCGCGCTGCCGGCCGCACCGCCCAGGCCCGCGCCGATGGCTGCGCCGGTGCTGCCGCCGATCTGTTTGCCGACGACGTTGCCCAGGGCGCCACCCAGGCCTCCGCCGATGGCCGCAGTGCCGTCACCGGCGAAGGCGCCCTGGCAGAGCAGCAGGCCGAGGGCGAGGGAAGGCAGAGTCAGACGCATGTTGTGAACCTCAGGGAAGTCATCAGAAGTAGGGTGCCACGTGATTGGCGGCGAGTCAGGGTTGGAATGACGCTTCAGCGGTAGTAGCGGTCACGGTACTGGCGGTCGTCATCGTCACGGTCGTGGCGATGGTGATGACGGTGGCCGCGGTCACGGTCGCGCCAGCCGTCGTCATCGTCGTGGTAGTGATTGCTGTAGCAGCCGCCGAGCAGCAGCAGGGTGGCGATCATCGAAAGGCTGGCAAAGCGTTTCATCACGTTATAGGCCCTTGATCCGCAACGGTTTACGCGGTACCTCCTGAGACCTGTGGCGATCGATTTGGTTCTTTGCCGCGCAATTATTTATCGCGGCGGCGATGAGCGGCAGCGGCGATTCCCCGGTCGGCCAGGCGGTGCTAGAGTCAGCTTCTTTTTTGTCCCGAGGATGGAACATGCGAGCAATTCTGCCGATCACCGTGGCGCTGCTGCTGGCGGGCTGTGCATCGTCGACCATGGAAGCGGCGCGCAACGGGTCGCCCACCGCACGCCTGGATTCGCACAAGACGCCGGACCTGGTCGCCCAGTGCATCCAGTTCAGCTGGCAAGAGGAAAACACCTTCGGGGTCGATGCCAGCGGTTACCTGGAGGCGCGCAAGCAGGGTGGGTTCACGGTGTACACCCGAGAGGCCGAGTCATTCGTCGATGTCTACGCCCAGGCCGGGGGCACCCGTGTGGACTACTACGCGCAGAAGGACGACCAGATGGCCCTGCGCCGTCGCGCGGCGGCGGCGACCTGCCTGTAGGGCCATCCCCGCCGGTGGTCACATCGGCAACAACCTGTCCTGAATCACTTCTTTCATCACCAGTGTCGAGCTCAAGCGCTTGACATTGGGGATGCTCGTCAGCTGTTCGTCGTACAGTTTCTGGAACGCCGGCAGGTCCTTGGCCACCACATGCAGCAAGTAGTCCGGATCGCCGAACAGGCGTTGGGCCTCGACAATCTGCGCAATTTCCCCGAGCGCCGCCTCGAAGTCCGCCACCGGCTGGCGGGTCACTTCACGCAGGGTCACGAACACCAGCGCGGCGAAATTCAGGCCCAGGGCCGCCGGGGCCAGGCGAGCGTGGTAGCCGAGGATGGCGCCGGATTCCTCCAGCGCCTTGAGGCGGCGGTGGCAGGGCGACAGGCTCAGGCCCACGCGCTCGGCCAGTTCGGTAACCGACAGGCGTCCGTCCTTCTGTAGCTCGGCAAGGATTTTTCGATCGGTTCGATCCATGGGGGAGAATCTTCCAGTATTCGGCGTGTTGCAGGGAATATACGAAAGAAAATCCCCGGGTGATATCCGTAGTCTTTCTTTCACCGAAACCTGTGTGGAAGGAAGGGTCGACATGACCATGAGTGTATTGGCGGCGTTCTGGGCCGTCTCCCTGCTGTTCGTGATCACCCCTGGTGCCGACTGGGCCTATGCCATCTCGGCCGGCATGCGCGGGCGCTGGGTGGTACCGGCGGTGGCCGGCATGCTCTCCGGGCATTTCCTGGTCACCCTGGTGGTGGCGGCCGGGGTCGGTAGCCTGCTCGCCGGGCACCCGCTGGCGCTCACCCTGCTGACCTTGGCTGGCTGCGTTTACCTGCTGTGGCTGGGCGGCAACCTGCTGCTGAGCCCGGCGGTGCCCGAGGCGGGCGAAGGCGGCGAGCGAGACTCGGGGTCGCGCTGGGCGTTCAAGGGCCTGTGCGTGAGTGGGCTCAACCCCAAGGTCTTCCTGTTGTTCCTGGCGTTGTTGCCGCAGTTCACCGATCCGCAGTCGAGCTGGCCGCTGCCGCTGCAGATCCTGCTGCTGGGGCTGGTACACCTGGGCAGCTCGCTGGTGGTCTACCTGATGGTCGGCTATGGGGCCAAGGCCGTGCTGCGCACCCGGCCTGTGGCGGCGCGGGCGGTGGGGCGGCTGTCCGGCGGCGTGATGATCCTGATTGCCGTGGGGCTGATTGCCGGACAGTTGCGTTGATCCTCTCAACAGCGGCGGCTTGGGCTATGCTGACGACCTTCTTGAACCGGAACCGCCAACCATGAAATACGCCGCCGCACTCTTGCTCAGCCTGCTTCCGTTGCTGGCCCATGCCGTGCAGACCGGGGAAACCCTCGCACCCTGGACCCTGCTTGACCAGTACGATCAGCCCTACAGTCTGGGCGCCGACACCCGCATCCTGCTGGTTGCCCGCGATATGGACGGTGCCAAGCTGGTGAAGGCGGCGCTGGCCGAACAACCCAAGGGCTATCTTGAGGCGCGTGGTGCGGTGTTTGTTGCGGATATCCAGCGCATGCCGGCACTGATCAGCAAGCTGTTCGCCATCCCGGCCATGCGCGACTACAGCTACCGGGTGCTGCTGGACCGTGAAGGCCGGGTCGCCAGCCGCTATGCCGGGGAGCAGGGCAAGGTGTTGTGGCTCTCGCTGGACAATGGCGTACTGGTCGGGCAGAAGAGCTATACCGCTGCCGATGACCTGAAAGCGGCATTGGACCAGGCCAGCCGCTGAAACCTGCGGGCTTGCCCGGCGACAGCACGGCAGGTTCAGGGAAACGCCTGGCGCATCAATTCAGGCAACACCTCGCCCGCCTTGCCGGCCAACGCGAATGCCCGCGGATGCGGCTCACTCGCAGGCTGCGGGTTGACCTGCACCACTGTCGCCCCCGCCGCCAACGCCAGGCGTGGCATCGAGGCCGCCGGCTGCACCACGCCGGACGTTCCCACCGACAACAGCACATCGCATTGCTGCGCGGCGTCGAATGCCCGCGCCAGCGTCTGCTCCGGCAACCTCTCGCCGAACCATACCACCCCGGGGCGTACCGGCCCGGCGCAGTGGGTGCAACGTGGAGGCTCGATGCGCCGGCCTTGCAGGGCGTCCTCGGGCACGGCCACCGGTCCGTCCACCCGGCGCGCGCAGTCCAGGCAGCGGAACGCATCCAGCCGGCCATGCAAATGCAGCACGTTCTGGCTGCCAGCGCGTTCGTGCAGGTCATCGACGTTCTGCGTCACCAGCGTCAGCTTCGGCACCCGCGTCGCCAGCGCGGCGATGGCCAGGTGGGCGGCGTTTGGCGTGGCCTGGGCGATCCCGGCGCGGCGCATCTGGTACCAGCCCCAGACCAGCGCCGGGTCGGCGCGAAAACCTTCGGCACTGGCCAGCTGCGCCGGGTCGAAGCGTTCCCACAACCCGGTCAGCTTGTCGCGGAAGGTGGCAATGCCGCTTTCGGCGCTGACGCCGGCGCCGGTGAACACCACCACATGGCGGGCTTGGGCGAGCAAGGTTGGATCGAACGGCATGGGGGCTCCACGGCGTGGGTGCTGGACAGCTACCCACTGTGCCAGTGGGTGGCAGGCCGGACAAGATCCGAGTGAACCCTTGCTGTGTTCGGTGACCCAACCCAGTACATGCCAATAGGAGAAGACTCATGGAAATCGGAACACTGTGGTTCGTCGTCGCCCTCGTGGTCATCCTCCTGGAGCTCTGGGCCATCTGGCATATCATCGGCAGTGACCGGCGCGCCGAACGCAAGATGCTGTGGGTGGTGTTCGTGGTCTACGCGCCGTTCCCCGGCCTGTTGATCTGGGCTTGGCGCGGGCCGCGGGCAGTGAAGGGGCGGGCGGTGCTGCACGAAAAATAGAGGCGTTGGATATTAAAGGGGGCACGATCCGCGGTGGTTTGAAGGGCTTGACCTCGACTTAACCTGAGGTTTGATACTCGGCCGCTCATTCCATCGACGGAGCGATACCATGACCCAGCCAGCCGCCTTCGCCCTAAGCAACCCCGAAGGCCTCTACGACCCCAGTGGCAATGCCTATTCCCACGTCGCCGAAGTGCGTGCCGGCAGCCGTCTGCTGTACATCGCAGGGCAGGGCGGCGAAGACCTGCAGGGCAACCTGTCGGCGCGTTTCGATGAGCAGGCGCGCCAGGCCCTGGTGAATCTGAAGATCGCCCTGGCCTCCCGTGGGGCTGCCCTTGAGCACGTGTTCAAGCTCACCTTGCTGGTGGTCGACCATTCCGAGGCGCGCCTGAGCCAGTGGGTGGCCGAGGCCCAGCGCGCCTGGGGTGACCGAATGACGCCGACCTGCACGCTGATTCCGGTCCCGCGCCTGGCGCTGGACGGAATGCTGGTGGAAGTGGATGCGATGGCGGCGCTGCCCGAATAACCTGGCCCTACAGGGGAATAGTCCAAACCATCGTGCAAGGGCTTGCCCCACGCTGGGCTGGTAGACTCGCGATTTGCGAATTGATCGAGCCTGCACCATGACTGTCCCTGTCGAGTTGCTCCAGACCGGCCCCGAGCACGCCGAGCTGGTGCGTAACCTCTACCAGTTCTACGCATACGAATCCTCCGACTGGGAGCAGGAGGACGTCGAGGTGGACGGGCGCTTCTACATTCACGAGCCGCACTTCGCCCGCTACTGGCAAACCCCCGGCTGGAGCGCCAGCCTGATCCTGGTGGACGGCTTCATCGCCGGCTTCATGCTCATCGAGCGCAGCGAGCTGCCCGGCATCGAGGCCTGCGAGCTGGCCGACCTGTTCATCCTCAAGAAGTACCGCCGCCAGGGCGTGGGCCTGGCGGTGGCGCGGCAGACGCTGTGCGAAGGCGACAGCGACTGGCTGGTGCGCTGCTATCCCGCGGATGCCCCGGCACTGGCGTTCTGCCAGGCAGTGCTGGCGGACCTGCCGCGTGCGGTACGGGAGATCACGCTTGATGATGAGCCGCCACTGCGCAACTTCCTGGTGACCCGGCAGCGGCACTGAAAACTTGCGGATTTTTTGTGACGCACTTCACAAAAGCCCCGCGTCGAGCGGCATAATGCCAGCACTTCGTAATTTCGGACTGTTCCGACGTACGGTCCGGAGGTTTCCTATTCCTGCTGTGAAGGAGTCAGGTCATTCCCATGTCGCTCGCCGCCAATCCCGACATGATGTACCGGTTGTTGATCCAGAGCGTGGCGGACTACGCCATCTACCAGCTCACCCCCGAGGGCATTGTCGCCAACTGGAACCCGGGCGCGCAGCGGGCCAAGGGCTACCAGGCCGAGGAGATCATCGGCCAGCACTTCTCGGTGTTCTATACCGACGAGGACCGCCATGCCGGGCTGCCGGCACGCAGCCTGGACACCGCGCGCAACGAGGGGCGTTTCCAGGCCGAAGGGCTGCGCCAGCGCAAGGACGGGTCGCACTTCTGGACCAGCGTGGTGATCGAGCCGATCAAGGATGAACACAGCGGCCAGTTGATCGGCTATGCCAAGATCACCCGCGACATTTCCGAGCGCCGCCAGCATGAGCTGGAGCTGCTCAAGGCCAAGGAGTTGGCCGAACAGTACAGCCAGGAGATGACCACCCTGTCGCAGTTCCTCGACTCGGTGATCGCCAACATTCCCGCCAGCGTCATTGTCCAGGACCTGCAGAGCCAGCAGATCCTCCTGGCCAACCAGCAGGCCGAGCGCTTGTTCGGCCGCCAGGGCACACGCATGGTCGGCCAGTTGCCGCGCCAATGCCTGGTGCCGGCGGCCGTCGACTACCTCGAGCAGCAGCTGGCGCGCGGGGCGCGCAGCACCAAGGGCTACGCCGCCGAAACCCGGGTCGACACCGCCACGGGGCCGCGTACGCTGCGCAGCCGGGCCACGCTCTGCGACAATCGTGAAGGGCAGGGGGACTACGTGCTGTTCGTCGCCGAGGACGCCACCGAGGAACTGGCCGCCCATGCCCAGATCCACCACATGGCCCATCACGATGCGCTGACCGGGCTGCCCAATCGCACCTTGTTCCATGAACGTCTCAAGCAGGCGTTGCTGCGCGGCGAGGACAGCGGCAAGCTGACCGCTGCCCTGTGCCTGGACCTGGACAACTTCAAGAACATCAACGACACCCTCGGCCACGCCTTCGGCGACAAGCTGCTGCGCGCCCTGGGCAAGCGCCTGCGCCGCGAGCTGCGCGAGCACGACACCCTGGCCCGGCTTGGCGGCGACGAGTTCGCCGTGGTGCTGTCGGGCCTGGAGACCTGTGACGCCGCGCGCATCACCGCCCAGCGCCTGATCGAGGCGATCTGCCCGCCGTTCCATATCGAAGGGCACCAGTTCAGCGTAGGGGTGAGCATCGGCGTGGCGGTCGCGCCCGATGACCACCACCAGGCCGAGCAGTTGCTGGGCTACGCCGACATGGCCCTGTACGAGGCCAAGCGCAACGGCCGCAACCGCTACGAGTGCTTTCATGTCGAACTGGATGTCGCCGCCCGCCAGCGCCGCCTGGTCGAGACTGACCTGCGCACCGCGCTGCACCTGGGCCAGCTGCAACTGCACTACCAGCCGGTGGTGAACCAGCAGAGCGCCACTGTTACCGGTTACGAAGCCCTGCTGCGCTGGGAGCACCCGAGCCGCGGCATGATCATGCCGATGGATTTCATTCCCATCGCCGAGGAAACCGGCCTGATCCACGAGATCGGCGCCCGGGCGCTGAACCTGGCGTGTCAGGAGGCGGCCAGCTGGGGCACCACGCAGACGGTATCGGTCAACCTCTCGGCGGTGCAGTTCAAGAACGCTGGCCTGGTCCACACAGTGGCCCTGGCCCTGGCCGATTCAGGCCTGCCGGCCACGCGCCTGGAGCTGGAGATCACCGAGTCGGTGCTGCTGGGCAACAGCGAGGAGAACGTGCGGACCCTACGCGCGCTGAAGGACCTGGGGGTGTCGATTTCCCTCGACGATTTCGGCACGGGGTATTCTTCGCTGGGCTACCTGCGCTCGTTTCCGTTCGACCGGATCAAGATCGACAAGTCGTTCGTCCACGACATGTGCGAAAGCCGCGAGGCGATGTCGATCATCCGCGCCATCACCGAGCTGTCCAACAGCCTGATGATCAAGACCACGGCCGAAGGGGTGGAGTCGGCCGAGCAGATGGAGCGCCTGCTGGCCGAGGGGTGTTCGCATTTCCAGGGCTACTTGTATGGCCGGCCGGCGCCGGCGAGCGAGCGCTTGACGCAGGTGCTGCCGCGAGCCTGACAGGCCGCAAAGCGGCCTCAGCAATCGTTGCATCACAACTGAGATCCTGGCCACTTGGGTAAAAGTGGTCGATCAGCGAACAAAATGTACCAGCTGGACCACAAGGCTTTGTCGCGTCCCCGGGTTCTCTTCTAGAATCCGCCCATGCCCCGGCACCATGCCGGGGCCCTCGCCCGAGAGCCTCATGAGTTCCAGTTCGTCGCTGTCCGGAGTCAACCAGCCACTGCGCGGCATCGCCCTGGTGGTGGTGGCCACCTTCCTGTTCGCCAGCCACGACGCACTGTCGAAATTCCTCGGTGGGATCTATCCGATCATCATGGTGGTCTGGGTGCGTTACCTGGTGCACACCGTGCTGATGGCCGGGATCTTCCTGCCCAAGGCGGGCCTCGCGGTGCTGCGTACCCGCCGGCCGTTGCTGCAGACCCTGCGCGCGTTGAGCCTGCTCAGCACCAGCCTGCTGTTCACCGCCGGGTTGCAGTACCTGCCGCTGGCGGAGGCGACTTCGGTCAACTTCCTCGCGCCGGTACTGGTCACCGCGCTGTCGGTGCCGCTGCTCAAGGAGCGGGTGACGCCGGGGCAGTGGCTGGCGGTGGTGATGGGCTTTGTCGGCGTGCTGGTGGTGGTGCACCCGGGGGGAGCGATGTTCACCCCGGCCATCCTGTTTCCCTTCGGCTCGGCGCTGGGGTTCTGTTTCTACCAGTTGCTGACGCGCAAACTGGCGGCCCACGACAGCCCGACCACCAGCAACTTCTACGCCGGGTTGTGCAACACCCTGATCATGACGGCACTGGTGCCGTTTTTCTGGCAGGCGCCGCAATGGTCCCATGTGCCGCTGATGCTGGCGCTGGGTGGCTGCGGGATGACCGCGCACCTGTTGTTGACCCAGGCGTTCCGCCATGCGGCGCCGGCGTTATTGGCGCCGTTCAGCTATTGCCAGATCGTGTTCGCCGGGTTGCTGGGCCTGGTGGTGTTCGGCCAGGTGCCGGACGGCACGAGCCTGGTCGGCATCGCGGTGATCTGCCTCAGCGGGCTGGGGGCGGCGTGGATGCAGCGGCGGCCCTGAGGGGGCTGCGCCTTATCCCGCACCCTGCTGTTTGCGATAGGCTCCTGGCTGCACGCCGACCGCCTTGGCGAATGCCCGGGTAAAGGCCGCCACTGACTGATAGCCCGCCTGCGCGCCCACCTGTTCGACGGTATTGCCCGTCTTGAGCAATTGGCAGGCATGGCGCATGCGCAGCGCCAGCAGTACCTGCCCGGGTGATTGCCCGGCCAGCTCGTTGAAGCGCTTGAAGAAGGCCGAGCGCGAAAGCCCCGTGCAGGCCGCCATGCTCTCCAGCGTCCAGGCCTGCCCCGGCTCCTCGATCAGGCGTTCCAGCAAGCCGGCGAAGGCCGGCTGGCGGGCGAGGGCGACCAGGCCGCCCAGCGACTGGCCGGCGTGCACCTGCTGGCGCAGCACATACAGGAACAACAGGTGGGTGAGGCGTTCGAGCAGCGCCTGGGAGGGCTGCGGACGACGGCATTCCTCGAGGATCAGCCCGAACAGCGCCCGCGCCGCGCTGCCGGCCGGCTCGCTGGCGCGCAGCAGGATCCAGTCCGCCAGCCCGTCGACGATCAGCGACGACAACCCCGACTGGAAGTGGAAGAACCCGCACACTAGCCCCACGCCGTCTCCGGCTTCGAGGTCCAGCGGCTGCATGCTTCGGCGCGGTTGGGCACAGGCGTCGCCGGCCTCCTCGTCGCCGGACAGCCGATAGGCCAGGTCACGCAAAAGGAACACCGCATCGCCGCTCTCCAGGCGCAGCGGCTGCGCCTGGCCATCGATATGCAGCCAGCAATGGCCCTGCACCACCAGGTGGAAACTGGCCCGGCCCATGCCCTGGGTGCTGGCGTGCCAGCCGCCGCAGTAGCGGCCGACATGGAACAGGCTGGCGTCGAGCTCCAGGCTCTCTAATAACCAATCGACGAGGGGGCTGGAAGAAATCATCTAATGCAAGGACTCTGGAGCAAGGAAAGGCGACTGATGAATATGGATGCTACTTCTTATAACCAACAGACTGTAGCGACCTACATCAAAGGAGACCACTCCATGTCCGCACGCATCACTCTACACAGCCTGCAGACCGCCCCGGAAGCCGCCCGCCCATTCCTTGAGAACGCGCAAAAGAACTCCGGCTTCATCCCCAACCTGCTGGGCATCCTGGCCAACGCCCCGGCGGCGCTGGAAACCTACGTTACCGTCTCGGCGCTCAACGGCAAATCCGAGCTGACCCTGGCCGAGCGCGAAGTGGTGCAACTGATCGCCGCCACCCAGCATGGCTGCGATTTCTGCGTTGCCGGCCACACCGCCGTGGCGCTGAACAAGGCCAAGCTGCCCCAGGAAGTGGTCGATGCCCTGCGTGCCCGTGGCGAGCTGCCCGACGCCCGCTACGAGGCCCTGGCCGCGTTCGCCCGCGAGGTGATCGACACCCGTGGCAACGTTTCTGACACCACCTATCAGGCGTTTCGCGATGCCGGTTTCAGCGAAGGCAACGCCCTGGAAGTGATTCTCGGCGTGAGCCTCGCAACCCTGTGCAACTTTGCTAATGTGTTCGCCCAGACGCCGCTCAACGACGAGCTCGGCAAGTACCGCTGGCAGCCATCGGCCTGATCGGGGCCTGATGCCGGCGCGCCCGGCGTTTCAACAGGAGTAGGGACATGCTTGATCATGCATTTCGACAATGGCTGGATGCCAATGCCGAGGCCATCGACCAGGGCCAGTGCGATCCACACCGGGTGCTGGCGCAGATCGCCGAATCGCAACTGCTGCGCATCGGCGTCGACCCGGCCTTTGGCGGCTCGGGTGGCGACGTCACCGCGGCGGTCGAGGCCATCGCCGCCATCGCCAGCCATTCGCTGGCCGCGGCCTTCGTCTGCTGGGGCCAGCGCGCCTTCATCGAATACTTGCTGCAAAGCCCCAACCGGGCGCTGTGCGAGCGGCTGCTGCCCGATCTGCTGAAGGGCGAGCTGGCCGGGGCCACCGGCCTGTCCAACGCCATGAAGTTCCTTTCCGGCATCGAGGCCTTGCAGGTGCGTGGCCGCGCCGAGAGCGATGGCTGGAACCTGGAAGGACGCCTGCACTGGGTGACCAACCTGCGCCAGCACGGTTTCGTGGTGGCCGCGGCCATCGAGGATGATACCGGTGGCGCGCCGTTCGTGGTCGCCATCCCGTCGAACGCGCCGGGCCTGGAGCGCTCCGACGACCTGCAACTGATGGGCCTGCAGTCGAGCAACACGGCGGCGCTGGCCTTCCACCAGGTGCCTTTGGCGCGCGACTGGCTGCTACACGACAACGCCCGCGCGTTTCTGCCCAGGGTGCGTCCGGCGTTCCTGGCGCTGCAGTGCGGCATGGCCATCGGCCTGGCACGCCGCGCCCTGGAGGAGGCACAGGCGCACCTGCAAGGGCGTGGCGCCTTCCTCGAGGAGGCCCGCCAGGTGCTCGCCGAGCGCCTGGAGAACACCGTCGCGGAGCTCAAGCAGGGGCTGCGCGACGACCGCTTCCAGGGCCAGCCGGCCGCCTTGTTCAAACTGCGCATCACCCTCGCCGAATGCGCCGCCGACGCCGTGCAGCTGGAGCTGCAGGCCAGCGGTGGCAAGGCCTACCTGACCGCCTATGGCGAGGGCTTCGCCCGCCGCTGGCGCGAGTCGGCGTTCGTGCCGATCGTCACTCCGAGCCTGGTGCAACTGCGCGCCGAGCTGCAACGCCAGGCGGCCTCTGCATGACCGACGTGCTACTCGAAGCCCGTGACATCAGCCTGGGCTACCCGCGCGAGGGTGGCTGGCAGGCGGTGCTGGAGCAGTTCGACCTGGCGCTGGCGCCGGGGGAGGTGGTCAGCATCCTCGGCCCCAGCGGGGTCGGCAAATCCAGCCTGCTGCGTGTGCTGGCCGGCCTGCAGCAGGCCCGTGGCGGCCGCGTGCAGTTGCGCGGCGAGCCGCTGCAGGGGCCGCATCCGCGTCTGGCGGTGGCGTTCCAGGACCCCAGCCTGCTGCCCTGGCTGACCCTTGAGAAGAACGTCGCCTTCGGCCTCGACTTCGCCCGCCAGCCCAAGCTGTCGGCGGCCGAGCGGCGTGCACGGATCGACCATGCCATCGACGCGGTGGGCCTGGGCCACGCCCGTGGCCAGTACCCGGCGCAGCTGTCCGGCGGCATGGCCCAGCGCACCGCGCTGGCCCGCTGCCTGGCGCGCCAGCCCGAGGTGCTGTTGCTGGACGAACCCTTCGGCGCGTTGGACGAGGTGACCCGGGCCGACATGCAGCAACTGCTGCTGCAACTGATCGCCACCCACAATACCGCTGCGGTGCTGATTACCCACGATATCGACGAAGCCCTGCTGCTGTCCGATCGCGTGCTGCTACTGGGCAACCACCCGGCGCGCACCCTCGGCCAGTGGCACATCGACCTGCCGCAGCCCCGCGCGCAGCGGGTCGAGGAATTGGGCGCGCTGCGCATCGAGATCCTGAAAACCCTTCGGCGGGCAAGCCGCACAGCCGAACCCACTCCACCCCCCTTGCCCTCGGAGGCTGTCCATGTGCATGGATGACTGCTGTTCCACGACGTCCCGTCGCGATTTTCTCAAGCTGAGCGCCATGCTTACCGCCGCCGGTGCCGTGCCGCTGCTGTCGAGCCTGCAGGCCCGCGCCGCCGCCGAGCCGGACGCGCCCGTGCGTATCGGCTACCTGCCGATTACCGACGCCACACCTTTGCTGGTGGCGCACAACAACGGCCTGTTCGAGGCCGAGGGCATCAAGGCCGAGCGCCCGGTGCTGCTGCGCAGCTGGGCGCAGGTGATCGAGGCGTTCATCTCCGGCCAGGTCAACGTCATCCACCTGCTGTCGCCGATGACCGTGTGGGCGCGCTACGGTAGCAAGGTGCCGGCCAAGGTCGTGGCCTGGAACCATGTCGGTGGCTCGGGCCTGACCGTGGCCCCGGACATCACCGAGATGAAGCAGCTCGGCGGCAAGACCGTGGCCATTCCGTTCTGGTACTCGATCCACAACGTGGTGCTGCAGCAGATGCTCGGTGACAACGGTCTGAAGCCCGTGTCCAAGCCGGCCGACGCGCAACTGGCGGACAACGAGGTCAACCTGCTGGTGCTGCCGCCGTCGGACATGCCGCCGGCCCTGGCCAGCAAGCGCATTGCTGGCTATATCGTCGCCGAGCCGTTCAACGCCCTGGCCGAGAACCTCAAGGTTGGCCGCGTGCAGCGCTTCACCGGTGATGTCTGGCGCAACCATGCCTGCTGCGTGGTGTTCATGCACGAGCACGACCTGAACAATCGCCCGGAGTGGTCGCAGAAGGTGGTCAACGCCATCGTCAAGGCCCAGCAGTGGACCCGCGAGCACCGCGCCGAGGCCGCAGCCCTGCTGTCCAAGGCCGGCCCCAACAAGTACACCCCGCACGAGCCGGCGGTGCTGACCAAGGTGCTGGCGCCTTCCGCCGAAGATCGCGCCGGCTACATCGCCAGCGGCGCGATCCAGCACCAGCAGTGGGACGAGAAGCGCATCGACTTCCAGCCTTACCCCTTCCCCAGCTACACCGAGGAACTGGTCAAGCGCCTGAAGAACACCCTGATCGTCGGCGAGAGCGATTTCCTCGCCGGTCTGGACCCGGCGCAGACTGCCCGCGACCTGGTGGACGAGCGTTTCGTGCGCAACGCCATCGCCGCCGTGGGTGGCCCGGCCGCGTTCGGCATCGCCGAGGACTTCCAGCGTAGCGAGGAGTTCGCGGTCTGATGCGCAGGCATGTCGTGCATGGTGCCCTGGGCCTGGCGGGCCTGGCGGCGCTGTTGTTGCTGTGGTGGGCGGGCGTGCGCCTGTTCGGCGCCGCCGATGGCCTGTCGGCGCGCTTCGCGCCCCAGGCCACGCTGCAAAGCCTGGTGGAGTTGCTGGGGCAGGGCGAGGTCTATGGGCACATCTGGGTAAGCTTGAAACGCATCCTCGTCGGCCTGTTGCTGGCGCTGCTGATCGGCGTGCCGCTGGGCCTGCTGGTGGGCAGCTACCGGCACCTGGAGGCGGCGACCACGCCGGCGTTCCAGTTCCTGCGCATGATCTCGCCGCTGTCGTGGATGCCGGTGGTGGTGATGCTGATGGGCGTGGGCGACCAGCCGATCTACTTCCTGCTGGCCTTCGCCGCGCTGTGGCCGATTTTGCTGAACACCGCCGCCGGGGTGCGCCAGCTCGACCCGCGCTGGTTGCAGTTGAGCCGCAGCCTCAGTGCCACGCGCTGGGAGACCTTGTGCAAGGTGGTCATCCCCGGGGTGATCGGCCATGTGCTGACCGGTGTGCGCCTGGCCATCGGCATCCTGTGGATCGTGCTGGTGCCGTGCGAAATGCTTGGGGTTAGCGCCGGCTTGGGATACTTCATCCTCGATACCCGCGATCGGCTGGCCTACTCGGAGCTGATGGCGATGGTGCTGCTGATCGGTGTGCTGGGGTTCATGCTCGATGCCCTGGCGCGCGGGCTGCATCGGCGGTGGGTGCATGCGTGAAGTCTGTAGAAGCGTGTTAGGCATGGAGGCGCATCCTTGCGCCCTGGGATTCAGAAGCTGTACTTGGCCGTCAGCATCAGGTTGCGCGGATCGCCGAAGGTATCGCCGCCATAGTTCACCGACTTGGAGATCGACGAGTAGTATTTCCTGTCGAACACGTTGTTGGCGTTGAGCTGCAGGTCCAGGTGCTGGGTGACCGCGTAGCCGGCCATCAGGTCGGTGACGGCGTAGGCGCCCTGCTCGAGGCGATAGCTGCTGCCGTCGGCCACGGTGAAGTCGTTGTACATGCGGCTTTGCCAGGTAACGCCGCCACCGACCCGCAGTTTCTCCAGCGGGCCCTGGAAGCGGTAGGTGGTGAACAGCTTCAACTGGTGCTGCGGCGTGTCGGATTCGAACGGCTTGTTGACGTTCTGCGGGTTCTTGGCGTCCTTGACCCTGTGCACACGGGCATAGGTGTAGCCGGCGCCAATCTGCCACTGCTCGGTCAGCGCGCCCTGCAGCTCGAAGTCGATCCCCTGGCTGCGCACCTCGCCTGAGGCTTCGTAGCAGGCGAACTGGCCGGCCCGGCACAGGCTCTTGTCCACCTCGACCGCGCGGTTCTGCTGGTCGATACGGAACACCGCGAGGCTGGCGTTGAGCGCGCCGTCGAAGTACTCGCCCTTGATGCCCACTTCGTAGTTCTTGCCTTCGATCGGTCGCACCGGCGTGCCGCTGGGGTCTTTGTTGTCCTGAGGCTGGAAGATGTCGGTGTAGCTGGTGTACAGCGAGTGGTGCTCGTCCAGCTCGTAGATCAGGCCGGCATAGCGGGTGACGTTGCGGGTCACCTTGTAGTCGCCCTCGTTGCTGCCGCGCTGGTCGTAGTCGTACCAGTCCAGGCGCCCGCCGAGGATCAGCTTGAGCGGGTCGGCCAGGCTCAGGCGGGTGGTGGTGTACACGCCTTCCTGGTTGATCAGGTAGCGGCTGCTGCCAGTGTGCAGGAAGTCCGGTTTGCCGCCGTCGATGGGGTAGTCCAGGTCGTAGGGGCTGTAGTTGCGCTCGGTCATGTCGTAGATGCGCTTGCTGGCACCGACCACCAGCTCGTGGGTGCGGCCGAAGGCCTCGAACGGGCCGCTGGCGAAGGTGTCCAGGCCCAGCTGGTTCTCGTCGTGGGCCGACTGGTAGACCGTGCGGCTCAGCGGCTTGGCCAGGTCCCAGCGCGATTGGTACGAGCCGCGGAACAGCGCGTTCTGCTCGCTGTAGATGGCGTTGACCTGCAGCTTCCAGTCATTGGCCAGGCGCTGGCGCAGCTCGGCGAACAGGGTGTTGATTTCCTGGTCCTTGACCTCCCAGTCGGTGGCCGGGTTGTATGAGCGCGGCAGGTCCTGATGGTGGCCGTTGAGCTCGGTGGGGATCGCGCCCCAGAACACGTTGGTCTTGTCCTTCTGGTGGGACAGGCCGAGGGTCAGGGTGGTGTCCTCGCCCAGGTCGGCCTCGGTGATCGCATAGAACAGTCCGTGGTCTTCCTGCTGCCCATCACGAAAGCCGTTGGCGTCGCGGTACGAGGCCACCACGCGGCCGCGCAGTGTGCCGCTGTCGTTGAGCGGGCTGGAGGCGTCGAGTTCGCCGCGGTAGTTGTCCCAGCTGCCGGCGGCGCCGGTGAGCGTGACCTTCTGTTCCGCCAGCGGGCGCTTGCGCACCAGGTTGATGGCCGCCGACGGCGTGCCGGAACCGGTGACCAAACCGGTGGCGCCGCGCACCACCTCGACCCGGTCGAACATCGCCAGATTGGGCTGGGCGCCGACCACCCAGCCGGTGTACGCGCTGGGGATGCCGTCGTACATGACGTTGTCGACGTCGAAGCCGCGGGCCTTGTAGGTCTGCCGGCCCGGACCGTTGGACTGGTTGAGGAACAACCCCGGCGTGTACCGGGCCACGTCGTTGATACTGGTCATGCCCTGGTCGTCCATGCGCTGGCGGGTGATCACGGTCACCGCCTGGGGCGTTTCGCGCATGGTCAACGGCAGCTTGGTGGCGGTGGCCATGGAACCAGTGGTGTACGACTTCGACCCCTCGGTGGTGCTGCCCAGGCTGCTGTCGTTGATGGCCGTGGCGCCCAGCTCGATCACGGCCGGCGCTTGTTCCTCGGCCAGCGCGGGAGTGAGGGTTGCCATGCAGATGGCCATGGCCAACAGGTTGCGGGCGGGCGTGAAGCGGTGAGGGGAGATGTGCAGTGACATGCCGGGCTTTATCCTTATCGCTAGTGCTTATGAGAATAATTAGCAATAAGTGTGTCGGATTGTCAGGCCCGCAACAATGCTTTCGAATCGGAAAATGGTGAACTTTTCACAAATTCTATTCGTTTGGTTTGTGGTTCCCTGAAGCAATGCGTTTGCCACGCTGGCGCCCGACCTCCAGCGCCTGCCCGTCGCGCTGTTTGCCATGTCGCGCCTGGCCGACCAGCTCAGGGATCAGTGGGCCCTCCGGCAGATGACGCCAGAAGCGCCCGGGCAGGTGCTGGCGCAACGCGCCGGGGTTGAGCCGGGCGGGGTTGAAGGTGTGCCGGTAGTAGGCCAGCCACAGCTCGGCACCGGGGTCCTCGGCGTTGCGCGCCCACTGCCGCCATTGCTCCGGGCATTGGCGCCGGTAGTCCAGGTGCTGGCCGTCGAAGCGTACGCCGTCGCGGGGCGTGGCGATCAACCAGCGCTGGCGCCCCAGGCGATCGGCGAAATGCCCGCAGGCGCTGTCGAGGATGTCGTGGGCAGGTTCGTGGTAGGCCACCAGGTCCAGTTGCAACTGCTCGGCCAGTGCCTCGGGCAGTGGCACGAAGCGCACGAAGGCATGCAGGTGATGGGCTTCGCGGCCGACCTGGCGGATGCGCCGCTGCATCTCGCTGCCCAGGCGGTCGCCGGCGAGCATGGCGGTGCGGTCGCCATGGGCGACGCGCCACAGCACTTCGTACAGCAGGTTCCAGCGTTGCTCGCCGCGGTATCGCCCGGCCTGTTCCAGCTGGGCCAGCAGCGCCGCCGGCACGCGGGCGCGGAACGGACCGGGGCCGTCGGGCAGGGGCGTGGGCACGGCCAGCAGGTCGTCCATGCGCGCCTGGCCCCAGGTCACCGTGGCCGGGTCGATGCCATGGCCGAGCAGTTGCCGCGCCTGGTCGCGCCAGGTGGCGAAGTCGTCATCGCAATCCAGCGCGATCATCCCCACAGGCCCATCTGCACCGGTGCCTGGGGTTCGCGCAGGCGGGCGCGCAGCAGGCCGCTGCGCAGCTCGGCCTGGGCCGGGCGGTAGTCGCTGGTGACGATGAACGGGCGGGCCTTGTCCAGCACGCAGCGCAACTGGATCAGGTCGTCGTAGCGGATGCGCCGCTCGCGACGCAGGGCCACCAGGCGCTGCACGCTGCGCAGGCCGATACCGGGGATGCGCGCCAGCAGGGCCGGCTCGGCGCGGTTGACGTCGAGCGGGAATACCTCGCGGTTGGCCAGCGCCCAGGCCAGCTTGGGGTCGATATCCAGGGCCAGGTTGCCAGTTTCGCCCAAAAGCTCGCCGGCCTTGTAGCCGTAGCCGCGCAGGAGGAAGTCGGCCTGGTACAGGCGGTGCTCGCGCAGCAGCGGCGGGGCGGCCAGGGGCACGCTGGAGGGGCTGTCGGGGATCGGACTGAAGGCGGAGTAGTAGACGCGCCTGAGGCCATAGCCCTGGTACAGCGACTCGGCGTTGCGCAGCAGGGCGCTGTCGTCGGTGGCGTCGGCGCCGACGATGACCTGGGTGCTCTGCCCGGCGGGGGTGAAGCGTGGCGCTCGTGGTTCGCCGGCGACGGCCTGCTGGCCGTGGTGGATTACGCCCATGGCCTGGCGGATGGTACTGGCGCGCTTCTCCGGGGCCAGGCGTTCGAGGCTGGCGTCGGTGGGCAGCTCGATGTTCACGCTCAAGCGGTCGGCCAGGCGTCCGGCTTCCTCGATCAGCAGCGGGTCGGCGTCGGGGATGGTCTTGAGGTGGATGTAGCCACGAAAGCCATGCTCCTCGCGCAGCAGACGGGCCACCCGGATCAGCTGCTCCATGGTGTAGTCGGCCGAGCGGATGATGCCGGAGCTGAGAAACAGGCCGCTGATGCAGTTGCGCCGGTAGAAGTCCAGGGTCAGGCGCACCACTTCCTCGGGGCTGAAACGCGCCCGCGGCACGTTGCTGGAGCGGCGGTTGACGCAGTACTGGCAGTCGTACAGGCAGAAGTTGGTCAGCAGCACCTTGAGCAGCGACACGCAGCGCCCGTCCGGGGTATAGCTGTGGCAGATGCCCATGCCGTCGGTGGCGCCGAGGCCGTCGCGGCCACGAGAGCTGCGCTTGGGGGCGCCGCTGCTGGCGCAGGACGCGTCGTACTTGGCGGCGTCGGCGAGGATGCCGAGCTTGGCGATGAGCTGCATGGGAGTGTCCGAGATAACTGTTTATTCATACAGTATTTCGGGATTGGGCTGATGGCAAGTGTTTGCGGGTGGTTTTGATTGGGTGATGGCGCAGAGGTGCCTGGCGAGAGTTCTGTAGCGCCTATGAGATCGAGCGCCGCCCGCGCGGCGCTCGATCTCATAGGTGCTGCAACGCTAACGTCGAACACCCTGAAAGGCCCAAATCTCAGGGCGATGCACCCTCGGCATGCTTGATTACAAAATTGTAATCTTCCCGCCACCGCCCCGATAACCACCGCTGCCTACAGTCCCTCGCCAAAGCATTCCGCCGCTTGTCGACGAGGACTTCCGCCGTGCCCATCCCCCGCAAGATCGCCTTGCTCTGCCTGTTGCTGGCCGGCCCTGCCGGTGCCCAGGGCCTGAGCCTGGACCAGGCGCTCGACGCCGCCTTCTCCCAGAACCCGGACTTCGCCGCCATCGGCCGTGAGATCGGCATCGCCGAGGGCGAGCGCCAGCAGGCCGGGTTGATCCCAAACCCCGAGCTGTCCTGGGAGGTCGAGGACACCCGCCGCGCCACCAGCACCACCACCGTGACCCTCAGCCAGGCCCTGGAGCTGGGCGGCAAGCGCGGCGCGCGGATCGAAGTCGCAAAGGCCGGCCAGGCAATCGCCCGGCTGGAGCTCGAGCGCCAGCGCAACAGCCTGCGCGCGGATGTGATCCAGGCCTTTCATGCCGCCTTGCGGGCACAGACCGCGCTGGAGCTGGCGCAACAGTCGCAGGCGCTGACCGAACGCGGCCTGCGGGTGGTGGAGGGGCGGGTGCGCGCCGGGCAGTCCTCGCCGGTGGAGGCCACCCGCGCCCAGGTCCAGCTGGCCCAGGCCGAGGCGGCGGTGCGTCGGGCACGCACCGAACGTGGCGTGGCCAACCAGGTCCTGGCGCGTCTGACGGGCAGTGCCGAGGCCCGTTTCGACCGGCTCGACGCGAGCAACCTCTCACCCGGCCCGGCGCCGCAGGCCGAACCCCTGCTGGCCAAGGTCGAGCAGACCGCCGAATGGCGCCTGGCCGCGGCACAGATCGAGCGTGGCGATGCCAGCCTCGGTTCCGAGAAGGCCCAGCGCATTCCCAACCTGACCGTCAGCCTGGGCAGCCAGTACAGCCGCGAGGACCGTGAGCGGGTCAACGTGGTCGGGCTGTCGATGCCGCTGCCGCTGTTCGACCGCAACCAGGGCAACGTGCTGGCCGCCGCCCGTCGCGCCGACCAGGCCCGCGACCTGCGCAACGCCGTGGAGCTGCGCTTGCGCAGCGAAACCCGCAGCGCCCTGGAGCAGTGGGGCACGGCCATGGGCGAAGTGCAGGCCTACGACCGCACCATCCTGCCCGCCGCCCAGCAGGCGGTGGACACCGCCACACGCGGCTTCGAGATGGGCAAGTTCGCCTTCCTCGATGTGCTCGACGCCCAGCGAACGCTGATCGATGCACGGGGCTTGTACCTCGAAGCGCTGGCCCAGGCGACCGATGCCCGGGCGCAGGTGGAGCGGATCTACGGCGAGCTTTGAGCCTCGACCCATCGCGGGGCAAGCCCGCTCCCACGCATTCCCGCGGGAGCGGGCTTGCCCCGCGATGGGCCCTGAACTGCAACGACTTTTCCAGCAGGAGCAACAATGACCAACCCACGCAAGCTCGCCATCCTCGCCGCTGCCCTGGCCGTTATCGGCCTCGGCGGTGCCGCCTGGACCGGCACCCTCGGTAAGGCCGGCAGCGGCCAGGCCCAGCACGACGACCACGGCGAAGCCGGCCACGGCCACGACGAAGACAAGGACGATGGCCACGGTGAGTCCGCAGGCGAAAGCCATGCCGACGAAGAGGGCCAGTTGCATCTCTCCGCCGAGCAGATCCAGGCCGCCGGCGTGCAGCTGGCCACTGCCGGCCCGCGCACCTTGGGCACTGCCATCAGCTTCCCCGGTGAGATCCGCTTCGACGAGGACCGCACCGCCCACGTGGTGCCCCGCGTCCCCGGCGTGGTCGAGTCGGTGCAGGCCGAGCTGGGCCAGGCGGTCAAGCGTGGCCAGGTGCTGGCGGTGATCGCCAGCCAGCAGATCTCCGAGCTGCGCAGCGAGCAGCAGGCCGCCCAGCGCCGCCTGGAGCTGGCCCGCTTGACCTTCGAGCGTGAGAAGCAGCTGTGGCAGGAGCGCATCAGCGCCGAACAGGACTACCTGCAGGCCCGCCAGGCGCTGCAGGAGGCCGAGATCGCCGCTGCCAACGCCGGGCAGAAGGCCGCCGCCGTGGCGCCGGCCGGCAAGGGCAACCGCTACGAGTTGCGTGCACCGTTCGACGCGGTGGTGGTGGAAAAGCACCTGACCGTGGGCGAGGTGGTGGACGAGACCAGCAATGCCTTCACCCTGTCCGATCTGAGCCGGGTCTGGGCCACCTTCGCCGTGGCCCCGCGCGACCTGGACAAGGTGGTCAGCGGCCGTGGCGTCAGCGTCAGCGCGCCGGACCTCGGCGCCCAGGTGGAGGGCAAGGTCAACTACGTCGGCAGCCTGCTCGGCGAGCAGAACCGCGCCGCCACCGTGCGCGCCACCCTGGCCAATCCCAATGGCGCCTGGCGCCCCGGGCTGTTCGTCAACATCGCGGTTACCGTCGAGCGTTTCGACGCCGCCGTGGTGGTGCCGGAAAGCGCACTGCAGACCTGGGATGAACAGACCGTGGTGTTCGCCCGTACCGACGAGGGCTTTGAGGCCCGCCCGGTGAAGACCGGGCGCCGCGACGCCGGCCAGGTGGAAGTGCGCGAGGGGCTGGCCGCCGGCACCGTGGTCGCCGCCGCCGGCAGCTTCGTCCTCAAGTCCGAGTTGGGCAAAGGCTCGGCCGAACACAGCCACTGACCGGGGACGCCATTCATGTTCGAACGCCTTATCCAGTTCGCCATCGAGCAACGCCTGGTGGTGATGCTCGCCGTGGTGCTGATGGCCGCCGTGGGCATCCACAGCTACCAGAAGCTGCCCATCGACGCCGTGCCCGACATCACCAACGTGCAGGTGCAGATCAACACCGCAGCGCCCGGCTACTCGCCGCTGGAGACCGAGCAGCGCATCACCTTCGCCATCGAGACCGCCATGGCCGGCCTGCCAGGCCTCAAGCAGACCCGCTCGCTGTCGCGTTCGGGGCTGTCCCAGGTGACGGTGATCTTCGATGACGGCACCGACATCTTCTTTGCCCGCCAGCTGGTCAACGAGCGCTTGCAGGTGGCCCGCGAGCGGTTGCCCGAAGGCATCGAGGCGGCCATGGGGCCGATCTCCACTGGCCTTGGCGAGATCTTCCTGTGGACGGTCGAGGCCGAGGAGGGGGCGGTGAAGGACGACGGCACGTCCTATACCGCCACCGATCTGCGGGTGATCCAGGACTGGATCATCAAGCCGCAGCTGCGCAACGTGCCGGGTGTGGCCGAGGTGAACAGCATCGGCGGCCATGCCAAGCAGTACCTGATCGCGCCTGAACCCAAGCGCCTGGCGGCCTACAAGCTGACCCTCAACGACCTGGTCGCGGCGCTAGAGCGCAACAATGCCAACGTCGGCGCCGGCTACATCGAGCGCAACGGCGAGCAGTTGCTGATCCGCGCCCCGGGCCAGGTGGCCTCGGCCGAGGACATCGCCAACATCGTCATCTCCAGCGTCGATGGCACGCCGATCCGCGTCAGCCATGTCGCCCAGGTTGGCCTGGGCCAGGAGCTGCGCTCGGGCGCCGCCACCGAGAATGGCCGCGAGGTGGTGCTGGGCACGGTGTTCATGCTGATCGGCGAGAACAGCCGCACAGTGTCCCAGGCGGTGGCGGCCAAGCTCGAGGAGATCAACCGCAGCCTGCCCAAGGGCGTGGTGGCGATCACCGTCTATGACCGCACCAACCTGGTGGAAAAAGCCATCGCCACGGTGAAGAAGAACCTCATCGAAGGCGCTATCCTGGTCATCGCCGTATTGTTCCTGTTCCTGGGCAACATCCGCGCGGCGTTGATCACCGCCATGGTCATCCCCCTGTCGATGCTGTTCACCTTCACCGGCATGTTCAGCAACAAGGTCAGCGCCAACCTGATGAGCCTGGGGGCACTCGACTTCGGCATCATCGTCGACGGCGCGGTGGTGATCGTCGAGAACGCCATCCGCCGCCTGGCTCATGCCCAGCAGCATCATGGCCGCATGCTGACCCGCTCCGAGCGCTTCCACGAAGTGTTCGCCGCCGCCCGCGAGGCACGTCGGCCGCTGATCTACGGGCAGTTGATCATCATGGTGGTGTACCTGCCGATCTTTGCCCTGACAGGGGTCGAGGGCAAGATGTTCCACCCCATGGCCTTCACCGTGGTGATGGCGCTGCTGGGGGCGATGATCCTTTCGGTGACCTTCGTTCCGGCGGCGCTCGCGCTGTTCGTCACCGGCAAGGTGAAGGAGGAGGAGGGCGCGGTCATGCGCACCGCCCGCCGCCGCTACGCCCCGGTGCTGGACTGGGTGCTGGGCCGGCGCAACCTGGCGTTCGCCGGCGCCGCCACCGTGGTGCTGCTGTCCGGCGTGCTGGCCAGTCGCATGGGCAGTGAGTTCATCCCCAGCCTCAGCGAGGGTGATTTCGCCCTGCAGGCCCTGCGCGTGCCGGGCACCAGCCTGTCGCAGTCGGTGGACATGCAGCAGCGGCTGGAGAAGACCATCATCGCCCAGGTGCCGGAAGTCGAGCGGGTGTTCGCCCGTACCGGCACAGCCGAGATCGCTTCCGACCCGATGCCGCCGAACATCTCCGACGCCTACGTGATGCTCAAGCCCCGCGAGCAATGGCAGGATCCAGGCAAGCCGCGCGATGAACTGATCTTCGAGGTACAGCGTGCCGCCGCCAGCGTGCCGGGTAGCAACTACGAGCTGTCGCAGCCGATCCAGCTGCGCTTCAACGAGCTGATCTCCGGGGTGCGCAGCGATGTCGCGGTGAAGGTGTTCGGCGACGACATGGAGGTACTCAACCGCACCGCCGCGCAGATTGCCGCGAGCTTGCAGCAGGTGCCGGGAGCCTCCGAGGTGAAGGTCGAGCAGACCACCGGCCTGCCGGTGCTGACCATCGATATCGACCGTGACAAGGCCGCCCGTTACGGCCTGAACGTGGGCGATGTTCAGGACGCCATTGCCATCGCCGTGGGTGGTCGCACTGCCGGCACCCTGTACGAAGGCGACCGCCGCTTCGACATGGTGGTGCGCCTGTCGGAAGCGCTACGCACCGATGTCGACGGCTTGTCCGGCCTGCTGATCCCGGTGCCGGCCAGCGCCGCCGCCGGTGCCTCGCAGATCGGCTTCATCCCGCTGTCACAGGTGGCCACCCTGAACCTGCAGCTGGGCCCCAACCAGGTCAGCCGCGAGGATGGCAAGCGCGTGGTGGTGGTCAGCGCCAACGTGCGTGGGCGTGACCTGGGTTCGTTCGTCGAACAGGCCTCGCAGACGCTGATCGAACAGGTGCAGATCCCGCCGGGCTACTGGACTCGCTGGGGCGGCCAATTCGAGCAGCTGCAGTCGGCGGCAGAGCGCCTGCGGGTGGTGGTGCCGGTCTCGCTGCTGCTGGTCATGGCCTTGCTGCTGATGATGTTCAACAACCTCAAGGATGGCCTGCTGGTGTTCACCGGCATCCCCTTCGCCCTGACCGGCGGGGTGCTGGCGCTTTGGTTGCGGGATATCCCGCTGTCGATCTCGGCGGGGGTAGGCTTTATCGCGCTGTCGGGCGTCGCGGTGCTCAACGGCCTGGTGATGATTGCCTTCATTCGCAACCTGCGCGAGGAAGGCCGGAGCTTGCGCGCGGCGGTGGAAGAGGGGGCGTTGACCCGCCTGCGGCCGGTGCTGATGACCGCGCTGGTGGCGTCGCTGGGCTTCATTCCCATGGCCCTGGCCACCGGCACCGGCGCCGAGGTGCAGCGACCGCTGGCGACGGTGGTGATCGGTGGGATCCTGTCGTCGACGGCGCTGACCTTGCTGGTGTTGCCAGCGTTGTATCAGTGGGCGCATCGGCGGGATGAGGACAACCTGGCAGAAGACGTGTAACGCTATCGCAAGGAGCGGCCTTGTGTCGCGAATGGGCTGCGAAGCAGCCCCAATGAACCATGCAACAATTGCGTGACCTGGGGCCGCTTTGCGGCCCTTTCGCGACACAAGGCCGCTCCTACAGGTACCGGCGCAGCCAGTGATCCAGGCTCAACCTTCCAGCCCCTTTCAACAGCAGCGGCAGCAACGCCACCAGGTAGATCAACGGTAGCTTGAAGTTGCCAAAACCCTGGTCGGTGATCGCATAACCCCGCCCCAATTCCGCCAGGCTCGACCACTGGCTCGGCCAGTGCACGGCGGCAATCGCCACCACCGTCACCACCATCAGCACTGCCGAGGCCAGACGGGTGCCGAGCCCCAGCAGCAGGAGCAGCGGACAGATTAATTCGGCCCACATCGACAGCTGCCAGTTGAGACCCACCGGCAACAGGTTGAACGGGAATGGAAAACTGCTTTGCAGGTCGGCGAACCAGTTGGTGCCGTTGAACTTCTCCAGGCCCGATTCGAAGAACTCCCAGGCCAGGAACAGGCGCAACGGCAGGTCGGCGCTCCAGTTGCCGGTGTGGTCGAGGGCGTTGAACAGCTTCCAGTCAGTGAACAGTGGCAGGGCTTTCATGAACAGGCATCCCGGTGTAGGCGGCAACGGCGGGCTGCCGTCGCGCTGTCGTGGCCGGGAGTGTGTGGTGGCGGGGTATCGACAGTGTGTCGGGGGTGGTGGGTTTATGTATCGCTGTGTAGCGATCCTCAGCGGTTGCTGGTCAGGCGCTGTTGCGCCGCGGCGCAGCCGTTGATGTCCACCGCCTTCTGCAGGAAGGCCTGGCGCTGGCGCGGGTCGAGCTCACCGAGCAGGCGGTAGATCTCGGCCTGGTAGTCGCGCTGGCGCCCCCACTGCAGTTGCAGGCCCTGGGGCCGGGTACGGTTGCACACCAGGCGGGTGGCCGGCTGCGGATAGTAGGCGGCATACAAGGTGGCCATGCTGGGAACCGCCTCCAGCGCCTCGCGGTAGGCGGGGCTGGCATTGTACGGGGAGCACCAGTGGGCGATGGCCAGCGCGGGTGGGGCGAAGCCTTGCTTGAGGCTGGCTTCCAGCAACGGGCAGGCGGCCTCGGCGATCTGTCCTGCCGGCAGATAGGTGGTGTAGTACAGCGCCAGGCGGTACTGGGCTACCGGGTGGCCGAGTTCCACCGACTTTTTCAGCAGGGCCACCGCCGTGGGCAGCGTGTGGGCCATCGCCTGGCCCTGGCGGCTGAGCTCGGGGTCGCCACTGGCGGTGCGCAGCGGACCGGCGTTGTCGTCCTGGTTGTCGGCCTGTTCCAGCAGCGGCAGGGCCTGGCGATAGAGCAGGTCGGCATGGGGGTCGATGCTCACGTCCAGGGCCTGGGCGCCTGTGGCGGCCAGCAGCAACGGGAGTGTCGCAGCCAGGCGAGCGCGAGGACGGGCCAGGAGCGAGGGGAAGGCAGGAATGGTCATGGCAGTTACACGGTGCCTCGGGCGAATCAGGAGCGACGACGGCCTATTCTATCCATCCGCGTGCCTTTCCCGAAAGCCCGGCGTCCGCTCATCAGACCAGCTTGATCGGTGCGACCTTGCGCAGGGCCTGTCTTTCCTGGGCCAGCCCCAGCTTGGCAGTGATCACCTTGGCCAGCGCATTGTTGCCCAGGTCGTTGAAATGCAGGCGATCGACGAACAGGTGCTCGGCGAACACCGGCGAGCTGCTGAGCATGCTGTTCATGTCGTAGCAGGGGACCGGGTCGGCCTGGCTCTTGATGCGGCGGAAGAAGGCCATGTGCAGCTGGCTGTCGAAGGTGTCGCCGAGCAGGCGGTCGAAGTTCGATGGCTGGCGCTCGAGCTTGGCGAGCATGGCCTGTTCCGCCTTGGGCAGTGCCTCGCGGCACCAGGGCAGCAGCGGTTGCAGGATGAAGGTGAGGGTGGTGTGGCCGTCCGCCAGCAGCCGGTCCCACTGGCGCAGGGTGCGGCCCACGGCATCGGCGGCGCGGATCAGGCGCTTGTCCGGGCTCGACAGCGGTTCCACTGGCGGCCAGCGGGTTTCCCGGGCTGGCGCCAGCAGCTGGCCAAGGCGTTGCCAGAACGACTCGCGGCGCGCTTCGCCGCCGGCATGCACGCCTTCGTTGAAACGGTTGAGAAAATCCTGGTAGGCCTTTGCCCGATGCGGGTCCTGCGCACCGGCCAGGACTTCGGCGAGGGCCTCCTGGGCCAGTGTGTTCAGGCCACTGAGCACCACCACGTGGCCGATCTGGCCAAAGCGGTGCTGGTGAGTGAGGAACATCAGCAGTTCCTGGGTTGCGTTCAGGCCGCAACCTGCGAGGCTTAACCAGATCTCGCCGGTCAGCACTGACAGGTACGAGGCCACGGTGTGTTCGTCGGAGCTGGCGCCGATGCCCATGGCGGTGGAACCGCCCACCAGCAGGTTGACCCGCGCCGCGCCGCCGCGCTCGGCCACCGAGAAACGCTTGCCGGCGCAGTGGCTGTAGCGCATGCCCAGGGCGTCGGTGTTGATGGTTGCGCAGCGGTAGCCGCGCTCGTGCACATACAGCGTGTGCGGTGCGCGGCGGCTACCCAGTTGCAGGAAGCGCTGATAGTCCTGCGCCAAGGGGTCGGGCGTGCCCATGCTGCCGGTGGTGGCGAGGGGGATCGGGGTCATGGGCGCTCCTTCTGTTAGGGGGTGGCTCAGGCGGCCAGCTCCCTGAGGTTGTAGGCCAGGCCGACGGCGGCGATCAGCAGCAGGGCAACGCCGGAGGCCAGGCTGATCAGGCGGTTGCTGCGCGGCGAGGCGATCTTGCCGATGGCGAAGATGTACAGGCTGAGCACGGCGAAATCGATGGCGATCCACAGCAGCGACAGCACCACCATGCTCTTGCCGAACGACTCGGTGATCTGGATGAACTGTGGGAAGAAGGCGATGAAGAAGATGATGTCCTTGGGGTTGGAGATACCGACCATGAAACCCTGCAGCAGGCCCCCGCGGCCCGCTTGCGTGCTGGTCGTGGCCTGCGGTGCGCTGTCGACCGGGGCCTGCAGCGCTTCGCGCAGGGTGCCCAGGGCGATGTAGCCGATGAACAGGCAGCCCAGCAGGCTCATGGCGCTGAGCCAGGCCTTGTCGATGGCCGCGCTGGTGAGGATGATCCAGGCGGCCGCGCCGATCAGCACCAGCGAGGCCCAGTTGGTGCCGACCGCGGTGAACAGGGCTTTGCGCGAGCCCGAGGCGGCGGCGGTGTTGACGATCAGGGCCACCACCGGGCCGGGCGTGGCGATCAGCAGCAGGACGGTTAGGGCGTAGGTGGCGGTCAGTGCGGTATTCACGATCAGTTCTCGGTGAGGGTTGCAGCGGTTGCGTGGGCATGGAACGGGCAGCGCGCCGGGCTCGGCGAGCCGGGCTCCTGCAATTGGTACTGCTTCCATTCGAAGTTGTCGTCCTGGCCGAAGAAGCCCAGGGTCTCGGGCATCACCCCGTCGTTGTAGTGGCGCACCCGCTCGCGGATGCGTGTGCGAATGCGCTGGCCGCTTTCAGTGCTGGCGCTGGCGACCTCGTCGAAGCTCTCCCGCGGGTTGATGACGAAGGCAATGTGTCGGCCCAGGTTGCGGCTTTTCATCAAGCGGTGGGCGGGGAAGCTCATGTTGATGAACAGCGGCATGCCGGCGAAACAGAACGACCAGCGCGTGTCGTGCGGATCCTGCGGTACTTCTTCGGGCCAGGGCTGCGGGTCGCGCGCATGGACCTGATTCAGCACGTCCCAGGCCAGTGCCTGCTGTGCCTGCAGCGTGGTGCCGGGCGCCGTCTCGAGGAACACCAGCAGCGGGTTGCCGATGCGCTGCTTGAGCGGGATCGGCTCGATGGTGCTGATGTAGTCGCCAAGGCCTTGGGCAATATCGTCTGCCAGGCGTTCGGCGCGGGCGAAGACGATGTGGCACGTGCGCGCATTGACCGCCTTGCGCCCGAACAGGCACGGGAAGTCAGGGTTGGCGAGGGTTTCCTTGAAGTCTTCTATGGTCTTGTACGTCCAGTGGTGACGGTTCTGGACATGTTCATCGGCGAGCTCCAGCGCATCCAGGCGGTAGCAGTTTCCATAACCCGTAAACATGATTTCCCCAGGCATATCCGTATGCAGTATTTAATAGAGTTTCTCGTTTAATAGAACGTTTTCGACATATAGCGGCAGCTTTGCTATATATAATTGTTATTTACCGGCATTTTCCGAGATGGATCCCGCGTTGTAAAACGCCTGGTTCTATGACCTACTATTAGCTTCACTCATGCTCTGGAAGGCGCCATGTCGGAACGGATTCAAGCCTTGCACGCCCTGCGCGCCTTCGAAGTGGCGTCGCGCTATGGCTCCTTCACCCGCGCGGCCCAGGAATTGGCCCTGACCCAGGGCGCGGTCAGCCACCACATCAAGACCCTCGAAGCCCTGTTCGGCTGCGACCTGTTCGAGCGTCGCGGCCCCAAGCTGCGCCTGACCGAGCACGGTCGGCTGCTGGCCCAGGAACTCAAGGTCGGTTTCAAGATCATCGAGAACGCCTGCGCGCTGTTGCGCCAGGATCGCTACGGCGTGCGCCTGAAGGCGCCGTCCACGCTCACCGTGCGCTGGCTGCTCAGGGCCCTGGACGGCTTCAAGCGGGTCGACAACAGCTGTTCGGTGCAACTGTCGAGCGTATGGATGGACATCGACGCGGTGGACTTCTATTCCGAACCCTATGACTGCGCCATCCTGCTCGGCAACGGACGCTTCCCGGCGGATGTGGAGAGCCTGAAGCTGTTCGATGAATGGCTGATCCCGGTGTGTCACCCAAGCTACCTCGAGCAGGCCCGGCCGGAGCTGTCGGTGCTCTCCAGCTGCGAGTTCCTACACCCCTCGCCGGACCGGCGTGACTGGCGACGCTGGCTGGCGCGCATGGACGCGCTGGACGTCAGCATCGACCAGGGCCAGGTGTTCGACACCCTCGACCAGGGCATCTCGGCCGCCCAGCAGGGGCTGGGCATCTCGGTGGTCGACCTGGTGCTGGCCAGTGCCGACTTGGCCGCGGGCAACCTGGTCACGCCATTCCCCCACGCGGTGGCCACCGGCGACGGCTACTACATGACCTGGCTCAAGGCCAGCCCCAAGGCCCACCAGATGCACAAGTTGCGCGACTACCTGGTGGCGCAGGTGCCGCCGCTGTCGCACAAGGACATCAGCTACCTGTACGGCTGAGGTCGGTGGCAGGCAGTACCCGTTCGAGCATGAAGTCGATGAACACCCTCAGCTTGGGCGGCATCTGCCGTCCTGATGGCCACAGCAGGTAGAAGCTGCCACGTCGCTCCATGAAGCTGTCGAGCACGCTCACCAGGCTGCCGGCCGCCAGTTCCTTGCGCACGCTGAAGTCCGGCAGGCAGGTGATGCCGCGATGGTTGAGGGCGAAGCAGATGCGCGTCTCGACGTGATTGCAGACCATCGAGATGGGAATCGCGTAGTCCTGCTCGGGGTGTTCCCGGCGCAGCGGCCAGGTTTCCAGCTTGCCGCTGCTGGGGAAGCGGTAGTGCAGGCAGCTGTGCTCGGTGAGCTCACGGGGATGCTGCGGCGTGCCGCGTTCGCGCAGGTAGGCGGGGGACGCCACCAGGCGATGCTGGAAGTGCCCAAGGAACTTGGCGTTGAGGCGCGAATCCAGCGGCTGGCCACCGCGCATCACCACGTCGAAGCCCTCGCCGACGATATCCACCATGCGGTCGCTGAAGTCCAGGTCGAGCTCGATGTCGGGATAACGCGCCATGAACTCGGCCAAAGCCGGCATCACCAACCCGGTCACCTGCGGCAGGCTCACCCGCAGGCGCCCGCGGGGCGCTCCGCTGGCCTGGGACAGCTCCTGCTCGGTGGCTTCGATCTCGGCAAGGATGCGTCGGCTGCGTTCCAGGAACAGCGTGCCCTCGGCGGTCAGGGTGATGCTGCGCGTGCTGCGGTGAAACAGGCGCACGCCCAGGCGTTCCTCCAGCCGTGCCACGCGCTTGCCCACGGCGGAGGCGCTGATCCCCAGCGACTGGCCGGCGGCGACGAAACTGCGGGTCTCGGCGACCCGGTTGAAGACCATGAAGCCGCTGAGGCTGTCCATGCTGCGCTCCGATTGCGGACACTGATGTCCTGACTGAGTGGAATTGTACCCGGCTTTTTCCGCAATGCCCCAGCAGCGCACCATGCCTGCCTAAATCGATAGCCGGAGACAACCATGCATTCACCTTCCCCGGCGGCGTGTGTCGCCGCATCCCCTGCCAGCGCCACGCGCCTGCCCCTGAGCGGGCTGCTGGCCCTGGCCCTGACCGGCTTCATCGCCATCCTCAGCGAAACCCTGCCGGCCGGCCTGCTCGACCAGATCGCCGACGGTATGCAAATCAGCCAGGCCATGGCCGGGCAATGGGTCACGGCCTATGCCCTGGGGTCGCTGCTCACCGCCATTCCATTGGTGACCCTGACCCAGGGCTGGTGGCGTCGCCGCGCACTGCTGCTGGCGATCGCCGGGTTCGTGCTGTTCAACGGGCTGACTGCCGTGTCGCCGGACAATACCCTCACCCTGTGTCTGCGCTTTCTTACCGGCGCCGCCGCCGGCCTGGCCTGGGGTTTGATCGCCGGCCATGCGCGGCGCATGGTGGCGCCGGCCCAGCAGGGCAGGGCCATGGCGGTGGCGATGCTGGGCCAGCCCATTGCGCTGTCGCTAGGTCTGCCAATCGGCACCTGGCTCGGCGCCTGGCTGGGCTGGCGCGCGGCCTTCGTGGTGGTCACGGTCGCGGCGTTGCTGCTGACCGTCTGGGTGGTGCGGGCGGTGCCGGACTTCCCCGGCCAAGCCGCCGGCAAGCGCCCCGCAGCGCTTACGGTGTTGCGCACCCCGGGCGTGGCGCGGGTGTTGCTGGTGATCCTGGCGTGGATTCTCGGGCACAACATCCTCTACACCTACATCGTGCCGCTGCTGGCGGCGGCGGGCATGACGGCCGAGGTGGGCCAGGTGCTGATGACCTTCGGCTTGGCCTCGCTGGGCGGCATCGTGCTGGTGGGCCTGGGTGTCGACCGCCATCTGCGTGGGCTGGTGTTGCTGTGCCTGGCCGGGTTCGCCCTGGCGACGCTGGCCTTGGGGCAGGCCCAGGGCGCCGCCTGGCTGGTGCATGTCAGCGTGGCGCTGTGGGGGATGACCTACGGCGGTGCGCCGACCCTGTTGCAGACCGCCTGCGCCGATGCGGCGGGCGAGGGCGGCGATGTGGCGCAGTCGATGCTGGTGACGGTGTGGAACAGCGCGATCGCCTTGGGCGGGATCATTGGCGGGTTGTTGCTGGTCGGCGCCGGGGTCGAGTCGTTTGGCGCCGTGGTGCTGGGGCTGCTGGCGCTGGCGTGGCTGCTGGTGGTCAGCGGACGGCGGGCCGGGTTCGTCGCGGGCGCACGCTAGCCTGATCGGACGCAATCGCGGGGCCTGGAAACACCCCTTTATGCCAAGAGGAACGGTACAATCCGCCCATGTGAGAACGTAGCGATCCGAGGTCCCCGCAGTGCCGTTGCAACAAGGCTTCGTCTTGACCCGCCACTGGCATGACACGCCCGAAGGCACCTGCGTGGAGTTCTGGCTGGCCACCGACCGGGGCCCACGGCGCCTGCGCCTGGCCGCCCAGCCCTCGGTGGCCTTCATTCCCGCCGCCCAGGCTGCCCACGCCCGGGCGCTGCTGGCCGGTGAACAGGGCGCCGAACTCAAGCCCCTGCAGCTGCGCGACTTCGACCTGCGTCCGGTGATGGGCCTGTACTGCCGCCAGCACCGCCAGCTGATCGCCCTGGAGAAGCGCCTGCGCGCTGCCGGTGTCGAGGTGTTCGAAGCCGACATCCGCCCGCCGGAACGCTACCTGATGGAGCGCTTCATCACCGCCCCGGTGCGTTTCGATGGTCGCCCCGACAGCCAGGGCGTACTGCACGATGCCCAGCTCAAGCCCGACCCGGACTACCGCCCGCCGCTGCGCCTGGTGTCACTGGATATCGAGACCAGCGAACGCGGCGAGCTGTACAGCATCGCCCTGGAAGGCTGCGGCCAGCGCCAGGTCTATATGCTCGGCCCGGCCAACGGCGAGGCGGGCGAGCTGGACTTCGACCTGCACTATTGCGCCGACCGCGCCGAACTGATCGTCTGCCTCAACCAGTGGCTGGCCCGCCACGACCCCGACGCGATTATCGGTTGGAACCTGGTGCAGTTCGACCTGCGCCTGCTGCACGAGCATGCCCAGCGCCTGAACGTGCCGCTGTGCCTGGGCCGCGACGGCGCGCCGATGCACCTGCGCGAGCACGGCGCCCGCAGCCACTTCTTCGCCGAGGCGCCGGGCCGGCTGCTGATCGACGGCATCGAGGCCTTGCGCTCGGCGACCTGGAACTTCCCCTCGTTCAGCCTGGAGAGCGTCGCGCAGCAGTTGCTGGGCGAGGGCAAGGCCATCGACACGCCGTACCAGCGCATGGACGAGATCAACCGCCGCTTCGCCGAGGACAAGCCGGCCCTGGCCCGCTACAACCTCAGGGACTGTGAGCTGGTGACGCGGATCTTCGCCCATACCCACTTGCTGGAGTTCCTCCTCGAACGCGCCTCGGTCACCGGACTGGCCGTGGACCGCAGCGGCGGATCGGTGGCCGCGTTCTGCCACCTGTACATCCCACACATGCACCGCCTGGGCTATGTCGCGCCGAACCTCGTCGGTGGCGAGGGCGAGGCCAGCCCGGGCGGTTTCGTCATGGAGTCGCGGCCCGGGCTGTACGATTCGGTGCTGGTGCTCGACTACAAGAGCCTGTACCCCTCGATCATCCGCACCTTCCTCATCGACCCGGTGGGGCTGGTCGAGGGCTTGCGCCAGCCGGACGACGCGCACTCGGTGGAGGGCTTTCGCGGTGGCCGTTTCTCGCGCCGCCAGCATTGCCTGCCGGCCATCGTCGAGCGTGTCTGGCAGGGGCGCGAGGCGGCCAAGCGCGCGGGCAACGCCCCGCTTTCGCAGGCACTGAAGATCATCATGAACGCCTTCTACGGCGTGCTCGGCTCCAGTGGCTGCCGCTTCTTCGACCCGCGCCTGGCCTCGTCGATCACGATGCGCGGGCACCAGATCATGCGTCAGACCCGGGCGCTGATCGAGGCGCGGGGCTATGATGTGATCTACGGCGACACCGACTCCACCTTTGTCTGGCTCAAGGGGGCCCACGACGAAGCGGCTGCCGCAAGTATCGGCCAGGCGCTGGTGGCGCAGGTCAACCAGTGGTGGCGCGAGAACCTGCGTCATTCCATGGGCCTTGAGAGCGCGCTGGAGCTGCAGTTCGAAACCCACTACCGACGCTTCCTGATGCCGACCATCCGAGGCACCGACGAAGGCAGCAAAAAGCGCTACGCCGGCATGGTACGGCGCAGCGATGGCCAGGACGAAGTGGTCTTCAAGGGGCTGGAGTCGGTGCGCACCGACTGGTCGCCGCTGGCCAGGCAGTTCCAGCAGGAACTCTATGGCCGGGTGTTCCGTGGCCAGCCTTACCGCGACTACCTGCAGGCATACGTGCGCCGTACCCTGGCGGGCGAGCAGGATGAATTGCTGGTCTACCGCAAGCGCCTGCGTCGCCCGTTGGCTGACTACCAGCGCAATGTGCCGCCGCATGTGCGCGCGGCGCGCCTGGCCGACGAGCATAATCGACGGGTGGGGCGCCCCACTCAGTACCAGAACGGCGGCTGGATCAGCTACATCATCACCACCTCGGGGCCAGAGCCCCTGGAGATTCTGCAATCGTCGGTCGATTACGAGCACTATGTCGCCCGACAGCTGCAACCCGTGGCGGATGCCATCCTGCCATTCGTGCTGGGGCACACGATCGACCTGGGGCACCTGGATCAACTCGCCTTCGACTTCTGAACAGGTCGGGGCGGGTGCTATCTATCGAGGATGCACCGAAGTTCATGCGCTCGTGTCTCTAATTTCAGCAAAGACGAGTCATGGACAACAACGAGCCGCAAGTGCTTCGCGCGCCATCAGTAACCGGGCACGAAACGTTCCAGGACGCCATCATCGCTCGCGCTTGGCGCTGGAAGCCGGCGAGATGGGCAACGCCACGGCACGGCCCTGAGTGCGCGCAGTATCCTTGGACTATGCTCTGGTCAGGTGTGGGACATGCCCGGTTACTTTTGCCGCGAGCAGGCGCCTGGCCAGTTGGTTTAGGCTCCACGCCGGATCTTTCTCCCTGATCCGCAGTCTTTAGGTTTATAGAGAAAACAAGGAGATGCGCATGCTCGTTCGGTCACTGACCCTCGCTACCCTGTTCGCCTTGGCTAGCCCGCTGTTTGCCGCAGACAGCGATGCACCGTTGGCCAAGGAACTGGGCAAGGCACGGCCACTGGTGGTCATTGCCCCGAGTTCGGCCGACCCGACCCTGCGCGGCCTGGAAGAGGCGTTGAAAGACTCCGCCACCCAGGCCGGATTCAAGGAGCGCAGCCTGGTGCTGTACAGCGTCGCCAACATGATGGGCAAGCGCGAGGACAAGAACCTCGAGCAGCAGACCACCATGGCCCTGATCCGTGAGCTCAAGCTGGGCGCGAGCAAGGGCACCAAGGTGATCCTGGTGGGCAAGGACGGCGAGCGCCACATGCTCAAGGACGACGACAGCGGCGAGAAGCTCGACCCGCAGGTGATCTTCAAGGCGGTCGACGAGCTGCCGGCCAGCGAGAAGGCGGTCACCGCTCCCGAACCCGTCGCAGCCGCACCTGCCGAGCCCAAGGCCAAGGACAGCAAGACCAAGGATGCCAAGGCCAAGCCCGCCAAACCTGCAGCGCCGCCCAAGCCGCTGGAGGACTGACCGCTCTGTCACGGCCCTCTGCGCAACCAGAGGGCCGTTCATGTATCACTGTGTATCTGCGCTTCGCCGCGACCCATTGGCATACAAAATATCGCCTGCCTCGATACATCAGCGACACACCGCTGCGGCTCAATGGCTCCACTTTCCAACCACAGTGGAGCGACACCATGAAAACGACCCGTCAAACCCTCGGCCTGCTCGGCGCCACCTTGCTAGGCGGCATGGTTCTGGGCAACAGTGCCTTCGCCGTAGAACCCCTGGCCCAAGGCTACCAGCTGGCCTCGGCCAAGACCCCGGGCGAAGGCAAGTGCGGTGAAGGCAAGTGCGGTGCCGGTGGCAAGGCCACGCAGAGCGAGGGCAAGTGCGGCGAAGGCAAGTGTGGCGCCAGCGCCAAGGCCGGAGCCGAGGGCAAGTGCGGTGAGGGCAAGTGTGGCGACGCCTCATTCGCCCGCACTGACAGCAACCGCGACGGCAAGGTCTCCCGCGAGGAGTTCCTGGCCGTGGCCAAGGACAGGGTGGCAGACTTCGACAAGATCGACCGCAATCACGACGGCTTCATCTCCGAGCAGGAGGCCCACGATCACCTGGCGGCGATCTACAAGGCCAACGGCAAGGCCATGCCCGACGGGCTGTTCAGCCATCTGACCGGCCAGTCCTGAAGCGCCTCGCGGGGCCAGCCCGCTTCCACGATGTCATGTGTGGGAGCGGGCTGGCCCCGCGCTGCCGTTCAACGCCCCAGAGAGCCTGCAATCATGCCCCAACCTAAATTGCACACCGGCCTCGGCCTGCGCCGTGGCCTGCTGCCCGACTTGCTGACGATGGAGGCGGGCGCGGTGGACTTCCTAGAGTGCGCCCCGGAAAACTGGATCGGCGTCGGCGGCGCCTTTGGCCAGGGCCTGGCGCGCCTGGCCGAGCGTTTTCCCATCGCCTGCCACGGCCTGTCGCTGTCACTGGGCGGCACCGCGCCGCTGGATCGCGGCTTTCTCGAGCGCACCCGACAGTTCCTCGACCACCACCAGGTACGGATGTACAGCGAGCACCTGAGCTACTGCAGCGACGATGGCCACCTCTACGACCTGATGCCGATCCCGTTCACCGAAGAGGCCGTCCACCATGTGTCCGCACGCATCCGCCAGGCCCAGGACATGCTTGGTCGGCGCATCGCGGTGGAGAACATCAGCTACTACGCCGCGCCGTACCAGGCGATGCCCGAGCTGGACTTCGTCCGCGCCGTGCTCGACGAGGCCGACTGCGACCTGCTGCTGGACGTGAACAACGTTTTCGTCAATACCTGCAACCATCGCTACGACGCCCGCGCCTTCCTCGCCGGCATACCCCAAGAGCGGGTGGTGGGCATGCATGTGGCCGGTCATTACGATGAGGCCCCGGACCTGAAGGTCGACACCCACGGCGCGCCGGTCAAGGAGGACGTCTGGGCGCTGTTCGCCGACGCCTGCCGGCGTTTCGGGGCGCAGCCCACCGTGCTCGAGCGCGATTTCAACTACCCGCCGCTGACCGAGCTGCTGGCCGAGACGGCGCGTATCCGCAGCCTGCAATATGCCCACGGAGTGCCCGGCCATGACTGAGACCCTGCGCACCCAGCAATTCACCTTGGCGCGCCACCTGCGCGACCCGGCCGCCAATCCGCCGCCGCCCGGCATCGAGGCACGGCGTCTGAAGGTCTATCGCGAGCTGTTCCATGGCGCCATCGAAGGACTGCTGGCCGGCAGCTTCCCAGTGCTGCGCCGTACCTTGGGCGATCAGCGCTGGCATGCGCGGGTGCGCGATTTCTACGCCCATTACCGCAGTCAGACACCGCTGTTCACCGAGGTTGCCGAGGCGTTCATCGACTACCTGCAGGGCATCGAGCCCGATGCCCCTTGGCAGCTGGAACTGGCGCACTATGAATGGATCGAGGCGCAGCTGTACCTGAGCGACGCCGAGGACCCGCCGCACGACCCGGACGGCGACCTGCTCGACGGCGAGCCACTGTTGTCGTGCGTGGCGCGGGTGCTGGCCTACCGTTGGCCGGTGGAACGCATCGGCCCGGAGTACCAGCCAGGCGAGGCGCCAGCGCAACCCACCCTGTTGCTGGTGTACCGCGACGCCGACCTGCAGGTGCGTTTCGCCCGCCTGGCGCCGCTGGCCTGGCAATTGTTGGTGGGCCTGCCGGGCAGCGGGCGCGAGCGCCTGCGCGCGTTGGGCGAGCAGCACCAGCAGGCGGGCCTGGAGCTGCTGCGCCAGTTGCGCGGGCAGGGCATCATCGTTGGCACCCGCCGAGGCAACAGGGGGGCTGTCAGGCCACTGGAATCAGTGGATCGGCCGCCGCCAGCGCCGTCGCCCGATCCGCGGCCGGCGGAAAGATCCACACCGAGTTGATCTGCTGCTTGAGCTGCTTGGCCTCGGCCGTGTCCGTCGGTGGCGAGACGGTGCGCTCCCAACCCTCGGTGTACACCGCGCCCCAGGCACCGAGGTCGAGGCAGGTAACATACTTGGGCTGGCTGTAGATCATCGGCGCCACGCCGATCAGCTCGGCGGCGGCGTTGTTGCCGGCGTAGCGGCCCAGGGGGATGGCGTGCTGGCAGGACATCACGGCAAAGTTGCCAACCTCGTCGCAGGCCTGCTCGGCCAGCCGCTCGACCGTCAGGCGCGGGTCGCCCAGGTGCTCGTTGAGCCACAGGTGCAGGGCCTCGAAGGCGGCGCTGTCCTCGCCCTGGGCCTTGAGCAGTTCGCTGAACTGCGCCTGGCCGCCGGGGCGCTTGAGGAACACCACCAGCTCGCGGGCCACCTGCATGGCCACCTCGCGGCCACAGTCGGCCTCGACCAGGGCCAGCGCCAGGTCGATGCCGGCACTGACCCCGGCCGAGGTCCACACTTGGTCCTGTTGCACGAAGATCGACTCGGCGTCCACTTCGATGGCCGGGAAGCGCCGGTGCAGCGCATCGCACATCGCCCAGTGGGTGGCGGCCCGGCGTCCGTCGAGCAGCCCGGCGGCGGCCAGCAGGAAGGTGCCGCTGCACACCGAGGCGGTGCGTCGGGCGCGTTGGGCGGCCTGGGCCAGCCAGGCAACCAGCTCGGCATGATCGGGGAGGGTGCGGACGATCTCCGGCGCGCCGGGCACCACCAGGGTGTCGAAGGGTTCGCGCAACCAGGGCGCCAGTGGCTCGGTACCTACCGCCAGGCCCTCGGCGGTCGGCACCAGGCCGCCCTCGAGGCTGGCGGTGACCAGGCGGTAACCTGGCAGGCCGCGGGCGGCGCGGGCCTTGGTCGCGGCCCAGAAGACCGTCTGCGCGCCGGTGAGGTCGAGCAGGCCCATCTGCGGGTAGGCGAGGAACAGCAAGGTGCGCGGCTGATCCAGGGCGTGCACGGGCGGGTTGGGGCTCGGCGGGATGTCGGTCATGGCACGCTGCTTGTGATGAAGGCGTAGGCCCTAGTCGAGCAGGTGGCACGGTGCTGATCAAGCACCGTGCGACGAACGCTGGAGTCCGCCTCAGAAGCGGTAGTCGACCGTGGCGAAATACGAGCGCGGCGTGCCCAGCAGCCATTGCTCGCCGCTGTAGCTGGACTGGGCGTACTGGCGGTCGAACAGGTTGTTCAACTGCAGGCCCAGGCGCACGTCGGGCAGCACCTGCCAGCCCAGGTTGGCATCGACCACGGTATAGCCCGGCACGCGCTGGTCGTTGGCCGCGCTGGCGCAGCGCTCATCCACGTAGCGCAGGCCGATGCCGGCATCCACGGTCTGGCCGAAACCTTTGCTCAGCCACAGGTTGGCGGTGCGTCGCGGCACGTCCTGCGGACGGTTGCCGGCGCGGTCGTGGACCGTGCCGTTGTCGCCTTCCTCGAGAAAATCATCGTACTTGGCCCGCACCAAAGCGGCATTGGCCGAGAGCTGCCACTGGTTGCCCAGCGCCAGTTCCAGGCTGGCCTCCAGGCCGTCGGAGGTCTGCTGGCCGGCCTGCTGGCTGTCGTGGGTGAGCGGGTTGTACACCGGCAGCTTCTTCTTGACGATGTGATAGGCCGCCAGCGTCCACTCGCCACGGGTATCCCAGAAACGTTGCTTGAGGCCTACCTCGGCCTGCTTCGCTTCGGTCAGTTCCAGGCGCTTGTCCGGGCGCTGGGTGAGCAGGTCGCCGACGCCGTCCTCGCTGGTCGAAAACTGCCCATACAGCGACAGGTCGTCGGTGACAGCGAACACCAGGCCGGCGCGCCAGTTGCCGCCCTGCAGGCTGCGGTCGCTGCGGCTGTTGTTGGCCAGGTCGTCGCGGTCGATGTGATTCTGGTCGCGGCGAATGCCGGTGACCAGTGCGAGGCGGTCGGTCAGCTGGGTGCGGTTTTCGGCGAACAGGGCGAAGGTGTCGACCTTGGACAGCGTTTGTGCGCGGGTTGGGCTGAGGCTATGGAAGCCGCCCGGAGCCGGATGCCACGGGTCGAGCGGGTCGCTGCCGCCATCGCGGTAGGGCCAGTTGCTGTCGACGTTGAAGCGGATGCGGTTGTACTCGGCGCCGACCACGGTTTTGCTGTCCAGGCCGAACAGGCCATGGTCGAAGGTGAAGCTCTGGCGATCGCCGAGCTGCTCCTGGTTATGGCGAATCTCGAGGAAGCTGCCGCGCTGGATCACGCCGTTGGCGGCGTCCCAGGTGTAGGACTCGGCATTGCGCCACTGGCGGCGGCTCTTGATGTAGTACAGCTGGTTGCTGGCACTGACGCGGTCGCTGAGGGTCCAGTCGGTGGTCAGGCGCGTCCACTCGTCGTGGTAGCGCTGCTCGTCGTTGCTGACGTTGTAGTTCTTGCGCCGCACGCTGCTGCGCAGGTGCCCATCGATCAGCGGGGTGCCGTAGTAGTTGGCCGGTTGCGCATCGCCGCGTTCGTGGGCGAGGGTAAAACTCAGGTCGTCGCTGGCATCGAAGCGCAGGGCGGCGCTCAGGGCCAGGCTGCGCGAGTCGGTGCGGTCGACCCAGCCGTTGCCGGCCTGCTGGTTGAGGGTCACGCGGTAGCTCAGGCGCTCGCTCAGGCTGCCGCCGCTGTCCAGGCCCAGCTGCTGGCGGTCCCAGGAGCCGTAGCCCAGACGCAGGTGGTTGCGGATCTCGCCAGCGAACGGCTGCTTCGGCACCACGTTGACCACCGCGCCGGTAGCGCCTTCGCCGTACAGCACCGAGGCGGGGCCGCGGATCACGTCGATGCGCTCGACCATCCACGGATCGACCGGGAAGGTCAGGGTGCCGGCACCGGCGTACAGGCGCGAGCCGTCGAACAGGGTCATCACCGAACTCTGCCCGGTGAAGCCGCGGGCCGACAGGCCGGTGCCGCCGTCGCCCGGCGTGCCGATGAAGGTAAGGCCCGGCGAGCGGGTCATGGCGTCCTGCACGGTGAGGTTGTTGCGCTGCTGGATCTGCGCCTCGGTCAGGCTGCTGGTGCTGGCCGGGGTGTCCAGGGCGCTGAGGTTCAGGCGCGAACCGGTCGGGGACGGGGTGGCCAGGTCGATGGCCTGTGGCTCGCGGGTGTCGGTGATTGCCGTGGAGGGCAGGGTGAAGGGCGTTACTTCATGATCGTCGGCCAGCGCCGGCAGGGACACGGCCAGGCAGGCCGCCAGGGTGTGAAGCTTGTTGATTCGGGACATGTCGTTCCACTGCTGCAGGAAGAAATGGATCCCGGTGGAAAACACGCAACGGTCAAGCGCACGCAGGCGCGCACGCGGATACCGGCCTGCGCCCGCCCACCGCGGGTTGCCAAGTAGCGTCTCAGGCCGGTCTCCGGGCTTGCGAGGGGCATGAAGCCTTCACCTTCCCATGCGTGCGCACAGTGGTCTGTCGAAGGATTCACTCGCTTACCGTTGCGGGGGCAGCGCCGGACTTGTCGTGACAACGACGCACCGGCTTCCCGTTTCACCCTGCGCACGGCGGCGCAGGACACCTGAAACTGGCGCGCATCTGACCATTGAACGGGCAGTGAGTCAATCGTTCGAGTGGGTGGGGAAACTGTGACGGACAGGGCGGTTTAGAGCGGTTTGCCAAATTTTTTCGAACTTTTGCCAAGCCCGTTGTCTCGAACCGGTCGTTCGCCATTCATTCACGTCATGGAGACTTTTGCGAATGTTTACCCGTAACCTGCTGCGCCACGCCTGCCTGCTTGCCCTGCTCGGTGCCCCTCTGGCTGCCACGGCGGCACCGAGCACCGACCCGCTGTTCACCCTCGGCTTGCTGGGGTCCTACGACAAGTTCAAGTTCGAGGGAGGAAGCGAATCGGACAAGGAACACATGGGCCAGGGCGGTGTGTTCGCCACGTTCGGCAACAAGATGACCGCCGAATCCGGGTTCATCTACCAGATCGGTGCCGAGGCCAAGTATGGCAAGAAGAACGACAACAAGCTCAAGGAAGCCCAGGCCGACCTCGACCTGGGCTGGCGCGCCGCACTGGATGCGCGCAACTTCGTCGACCTGACGGTGGGCGGCGGGTACAGCTGGACCCGCTTCGAGCCCGAGATCAACGATCTTGATACACGGCTGACCTACAAGTCGCCGTTCGCCAAGGCAGCGCTGGGCTACAACCACCAGTTCGACGCGTCGACCCTGCGCGTGGAGGTGGGCGCGCGCCACACCATTGATGGCCGCGCGCGGCTCAAAGTCGATGATTTCGGCAGCGACAGCGTCGACATGAAGGACCGCACCAATCCGTATGCGGAGGTCACGCTGCTGATGAACCAGCAGGGCGGCATGCCGGTGCAGGTGGGGGCGTACTACACCCGTACCGAATACAAGCTGGACGAGGATACGCCGGTGGCCGACAACACCAAGCTCAAGCGCGACGAGTTTGGGGTGAAGGTGGGGTTGGCGTTCTGATCGGTTGAGCCTGCGCTGATTCCGTCGCGGGGCAGGCCCGCGATGGATTCAGCTGCCTCTTATCGCCCGCGTCGGCGCGACACCCGCGCCTCGATGTTCTTGCGCCCGATCAGCAGCGCCGGTTTTTCCACGACCGGCTCATCGGCCAGCCACTTGTACATCACCAGGCAGTCCACCAGGCCCAATTCGGCATGGCGGTATGCCTTGGGCAGTCGCCCGACGGTCTCGAAACCGAGCTTGTGCCAAAGCGCCACGGCCACCTCGTTGCTCGCTACCACCGAGTTGAATTGCAGGGCCAGGAAGCCCTCCTGGCGCGCCAGCTTCTGCGAGTGCTCGCACATCAGCCTGGCCACGCCCCGGCCGCGTGCCTGTTCGCAGACCATGTAGCCGCAGTTGCCGACATGTCCCCCGGGGCCGGCGGCATTGGCCTTGAGGAAGTAGGAGCCAAGCAGCACGCCGTCTTCATCGGCCACCAGTGTGCGCAGCGGGGTTTCCAGCCACAGCCGGCGCGCCTGGTCGAAATCCAGGGCGGGGTCGAAGGCGTAGGTCTGGCGGGCCTGGACGATGGCCTGGAAGGTCGGCCAGAAGCGCTCGAAGTCTTCCGGGGTCATGGGGCGGATCTGGATCATGGTGGTTCCTGCACGGGCTGAGGCGCCAAGTCTGGGTGTCGCGGCGCCCGCGCGCAAGGGCGCCCACGCCGCAACCTGCTCAGGCGTCGGCCTTGCCCACGGCGTCTAGCGCCCTGGCCGAGTAGACCAGCGCGGCGCCGGCATTCATCGCCACCGCCACGCCCAGGGCCTCGGCAATCTCTTCGCGGGTGGCGCCGTGCTTGACCGCCTGCTGCGAATGCACGGCGATGCAGCCGTCGCAGCGCGTGGTGACCGCCACGGCCAGGGAGATCAGCTCGCGGGTCTTGGCGTCCAGGTGGTTGGTCTTGGCCCCGGCGCCGCTGGCGGTCATGTAGCCGGCCACGGTATCGGGAGAGAGTTGCTTGAGATCGCCGATGCCGGCCATCAACTGCTTACGGTAGGCGTCCCAGTCCATCATGCTCATCGTCTTCACCTTGTCAGGTTGGCAACAGGAGCTATCAGGCTAGTCGATGTTTGGCGGGGGATGAGGCGTAGGTGATCTTGGTAGAAGCGGCCTTGCGGCCCTTTCGCGACACACGGCCGCTCCCACAGGGGCGTGGGGCGGCCGATAGACAGTGGCAGGTCAGATATAGATGAACACCAGCACCAGCGCCGCGACCACCGCCCACTTCTCCAGGTAATAGCGGGTGCGGTTGCGTTTCTTCATCGCCTTGCCGCGCTCGCGGATCTTGTAGATGCGGGTGAACAGGCGGTTGATGCCGCCGGTCTTGTCGCTGGCATCGTTGGGCGCGGCGGCGGCGGCCATGACGTTGCGGCTGAACCAGCGGTTGAACGCTGCGGCCCAGCGGTACTTGAGCGGGCGCTCGACGTCGCAGAACAGGATGATGCGGTTGTGCTCGGTGGTGTTGGCCGCGTAGTGGATGTAGGTCTCGTCGAACACCACGCCCTCGCCGTCACGCCAGGAGTACTTCTCGCCGTCCACGTCGATGTAGCAGCCATCGTCGTTGGGCGTGTCCAGGCCCAGGTGGTAGCGGTAGGAGCCGGCGTACGGGTCGCGGTGGCGCACCAGCTTGGCGCCCGGCGGCAGGGTGGCGAACATCGCCGCCTTGACCGTGCCGATGCCGGCGAGCAGCTCGGTGGTGCGTGGGCACAGGGTCATCGCCGAGGGATGGCTCTCGCCGTACCACTTCAGGTAGAAGCGCTTCCAGCCGGTCTTGAAGAACGAGTTGAAACCGACGTCGTCATAATTGTCGGACTTTTTGATCTCGCCGGCCTGCAGCAGCTGCTGGCCTTCCTTGCGGATTTCCTGCCAGTGGTCCTGCAGCACCTGCAACTCGGGGAAGGCGCTGACCGGCAGGTACGGCTTGGCCGGATGCTTGGAGAACAGGTAGAGGAAGGCGTTGACCGGGGCCAGGAAGCTGGAGTGGTCGCCCAGCTGGCGTGTCAGCTTGTGACGAACCCGACCGCGCAGGTGAACATAGGCGATCGAGAGGACGAAGATCAGTACGAGTGCAATTTTCATGGACGATTACTTGTCGAAAAATGGCCATGCGCCATGGCGTAAGCCCGCCAGCATAAACAATCGTGGCGTGGGTTTGTACTTATTGTTACGTCTTGTCTGGCCGACTTAGGTGCAATGGCTGACAGGTTGCGCAAACGATTCAACAGTTTATGTAGCTGTTTTGCGTGGGCAGAACGCTACACTCGATGACGCGAACCGTTACCAGGGAGACTCCAATGGTCCAGGATCAGCGCCCCAGCGGCGCGCCGTTCAAACGGTTGTTCTTCGCCTTGCCGGTCAGCGACGAACAATGCCGCGCCCTGGCGCAGTGGCGTCGAAGCCTGAACCTGCGCAGCGGCAAACCGGTGCCAGCGGAGAATTTCCACGTCACCTTGCTGTTTCTCGGTGACGTGGACGCCGAGCAGGTGCCGGCGATCTGCTCGGCGGTCGATCAGCTCAGGCGGCCGGTCGCACCGCCACGCTTGCTGCTCGACCGTCTGCAGGTCTGGCCACGGGCCAGCGCGCTGGTGCTGGAGGCGCAGCAGGCACCCGCAGCGCTGCTGCAACTGGTGTATGGCCTGCAACAGGCGCTGTTGCCCCTGGGCGTGGAGGCGGCAAACCGTGAGTACCGCCCGCACCTGACCCTGGCCAGGGACTTTCGCGGCCAGCCGCCGGAGGCCGGCACGGCGCCGGAATTCTTCCTTGCCGCGCGGCACTTCACGCTCTACGAATCGCGCAAGGGCCGTTACTGGCCCTTGGCGCAATGGCCGTTGAGCGCGTGAGCGGCGATCACAACTCAGGCGTGTACTTGACCGAGAACATCACGGTGCGCGGCTCGCCGTGGTTGTTGCTGCCGTTGAGCTGGTTGAAGCCTGCCCGGTGGCATATCAGGCCGCAGCTTCCTGGCCTTCGAACAGGGTCGATCCCAGTTGGCGGGCTTGCGGCAGAAGGCTAGCGGGGGCTGCGCCTTCACTGTCGGTGAACAGGGTCGAACTAATGACCCGGGCACCGCAGTAGTCGAAAATGCCGTGCTCGATCTGCACGCGCATGGCCTCGCCATAGCCATGGCGCTCGAAGGTGCCGGCATCGGCGCCGGCCACGCCGACCAGGTGCGCGGTCATACCGTGCAGCAGCTTGGTAGTGGCGCCGTCGGCGGCCTGGTCGAAGGCCCAGCCGTTGCTGAACACCCGCTCGACCCAGCCCTTGAGCAGGGCCGGCAGCGACCACCAGTAGATGGGGAAGACCATGACCACGGTGTCGGCACGTTCAATGCGGGCTTGTTCTGCCAGCACATCGGCGGGAGGCTTGCCCAGGCGCCGATGCACGGCGTGGTCGGCCAGGCCGAAGCGTGGGTCGAAACCTTCACGGGCCAGGTCGGCGAACTCGCTGGTATGGCCGGCGGCGTGCAGGCCCTCGGCCACTTGCTGGGCGAGGGCGTGGGTGAGGGAGTCGGGATCGTGGTGACCGATGACAATCAAGGCATGCATGGTGGAATCTCCAGAATCAGGATGCAGGGACACCGGGAGCGTTATATACTCGAGGTAAGTTACGTTTAGTAAGTTACTTTTGGTAGGTAATCGATGTCAAGCGAGGAAAAGTCCGCGCCGCGCAAACGCCTGTCCCGCGAGGAGCGTCGGCGTCAATTGCTGGACGTGGCCTGGCGGTTGGTACGCGAGGAGGGCACCGATGCCCTGAGCCTGGGGCGCCTGGCCGAGCAAGCCGGGGTGACCAAGCCGGTGGTGTACGACCATTTCGAGACCCGCAACGGCTTGTTGCTGGCGCTGTACCAGGAATACGACGCCCGCCAGACGGCCATGCTCGACAAGGCCCTGGCCGGCTGCCCGGCCGGCCTGCCGGAGCGGGCCTGGGTGATTGCCGAGGCCTATGTGGACTGCGTTGCCACCCAGGGCCGGGAGATCCCCGGGGTCAGCGCCGCGCTGGCCGGCTCGCCAGAGCTAAAGGCGTTAAAGCGCGGCTATGACGGGCCGTTCATGGACAAGTGCCGCGAGGCGCTAATGCCATTCGCGCCGGGTGGCGATATCGGCGTGGCCGGGTTGTGGGTGCTGGTGGGAGCGGCGGATGCGCTGTCCCTGGCGGCGGCGGCCGGAGAGCTGACGGCTGAAGCGGCCAAGCGCGAACTGCAGGCGACTATCGTGGCGATGGTTCTGCGGCAGTAATTTGGGGGAGCTCCAGTTCAAGATTGCCGGGCTCCAGTCAGGCCGGCAGGCTCTGGTATGGCTGTTCTTCCCCCGGACTGCGGGCGAACTGGCGCTTGTACTCGCGGCTGAACTGCGAGGTGCTTTGGTAGCCGACCCGGTGCGCCACCTGGGCCACGCCCAGCCCGTCGCCGATCAGCATCTGCTGCGCCTTGAGCAGGCGCAGGCGCTTGAGGTACTGCATCGGTGCCAGGTCAGTGCAGCGCTTGAAGTGTTCGTGGAAGGTCGACACGCTCATGTTCGCCCGGCTGGCCAGCTCATCCACCCCTAGCGGCTCGGCGTAGTGCTCGCGCAGGTAGGCCAGGGCCGAGCCGATCCGGGCGAAATGCCCCTGCTGCTCGACCAGTGCCCGCAGCACGCTGGCCTGTGGCCCGCGCAAGGCGGTATAGAGCACTTCGCGTACCCGCGCCGGCCCCAGCACCTTGGCATCCAGCGGGTCCTGCAGGCACTGCAGCAGGCGCTCGACGCTGTCGCGCATGGCTGTGTCCAGCGCTGCAGAAGTCATCGATTGTGGCGTCTGTGCCTGCACCGCGGCATCCGGCCCCAGGTCCATGCTTTGCACCAGCTCGCCGAGCAGGGCACGGTCGATGTCCACCGCCACGCCGAGCAGCGGTGCCTGTGGCGTGGCGAAGGTCTCGCACATGAACGGCACCGACAGCGCCTGTACCAGATAATGCCCGGCACCGTACTCCAGGGTGCGTGGGCCCAGGCGCGCCAGTTTGCTGCCCTGGGCGAGGATGATCAGGCTGGGTTCGTAGATCTGCGGGCTGCTGGCCACATAGTGGTCCCAGGTGAGGATCTGGACCTGGGGCAGGGCGGTGGGCACGAACCCCGGGCCTGTGGCGAGGGCGCGGATCAGCGAGCAGAGCGTGGCATTGGCATCCACATGGCGAGTCAGGTGCATGGTGAACCCGGGCAGAGAATCAGACACTGGCATCTTCGCAGATTAGCGGGGGCATGCCAGAGGTAGGCGACAAGGTCCGGAGAATCAGGCATGCATGCCGGAGAATCGGCTGTGGGCGAGTCTGGTAGCGGCGCGCAGAATGCGCCGCCTGAATCGTTTCACTCGCACGAGGTACCCCATGTACACCGCCATCGGTTACGCCGCCCAATCCTCCTCCAGCCCCCTGGCTCCCATGACCTTCCAGCGCCGCAGTCCGCGGCCCGACGATGTGGTCATCGAGATCCTCTACTGTGGTGTGTGCCACTCCGATATCCACCAGGCCCGTAACGAATGGGGCATCGCCGTGTACCCGCTGATGCCGGGCCACGAGATCGTCGGTCGGGTCAGCGCGGTGGGCGCGCAGGTCAGCCGTTACCAGGTCGGCGATCTGGTCGGCGTCGGTTGCATGGTCGACTCCTGCCGCCATTGCGAGGCCTGTCGCCAGGACGTCGAGCAGTATTGCCTGGAAGGCCCGACCATGACCTATGCCACCCCCGACCGGGTCGACGGCAGCAATACGATGGGCGGCTATTCCAACAGCATCGTGGTCAGCGAGCATTTCGTCCTGCGCATACCCGAGGGCATGGACCTGGCCAGCGCGGCGCCGATTCTTTGCGCCGGCATCACCACCTATTCGCCCCTCAAGCATCACGGCGTAGGCCCTGGGCACAAGGTGGGCGTGCTGGGCATGGGCGGCCTGGGCCACATGGGCATCAAGCTGGCCAAGGCCCTGGGCGCGGAAGTGACCCTGTTCACCCGCTCCGCATCCAAGGCCGAGGAAGCCCGTCGTCAGGGCGCCGATCATGTGATCGTCTCCACTGATGCCGAACAGATGCGCAGCGCGGCGGGCCGCTTCGATTTCCTGCTCGACACCATACCGGTACAGCACGACCTCAACCCCTACCTGCAAACCCTGAAGTTCGATGGCGTGCATATCCTGGTCGGGCTGATGGAACCGATTGACCCGCCGGTGCATGCGGCCAACCTGGTGATGCAGCGTCGGATACTCGCCGGCTCCCTGATCGGTGGTATTGCCGAAACCCAAGAGGTGCTCGACTTCTGCGCCGAGCATGGAATCAGCTGCGATATCGAAATGCTCGACATCCGCAACATCAACCAGGCGTACGAGCGGATGATTGCCGGCGACGTGAAGTACCGCTTCGTCATCGACATGGCCACGCTCAAGGCCTGATCCTGCCGTGGAGCGGGCTTACCCTTCGATGCCTTGCGCTACCTGAGCGGCGCAGCATATCCCTGGCGCAGGTCCATGGCCCAGCCATCGAGTACGGCCTTGACGTTGTCGGCGGTCATCACCTGTCGGTCGTTAGCCAGCGGCACGCCAGTACCCGCGAGCATCGCTTCGCCCACCACCTTGCCGCTGGTGCCGGCCTCGAACGACAGCTCGCTGGTGATCGCGCTGTCCCGGTCGCGAATACCCGCGGCGCTGCTCACCCCGGCCGCGACCAGTGTGATCGGCAGCCACTCGTAGAGCCGCAGGCCTTGGGTGTCGGCGCTGATGCGGGTGATGGCCGGCCTGACCACCAGGGTGTTCGGGCCGGGCCTGTCGACCACGGTCATGACCTTGCCCAGTTCGTTGCGCAGTACCGCGTCGTAGTAGTGGATGATGCTGGCGAGGGTGGTCTGGGGAATGCGCGTGCTTGGCTCGGGTGTCGGGTAGAACTGGCTGGGTGCCAGGTACACCTCGATATAGCGGCCCCGTGGCCATTTCGGGTCGGCCCAGCTGAGCACCGTCCCGCCTGAAGGTGCCTGGTGCGGGGTGAGCAGGCCGTAGTCCTTTAGATAACCGGTGGGGGCCGGCTTGTTGCTGCCACACGCGGACAGTCCCAAGCTGGTCGTCAGCACCAGTACCAGAAGGTGACGCCGACTCATGGGTGGCGAACCTCGCGCCGGGCCGGGTGGGCCGCTTGCAGGTGGGGTACATCCTGCGATGTCTGGATGCGCAACTGCCCGCGCGCCATCAGCCAGTGCACGAGGTCACGGACGGGAACGGTGTGGCTGTACTCGACCCATTCGCCAAAAGTCGGCTCATAGTGTTCGAAATACCGGCGCAGGGTGACGTAGCCCTGTTCGCTTGCCAGCTCCAGGCTTTCCTGCTGCACGATCAGGGAACCCGTTTGTCCGCGCTGGGTGTTGCGCTGACTGAGGATCAGGGATGCGCGGCCCTCATGCCCATCGGTGCTGTTGCGGCTGTCGACTATCTTCATGGGGAACCCTCGGTAGTGGAAGGCCGGCAGGGTGAAGGGCCATCGTTGCCAGGTGATGTCTGCTTTGTGTCGGGTGTGACGAAATGTTGCGCGATTGAAATAAATGACCCGCGTGGCGCAATGGTTTTAGATACGCCTTTTTTCGGACCGGTATGACCGTGAGCAGACTGTTGATCGTCGATGACGACGTGGAAATCCTCGCCTTGCTGAAGCAGTTCTTCGTCCAGCACGGCTACGAGGTGGACCTGGCCGCCGAGGGGCAGGCGATGTGGGCGGCCATCGCGCGGCAACGCCCGGATGCGATCATCCTCGACCTGATGCTGCCCGGCGAAGGGGGCCTAGACCTGTGCCAGAAACTGCGCGCGCAGCTTGGGGTGCCGGTCATCATGCTCACTGCCATGGCCGAGCTGAGCGACCGCATCATCGGCCTGGAACTGGGCGCCGACGACTACCTGACCAAACCCTTCGACCCCCGCGAACTGCTGGCCCGCCTGCGTGCCGTGCAACGCCGTGTCGGCGAGCAACTGCCGCGCGGCGAGACGGCGCGGCCGGTGATCGGCTTTGCCGGCTGGCGCCTGGACATCACCTGCCGCGAGTTGCGCTCGCCCGAGCAGGTGATGGTGCCGCTGTCCGGCGCCGAGTTCGACCTGCTGGTGGTGTTTCTCGAACACCCGCAGCGTATTCTCACCCGCGAGCACTTGATCGACCTGACCCGTGGTCACGGCCATGATGCTTTCGACCGCAGTATCGATGTGCAGGTCAGCCGGCTGCGGCGCAAGATCGAGCCTGACAGCAAGCGCCCGGACCTGATCCGCACGGTGCGCAATGGCGGCTACCTGTTCAGCGCCACGGTGAGCCGTTCGTGATCCGTCGCCTGCTGGGCCGCGATACTTTGCGCAAGCGCATCGCCCTGACCATCTTCACCGCGTTGCTCGCGTCGTTGGCGTTCAATGCCCTGTTCGTCCAGCTAGCCGGCAGCTGGGCACGCCCGCCCATCGACCGTACCGGCCTGCTCGATCAGATCGCCGTGACTACCCATATGATCGAGACCGCGCCGCCAGCGCTGCGTGGGCAACTGGCCGCGGCGGCGAGTACGCCGACGTTGCGGGTAAGGTGGAGCACCCGGCGCGCAGACTTCGGTTTGCCTGGTCCGGGCGTGCCGCTCAATTCCGGACAGGTGCCGGCGATGGCGCAACTGTTGGGACCGTCACGCCCGATCGCGGTGTACAACCCGGGCGACTGGCCTGATGGCAGTGCCGATGCACACTACGTGGCGCTGGTCGGGCTGGATGATGACAGCTGGCTGCTGTTCGTGCCGCCGGAGCGCAGTTGGGGCATGAGCGCGACGGCGCGTCTGGCGGTGGTCATCGGCCTGGGCCTGGTGGCGACCCTGCTGGTGGCCTGGCTTGCCACTCGCCAGTTGGCCGCGCCGCTGCAACGCTTCGCCAGTGCGGCGCGGCGCTTTGGCGGCGACCTGCAGGCACCGCCTATCGCTATCGAGGGCCCCGAGGAGATCCGCCAGGCGATCATCGCCTTCAACACCATGCAGGCGCAGATCCAGCACTTCATCCGTGAGCGCACCCATATGCTCGCGGCCATCTCCCATGACCTGCGCGCTCCGTTGACGCGCATGCGCCTGCGCAGCGAGTTCATGGAGGATCTGGACCACCAGCGCAAGCTGGTCCGCGATGTCGACGAGATGCAGACGATGATCAACGAGGCCCTGGCGTTCTTCCGCGAGGGCACGCAGTTGGAGCAGCGCACGGCGTACGACCTGTCGGAGCTGTTGCAGACCCTGGTCGACGACTACCGTGACCAGCATCTGGACATCGCCTTCAAGGGCCCGGCACACCTGGTGCATGACGGCCGCCCATTGGCGACCAAGCGGGTGATCGTCAACCTGGTGGAAAACGCCATGAAGTATGCCCGCGATCCGCAGATAACGCTGCGTCGCGCCGCTCACCTGATCGTCATCGAGGTTCGCGACAGTGGCCCAGGTATTCCCGACGAGGCCCTGCAGCAGGTGTTCGAGCCGTTCTACCGGCTGGAGGGCTCGCGCAACCGAGACACCGGCGGCGTCGGCCTCGGCCTTTCGGCCGCCCGTGCCAGCGTGCGCGAGCAGGGCGGCGAACTGACCCTGCGCAATCGCGTTGGCGGTGGGCTGGTGGCGCGGGTCGAACTGCCCGATGGCGGCTGAGCGGGTCAGTACACCCAGACCTCGACCCGGCGGTTGCGCAATCGTCCCTGTTCCAGGTCATTGCCGGCCACCGGCAGTTCGTCGCCCATGCCCGCCACGTCCCTGACCTGCACTCCGGTCCGGGCCAGCTCCCGGCGTACCGCCATGGCCCGCAGGCGTGACAGCAGCGCGGCGCGGCCCGGCGTCTCCTTGGGGTCGCCGAAACCCACCAGCACCACCTTGCCCTGCAACTTGCCGGCCTGGCGCAGGTAATCGCCGACCCGCTGCACATCGCGCAAGGCCTTGTTGTCCAGGCCGGCGCTGCCCTCCTGGAAGCGGAAGTTCACGCTCAGGCGCTGCGCCTCGCCGGCCAACGCCCGGTAACGCGGCGGCATGTCGGTCTGGGCCGCGACCTGCTGTGGCTTGATCTGCTGGGAAACGAAGCCCTGCTCGGCGACGATGGCCTGGCCGGCGGGGCTCTGGGCGAACTCGGCGAGTGCCCTGGCTTGCGGCGCGGAGTGAGCGGGGAGGTAGAAGAACAGTCGACGCGACAATGGGTAGTCCTCGCTGGCCACCAAGGCACGGCTGGGCGCCAATGCCGGTGCGTCGCCTTCGGCCACTGCCAGCGCCTTGGCCCTGTGGACCGTGGCCAGGCCGCTGAAGCCGATGGCCTGGCGGTCGGCCGTGACTTGGGCCGCCAGTTCGTCGGCGGACTCGAAGCGCCGTGCCTCGCTGGCCAGTGTCGCTTTCTGAGGCGCGAGTACCAAGGCCTTGAACGTTTCGAAGGTGCCGGAGCGGTCATCGCGGGCATACAGGTGGATCGCTCCGCCAGGCACGCCCAGTTGCTCCCAGCGCTGCAACTGGCCGGAGAACACCTGGGCCAGTTGCTCGGTGGTCAGTTGGCTAAGCGGGTTGTCCGAGTGAACGATCACCGCCACGCCATCCAGGCCGATCACCTGTTCCGAGCCGGCGCCGCGCAGGTTGCCCAAGGCCTGTAACTGTTGCGCCTCGCTGTCGCTGATCGGTCGCGAGGCCGCGGCCAAGTCAGCCTCACCCCGGGCCAGCGCGGCAAATCCGGTGCTGGTGCCGTGGGCGGCGATTTCTATGCGCACGGGCTGGCCGTTCGCATCAACGGCGTGGATCTCGGTTTCGTTGGCCGTGGCACCGGGCCAACGCGCGATGGCACTTGCGCCCTGCGCCTGTAGCAGCCCCTGCACCAAGGCCGGGCCAAGGGCCGCGCCGATGGTGTTGGAGCCCTGGATACGCAGTTGCGCGGGCCCGGCGCTAGCCAGGCCCGGGAGCAGGCATAGCAGAAGGAGTAGCAGGCGGGGCATGCCGGAGACCTGTGGCACAGAGTTGCACTGCAGATTACGACAGTTGCTTGACCAAAAAATGACAGCGCCCCGGCGGGCGCTGCCAGCTTTTTGCAACCCGGCTCAGCGCGCCTCAGGCACGATGATCCCGGCCGGCGCCTCGGCCGCCCGGCGGCGGGCCACGCAGTAATACAGCACGCTCGGCACCACCAGGCCGATCAGCCACGACACATCCACGCCACCCAGGTGCGCGACCATGGGCCCGGTGTACAGCTTGGTATCGATGAACGGCATCTGCACCAGCACGCCGAAGGTGTACACGCCGATGCCCGGCCAGTTCCAGCGCCCGTAGCGGCCGTCAGGGTCGGCCAGTGCCGGGATGTCGTAGCGTTCCTTGGTGATGAAGTAGTAGTCCACCAGGTTCACCGCGCTCCATGGCACGAAGAAGGTCAGCAGGAACAGGATGAACGACTTGAACGCAGTGAGGAACGAATGCTGGCCGAGCAGGGCGACCAGGGTCGCAGCGCCGACGATACCAAGCACGAACACTAGGCGCTGGACCCGACTGATCTGCAGGTGACCCCGGAAACCGCTGATGATCGTGGCGATGCACATGAAGCTGCCGTAGCTGTTGAGGGTGGAGATGGTCACCTTGCCAAAGGCAATGCTGAAGTACAGCAGCGCCGCCGTGGTGCCGGCGCCGCCCAGGCCGACGATGTAGGCCACTTCGCGCCCGGAGAACTGGCCACCGGCGATGGCCGCGGCGAACACGCCGAGGATCATCGAGGCCTGGGCGCCGATCACCGAGCCCAGGCCGGCGGCGAGGAAGGTCTTGAGCGGCGAGGTATGGCTGGGCAGGTAGCGCGAGTAGTCGGCCACGTACGGGCCGAAGGCGATCTGCCAGGACGCCGCCAGCGACACCGCCAGCAGGAAGCTGGCCCAGCTGAAGTGGCGGTTGTCGAGCAACTGGCCGATGTCGGCGAGCATCAAGATGCGGCTGAACAGGTAGACGAAGGCGATGATCCCCAGCACGCTGGCCACGCGCCCGATCCAGTGGATCACCCGGTAGCCGGCCAGGGTCGCCAGCACGATCACCCCGGCGAAGATGAGAATACCGGCGCTGTCGCTGATGCTCAGCAACTGGCCGATGGCCTGGCCGGACAGCACCGTGCCGGTGGCGGTGAAGCCCAGGTACATCAGGCACACCAGGGCCATGGGGATGGCCGCGCCGTACACGCCGAACTGTACGCGGCTGGAGATCATCTGCGGTAGCCCCAGGCGCGGGCCCTGGGCGGCGTGCAGGGCCATCACCGCGCCACCGACCAGTTGCCCGAGCAGCAGGCCGATCAACGACCAGAACACATCGCCGCCCAGCACCACGGGCAAGGCGCCGGTGACGATCGCGGTAATCTGCAGGTTGGCTCCCAGCCACAGGGTGAATTGGCTGTAGACGCGTCCATGGCGTTCAGACTCGGGGATGTAGTCGATCGAGCGGCGCTCGATCACGGGTTTGCTGGACATCGGGGAGGGCTCCGCTTCGTTGTTTTTGTGAAAGGCGGCGGCTATCGGCGGGACGCAGGGCGGATGGCCGAAGCTCGATATGAGCATGTATATACAAGTCTGGTCAAGTGAAGCTTGCGCAGGTTTTTGTCGGTGTCGCGAGGCCATCACAGCCGACTGTTGCGCAAGGCTGGCGCGCAACTGTGCTGGTCCGAGGCAGCGCGATGCCCTTATGCTGTAACCAAATATGTCTATAACAAGCCTGAAGAAGGAATGCGTGCCATGCCACTCAAGGACCTGCTGATCGCCCTGGTGGTGATCATCGCCTGGGGCGTCAATTTCGTGGTCATCAAGGTGGGCCTCGACGGCCTGCCGCCGATGCTGCTCGGGGCATTGCGCTTTCTGCTGGTGGCCTTTCCGGCGGTGTTCCTGATCAAGCGTCCGAACTTGCCCTGGCGTTGGCTGATCGCCTACGGCGCGACCATCTCCCTGGGCCAGTTCGCCTTCCTGTTCCAGGCCATGGCCAGTGGCATGCCGCCGGGGCTGGCCTCGCTGGTGCTGCAGTCCCAGGCGTTCTTCACCCTGGGCTTTGCCGCGCTGTTCCTCGGCGAGCGGCTGCGCCTGGCCAGCGTGCTGGGCCTGCTGGTGGCCGCCGGCGGCCTGGCGGTGATCGGCAGCGAGGACAGTGGCCACGTGCCGTTACTCGCACTGCTGCTGACCCTGTGCGGCGGCGCCATGTGGGGCATGGGCAACATCATCACCCGGCGCTTCGGCAAGGTCGACCTGGTCGCCCTGGTGATCTGGGGCGGGTTGATTCCGCCGCTGCCGTTCCTGGCACTGTCCTGGTGGCTGGAAGGCCCCGAGCGCATCGGCCATGCCCTGGCCAACATCGGCTTAAGCTCGGTGCTGGCCCTGGCCTACCTGGCCTTCGTCGCCACCATGGTCGGCTACAGCCTGTGGAGCACTCTGTTGTCGCGCCACCCGGCGGGCAAGGTGGCGCCATTCTCGCTGCTGGTACCGGTGGTCGGCCTGAGCTCCTCGGCCCTGTTGCTGGGCGAGCGCCTGAGCGAGGCCCAGGGCTGGGGGGCGCTGCTGGTGATGCTCGGGCTGCTGATCAATGTGTTCGGGCCGCGGCTTGGGGTACGTCTGCGCGCGGCCACCGTGCGCTGAAACGCTGCTGTACAGCTGTCAGCGTTGAGCGAACGCCAGGTTGATGCCAAGCCCGGCGAACGAGGCGGCGAAGCTGCGGCGCAGCCAGGCCTGTACCTGGGGCGAGTCGATCACGGCGCGGCGGAACAGATGGGCGAGCAGGCCGTAGATCACGAAGACGACGAAGGTCATGGCCATGAACACCGCGCTCAGGCCGAGCATCTGCACGGTCGCGGAACCGGCCTGGGGGCTGATGAACTGCGGCAGGAAGGCGAGGAAGAACAGCGTCAGCTTGGGATTGAGGATGTTCAGCAGGCAGGCCTTGAGCACCAGCTGGCCGGCGGCGGTTGGAGTGGCCTGGGTGTCCACGGCGAAGGCCGCGCGATCGCGCCAGGTGGCATAGGCCAGGTACAGCAGGTAGGCGACGCCGGCGAACTTCAAGCCCTGGAAGGCCAGGGCGCTGGTGTGCAGCAAGGCCGAGAGGCCGAGCACCGAGGCCAGCAGGTGCGGGACGATACCCAGGGTGCAGCCGGTGGCGGTCCACAGGCAGGCGCGGCGCCCGGCCACCAAGGCGCTGGAAACGGTGAGAATGACCCCGCTGCCGGGAATCAGCACGATGATCAGCGCGGTAACGAGAAATTCCAGGCTCGGCATGAATGACAGCTCCTTGCAGTCGGGGGTGGATGCACTATACGCCCGGTGACAGCGGCTGCAACATGCCGTCCGGGCGCAGCGTGGCGAAGCGCTCGCGCAGCCATTGGTGCAACTGGGCCACCGCCGGGGTGAGCTGCTTGCGGTGCGGGCACACCAGGGTCACCGGGGTCAGCTCGCCGGGGTGTTCGGGCAGCAGGACCTCCAGCTCGCCGGCGGCGACATTGGCGCTGACATCCAGCCACGACTTGTAGACGATGCCTTCGCCTTCCAGCGCCCAGCGCCGGACCACATCGGCGTCGTCGCTGAACAGCGGCCCGCGCACCTGCACGGTGCGGTTGCCGAGCCGCCATTTGTCGTAGACCCGGCTTTGCTGCAGGTACAGCAGGCAGTCGTGCTGCTGCAGCTCGTCAGGGCTGCCCGGCCGGCCATGGCGGGCCAGGTAGTCGGGCGAGGCCACCAGCACCCGACGGTTCCACGGCGCCAGCGGCAGGGCGATGTAGTTGGCGTCCTCGTTCTGGCCGTAGCGGATGGCGACATCCACTGGATCGCGGTAGAGGTCGGCCAGCTGGTCGGAAAGGAACAAGCGCAGGCCGAGCCCCGGATGCTCGCGGCGAAACGCGCTGAGCCAGGGCCGCAACAGGTTGCGCCCCATGTCCGAGGGCGCCGCCACCTGCAGCACGCCGCGCAGGCAGCTGTGGCTGCCGTGCAGGTCCTCGCGACCCTGGCGCAGGGCGTCGAGCACGCGCTGGGCGGTGGGCAGGTACAGCTCGCCCTCGGCGGTCAGGCGCAGGCTGCGAGTGGTGCGGGCGAACAGGCGCACATCCAGTTCGCGTTCCAGGCGCTTGATCGCCGCCGCCACCTGGCCGGGAAGCAGGTCGGCCTCGTGGGCCGCGGCGGTGAAGCTGCCCAGGGCGCTGGCACGGGCGAACAGTTCGAGGTCGTTGATGCGCAGCATTTTCACTCCAGGGATGAAAGTGTTGCTGCATTGTGCTGGTTTTTCTTTACCGCCGGGAAGATAAGATGCGGCTCATTCACGATCCCTTTTAGGAATTGCCGTAGATGGATACCGTTGCCCTCGCCAAACGCCGTTACACCACCAAAGCCTACGACGCCAGCCGCAAGATTCCCCAGGCCACCATCGATGCCTTGCTCGAGCAGCTGCGCCACAGCCCGTCCTCGGTCAACTCGCAGCCTTGGCACTTCGTCGTGGCCGACAGCGCCGAAGGCAAGGCGCGCCTGGCCAAGGCCACCGACGAGCGTTTCGCCTACAACAGCCCGAAGCTGCGCGATGCCTCCCATGTGATCGTGTTCGCCGCCCGCACCAACATGACCGAAGGCCACCTGCAGGCGGTGCTGGCGCAGGAGGCCGCCGACGGGCGCTTCCGCACCGAGCAGGCCCGTGATGGCCAGGACCAGACCCGTCGCGGCTACGTCGACCTGCACCGCTATGATTTCAAGGACCTGCAGCACTGGATGGAGAAGCAGGTCTACCTGGCCCTGGGCACCGCACTGCTGGGCGCCGCCGCCCACGGCCTGGACGCCACGCCGATAGAAGGCTTCGACGCCAAGGCCCTGGACGCCGAACTGGGTCTGCGCGAGCAGGGCTTCACCAGCGTGGTGCTGCTGAGCCTGGGCTATCGCAGCGAGGAGGATTTCAATGCCGGGCTGAGCAAGTCGCGGTTGGCGGCGGCGGAGGTGTTTACTTTTCTGTGATTGATGGTAGGTAGGGCTGTACCTTGCAACTATCAGGTGAATAGCCGTGTCCTGGCTGCCACGCCCTCCATGCCGAACGAGATCAGTCTGGCTCTACGGCTGACCGATACTGTCGACCCCATGGGGCGTATCCTTCTCGATATCGGGAGTTTGAATTGGGCTCTTGGGCTGACGTTTAGAGGCACGGGTTTTCCTCTCCGGCCGTTTGCCAGGGCGTATGGCCCAGAGGTAGGCATTTTCCCGCAGCCTTTCCTGGATATGGGGGGGGTAATCGTCAACTGTGGTTAGTGCCGGGACGGGTTTTCCCGGCAGGCCGGCTTCACGGATAATCTTGGGCCATCGAGGCTTCCAGCACAGCAGGAGGCTCACCCAGTGGCCTGTTCCGATGATCAGGAAGGCAGGAGAGAGCAGCAGCAGACCGCACTTGATGACGCGTGGTGAACTGCGGAAGTAGTGGGTCAGGCCTTCGAACTGAGGCGTGAAGGCTTGCCAGGGCCAAGGGAAGTGCGAGGTGATGTGGGGGCGCGGTAGCCCCTCCGATCCGTCATCCATGAAGCGGCGGATAAACTCCCATTCGGCTTGAAGCTCCGCGAAATTATTGGCGGATTTGCCGACCCAGATCAGTTCGGGACGCAGTGTGCCAGTAAAAACGGGCGACCATGTGAGTTCCAGCGGCATGCCCATGCCACCTGGTGGTGCATACTTTTTATCAGAGCCGCTGGACGATACGCCGTTCCACGGGAGCGTGACGATCCCTCCGCAGTATGGCGGGCGGTGGAGGTAGACTTGTTGGGTGGTGCGGTTGAAGCGTATCAACAGGTGGCGTGATGTAAACATCTCAAAGCGTGTGAAACGGAAACCATACTTTAGGTAAATCCATAAAAGCCATGGATCCAAGCAGAGAAAGAAAATTGTGGTGATTAGGAGTTCTCCATACGGTTCACCTTGATAATTGTAGGCTAATGCGATTAATTCCTTAATGGAATCAGTGGTGAAATATAACTCGAATGTGATTACCGCTATGATTGCAAGGGAAAGGATGGTGATCAAGCCACGTTTGTCCTCCCACATGCCGCAGCGCATTTCGAGCACATGCTCGTTGTACACGTAGACTGGGCCACGGCTCTTTGGGGTTTCGCATACTGATTTTTTTGCAGCTGCAACGTATTCTTCGTCTTCGCTTTCGTAAACCCCTCTATTTTTGATTGTTTTGTTCTGTTTTTTAAAGGCTTCGCGTTTCTCTTTAGGGTGTATGGCTGCCAGCCATGAGAACCACTCAATAAAATACATTAGATCACCTCGCTCATGGCATTAAACAACGCTTTGAGCTCTTCGGCGTCCTTTAGGTATCCTTTGTCGGATGGTTTAAGGCGGAAACAGCATTTGCTACACCACTTCTCCAATGCGTCGTCATCGATAATGAGTAAGGTTACAGTGGTGCCTAATATAATAGCGCCGCCTATCCAGCTCAAGCGGCTCAGAAACATCATGGCGGCACGGTTGGCTGCCAATTCTGCGGAGAGTGTGGATAAAGTGGAGAATAAGCTGCTTTTCCATGTTTGATTGGCACTCATTGATAGCCATTGGAAAAACGCACTCGCTTTTGAAAACGCAATTCCTCCCTGCCCCAGAATTAGGGCAATCGTAGATACAGCTCTTGTCCTGTATGCTGCGGCAAGCATTGATTTGGATCTGATTTTTGCTTTCTTCGGCATCTGAAATGTCCCACGCAATACTGACAACGCCCCCCACCGTCGCCAACGCCGCCCCCCATAGCCGATAGCGCCCCAGGCTGATGTCCGCTCCCCGCGCAATCGCGCTGTTCCGCTCGACGCCCAGCAGGGTCTGTTCCGTCCCCACTGCCAGTAGCTCGAATCCCGCTGCCGCACTGGCCAATCCTGCGGCCACCACCTCGCTCCAGAAACGCCGGTCCTTGTCATCCCGCTGCCCCTGCAACAGGAGCAGTCCCGCCTCCAGCAGGAGCAGGCCACTGGCCAGCCGAAGCCGATAGAACGAATGAGCATGAGCGCCCTGCAACGTCTCCACATAGGCGCGATCAAGGCGTCGGACCATGGGGGCCGCCACCCGTCCTCGCGAGGGGGTGTCACCCTCGAGTGCGTGTTCACTCAGGCGCAGGTTGATGGCTTGCTCGCCCAGCGAGGCGATGAGGTAGGTGCCCAGGCGCCGGTATAGCAGGCGATCCATGTTGCCGGGGGCGCCGGCCTGCAGGCTCTGGCGCCCCAGTTGACCCAGCCAGGCCAAGGCCCCGGCGGTGTTGAGGGCGCTGTGCTGGGCCAGCTGGTCGAGGTGGCCGTCCACCCGGCTGAACTGCGAGGCGAGTTCCTTGGCGTACTTGAGCGAGGTGTCCACCTGCTGCCAGTGATCGTATTCCGGTGGCAGCGCTTGCAACGCCTGGCGTGTCTGCTCCAGCACCTCGGCAATGGCGCGCTGGTTGAAGACGAAGGAACGCAGGGCCAGGTTGTCGGGCGTCAGCGTGTCGGCATGCCACCACTGGGCGAGCAGCCGCGCCCCGGCTGGCACGCCCTCCATGCCGACCACGCTGAGCCCGGTCTGGTGAGCGAAGCACAGGCCGCTGCGCAGGTCGTTCTCGTCGTAGTAGGCCAGGGCCGCGAGCAGCTGCTCAGATTGCAGCCAGGCGAGGTGGTCGTCGGCCCGCACGTCGGCCAGGCGCTGCGCTTCGAGGCCGTGGGATTCGAACCAGGCCAGCTGGTCATGCATGGCCTTGAGGTCGACGTGTGGCAGGTAACGCGCCTCGAACTGCCGGGCGAACTCGCCGTTGTTCGCCCGGGCCTCAAGGTCCTGGCGCCTGAGTGCGCCTGCGGTATCGAGAATGCCTTCCTTGGCCTGCGCCCACCAGGCGGCCATCTGCGGGTTGGCGCCCTGGTCGGCACCGGCGAGGTGGGCGCGCATGGCCTCTTTGTGACGGTCGACCAGCGCGGCGACCTTGCGCTCACTGAATTGCTGATGCAGTTCGGTGAAGGCCTGGGCGACCAGCACCTTGTGCTCGTTGCTGGGGCCGGGTTTTCCCGCGACCGCCTCCGAGGCTTGCAGCCAATCCTTCAGGTGTTCCATGCCCGCGTTGCGCCAGGCATTGAGTTGCTGGGTGATGCCGATGGCATCTTCCACCACCACCGCGATACCACGGGCTTCGGGTTTGCCGGCAACCGGGCCCAGCATGTACCGGGCCGCCGTTAGCGAGTGGACGCTGGTTTCACTGAACAGCTGGTTGTCCAGCAGCTTGCGCAATGAGCTGTCGGTTTGCGCAGCGAAATCGGCGACCAGGTCCAGTTGGTCATGGCGCAGCACATAGGGCCTGGGCGTCGGGCAGCCAAGGCCGGTGAAAGCGGCAACATCCACGGCCGGCAGCCTGTCGCGTCGACGCAGCAGTTGCTGCTGGGCCGCTTCGGTCAACGGGTCGGGGCTGTAGAACAGGCGCAGCTCGGCCAGGTCTTCGAGGTCATGGACGTTGAACGCCAAGGCCGTGTTGCGAATCATGTCGCGCAGGGTGTGGACATCTGTGGCGTCTGGCTCGGACTGCCCGGGGGCAACCAGCGACAAAGAACCGTTCGCCGCAATGCGATAGGGCGGGTGCAGGCTGTGCTGCCCGCTGCGCTTGCGTTTCTCCATGACATACAGGAAACCTTGGCGCAGTGGCCGGATGGCATAGTTGGCCTGCTGGAGCGTGGCAACGCTGTAGGGATGGCGCAGGTGATCGGGCAGGGTTGGCAAGCGCAGGCGCTGGCCGGTAGTGCCGGCAACGGCCGCATAGCGCAGGGGCAGGATGGTGAAGGTGCGCGTGCAATGGACGGCGGGCCCGCTGGCGAAGGGGGCCTCAAGGGCCTCGCAGGCTTGCCGATTGATTTCGAGCAGTTTGTTGAAGTCGAACATCCGATGTCCTCAGCGAAGCTGTTCATGCAGGCGTGTTAGTACCGAGCCCGTGGCTGTTGCAGCCAGCCACGGGCGACGTTACGCAGACCTGAAACACTAGCGAGGAACGGATTGAGGGTGGTCGACAGGGCTTCCCAAGTCCGCGTAGGACGTTTCTCTGATTTTCCCTTTCAGGGCTATTTGGCAGCATTCGCTTACAGTTCTTGGGAGAACCTGCCTGAGGATGCCCCCATGCCGAAGCCCGCGAGCAGATCGACCCCCGCATCGCCAGCCTTGCCGACCGGCGTGGTCCGCACCTGGTCCCGGGTCAGGGCGCTGATCCACCATGCCGGGCTGCTCAATGCCAGTCTCAAGGGCGACACCCGCCGGGCCATCGACCTGTATGAGGACGAGTGGCTCGACGAGCAGGCATTCATCGCGCTGGTGCTCAACCTGGGGCAGTCCTGAATCACCACCCAGGCCTTGCGAGGGAGCAGTCGAGCGTTACACCGCCCGGGTGTTGACCAGGCGCACGCCCAGGCCGATGAACAGCGCGCCGGTGGCGCGCTTGAACCAGGCGGCCAGGGGCGAAGCCTTCAGGCGCAGGCCGAAGCGCCAGGCGGTGAAACAGTAGAAGGAATGCACCAGGCAGACGATCAGTGCGCCGCTCAGGTACATCGCCGCGAACTGGCCGAAGATCGGCCGCCCAGGCTCGAGGAACTGCGGCAGGAAGGCGCAGAAGAACACCAGGGTCTTGGGATTGCTCACCGAGACCAGGAAGGCCTCCACGGCGATCCGCCATTGCGTCTGGGGTGGCGTCGCGACCACCTGGGCCGCCGGGGCGGCGGGGCCTCCTTTACCCAGCAACTGGCGCAGGCCGAGGTAGATCAGGTAGCTGGCGCCGGCCAGCTTCAGCACCAGGAACGCCGTGGGCAGCGAGATCAGCAGGGCGCCCACGCCCATGGCCACGGCGGTGATCGTCAGCAGTTGCGCGGTGAGGTTGCCGAACAGGGTCATGCCCATGCCGGAGGGGCCGTAGCGCAGGGCGTTGCGCACCGTCAGCAGGACGTTGGGGCCGGGGATCAGCGAGGTGAGCAGGTAGGCGAAGGAGAAGGTCAGCCAGAGGTGCAGGGCCATGGGGGCGCGTCCTTTGCGCGGGGAAAGTCGAACAATGCCAGCAATCGGGGCGGGCTGCCATGGGTACTACGCCAACCTGGAGCGGCCTTGCCGAGGCGTCGGACCGGTCGGAAAGGGCTGCGCAGCAGCCCCGGGATTTCAGCATTGTTGCAAAGATCGCCGGGGCCGCTTTGCGTCCCTTTCGCGACGCAAGGCCGCTCAGAGAGATCACGCCAGTTGAGAAATCTCCGCAAGACAATTGATCCCACGCTCTACGCCCCAGACTCAGACCTAGACGTCAGCGCGGCAGGCGCCCGCTGACGAAGTGCGCCACATCGTTGAACCCGGGTGTCGAGGCATGGCCCGGCGTCACCAGCGAGTCGATGAACGCTTCGTCCTCCGCCGTGATCTTCACTGCCAGCGCGCCGGCATAGGTGTCCCACTGCGCCTCGGTGCGCGGCCCGACGATGGCCGAGCTGACCAGGCGGTTGTTCAGCACCCAGGCGATGGCGAACTCGACGATGCCCACGCCCTTGGCCTCGGTGTAGGCATGGATCTTCTGGGCGATGGCCAGCGACTCCTGGCGCCATTCCACCTCCATGATGCGCTTGTCCTGGCGGCCGGCGCGGCTGCCTTGGTCCGGGGTCGAGCCGGGCGCGTACTTGCCGCTGAGCACGCCGCGGGCCAGCGGGCTGAACGGCACCACGCCCAGGCCATGGTAGGCGGCGGCGGTCAGTTGCTCGGGCTCGGCCTGGCGGTTGACGATGTTGTACAGCGGCTGGCTGACCACAGGCTTGGCCACGCCGAGCTTCTCTGCCAGGTTGCAGATCTCGGCGATGCGCCAGCCACGGAAGTTGGACACGCCCCAGTAGCGGATCTTGCCCTGGGCCAGCAGGTCGCCGATGGCGCGCACGGTCTCTTCCAGCGGTACGGTGTGGTCCTCGCGGTGCAGGTAGTAGATGTCCAGGTAGTCGGTGCCCAGGCGCGTGAGGCTGGCCTCGATGGCGTTGAACAGGTGCTTGCGCGACAGGCCGCTGCGGTTGGGCACGCCATCGACCGGGCCGTAGCCAGCCTTGGAGGCGATGATCCAGTCGTGGCGGTTGCGCGCCACCGCCTCGCCGACGATCTCCTCGGAACGGCCGCCGTTGTAGACGTCGGCGGTGTCGACGAAATTGATGCCCTGGTCCCAGGCCTTGTCGATGATGCGCAGCGAGTCTTCGGTGCTGGTCTGCTCACCGAACATCATGCTGCCCAGGGTGAGGGCCGAGACGTGCAGGCCGGAGCGGCCGAGGGGGCGGTAGATCATTGCGAGTCATCCTTTCCTTACAGTGTGGGTGAACTTGTTTTACACAGTTCACCTCGGTATTGAAAGCTCGCGGTGGCCAAGGCAAGGCGTGCGCTCAGGGCGTCGGCAGGCCGAGCAGTTCACGCCTTGTCTCCAGGGCAATGGTTGCATAACCCTTGCCGGTACCCCGGTTGTGCAACCCATGGTCATGCTGGGCCGTCACGTCTTCCCAGCATTCGATCGACAGCAGCTGGCAGTAACTGCTGTCGGTCTCGAGCTCGAAGTCTATGAAGCGTTCGGTATCGGTCAACAGACTGCCCGTCAGGCTGGCCATGCCGGGGAAGTCGAACTCAAGGTCCAGCAGCAGGGAGCGTGTCCAGTCGATCCCGTGGCTTTCGGCGACGCGTAGCAGGGCAGGCGGTACCTCACGGGTGAGCCAGGGGCGTGCCGACTCTCTGATGCGATGGGCAGTGAGCAGGTTTTGCTCCTGCACATTGAGTTGTCGTTTCCTGAGCAACCGCTGGATATCCAGGGAGCGCGAGTTCATCCGTCGGCCCCGCTGCGGCCGAGGGCCTGCAGAAAGTCCTGTTCGCCGTCTGCCTGCCACCAAGGGATGCGAACCTGGCCGCCTTGTTGCCGAAGTTGGCGCAGCAACGACAGCAGGGCGTCGATTCGAGGCGCATCCCAGTCAGGCCCCATGCGATAGTCCAGTGTCAGGCCGTGCTTGCAGACCATCACGCCCAGGTCAGGGAGGGGCTGGCCATCGATGTTGATACCCTTCGCCAGTACATGAAACGGTTCGACGACACCGTCACTGACACGTGAGGCATCCTGTGGGCCGGTAAAGGGCGTTTCGCACCCGCTTGCCTTGTCCCATAAGCTGCCGCAGCCCACCCTCGCACCGAGGGTGAACAGGCGTGCGAATGCGCTCGGCATGTCCGCGCTCCGGGCAAAGTAGAGCTCGATTTCCGGCAGTGTACCGTCGTCATGGCTGAAGTAGCCTGCCAAGGGGGGCGCTTGTGGCGTCTCTACATGCAATACCAGTTCGATCGAGTCTTCACGTAACCCCGCAAGTTTTTCGCTCTGAATTCTGCTGATGACGAATCGTGAGCCAGGGCGAGTTTCGGCAGGCATGGAAAAACCGTTGGCCAGCCGCTGTCTGAGCGCTTCGGTGAAGGTGATTTGAAGCATGTCTTCATTCAGTGCCAGGAACGCCTCTCGCCGATCACAGGAAACTCGCAACATCGTGCAGGTTCCCGTGGCAGAGCGAAGCGCGAGTTGCGCGTGGCTGCCAGGTCGGCATCGGCGCATTGTCCGTGCCAGGTTGTTGAATGCCTGGGTACTGGCAAAGAGGTGGGCCTGGTGTTCGTGCCAGTCGAAGTGCACTGGATCAATCTCCCTGCGCTGGGGCGAGTCTGCGGTGTACTGTACGGTGAGGAGCGCGCGGTTGCCACTGTCCGGGCAACGCCAGGTCTCAATCCGGCCAAGCATCGATCAGGTCACGCGCCTCGCGGCTCGACAGCGGCCGTTTCAGCCGCTGCGACAGCACCGCCATGGCCCGCGCGTGGCCCTTGGCGATTACCGCCTCGACCTGGTCGTCCAGGCACTGCAGGGCGATGAAGTCGCCCTGTTCCGGGGTGCCGACGTATTCGATGCGGTTCCAGCCGCTGGCATGCCCGAGCACTTCGTAGGTGCGGCCGTGCTGGTAGGTCCAGAAGAACGGCACGTCGTCGTAGCGGCGGCGCTCGCCGAGCATGTTGGCGGCGGCGATCACCCCATGCTGCTGGGCCAGGCGCCAGTGCTCGATGCGTACCGGGCGGCCGGCCAGAGGGAAAGTGGCGATATCGCCGGCCGCCCACAGGCCGTCGGCGGCCTGCAGATGGGCGTCCACTGTCAGTGAACGGTCCTCGGCCAGGGGGAGGTTTTGCAGATAACCGGTGGCCGGGCTGACGCCGGTGCCGAGCAGTACCAGCGGGGTTTCCAGGCGCTCGCCAGTGGCCAGCAGCACGGCCTCGACCCGCTCCCGGCCTTCGAAGCCGCTGACCTCGGTCGGCCCGTGGAATACCACGCCCTTGCGCTCGTGCAGCTCGCGCAGGCTCTGGCCGATGCGCTCGCCCAGCTGTCGGGCCAGCGGGATGGCGTGGCGCGTGACCACATGCACCTGTAGGCCGTACTTGCGCAGGGCGCTGGCAGCCTCCAGGCCGATGAACCCATCGCCGACGATCACCACCGGCTGGCCTGGTTCGGCCAGGTCGAGCAGTTGCGCGGCATCCGTGCGCGAGCGCAGCACGCAGATACCGGGCAACTGCACGCCGGGGAGTTCGGGGCGTCTGGGTTTGCCGCCGGTGGCCAGCAGGGCGGCGTCGTATTTCAGCTTCTGGCCGTCGGCAAGGGTGAGCACGCGCTTGTCGGCATCCAGGGCGCGCACCTTGCCGTGCAAACGCTGCAGCTGGCCACGGCGCAGGGCGTCCGGGGCCAGCAGGGTCGGCACTTCGTCCACCGGCATCTGCCCGGCGATGACGAACTTGCTCAGGGCGGTGCGATCGTAGGCGTTCGGCTGTTCCTGGTCGATCCACAGCAGGCGCCCGGCAAAGCCATGCTCAAGCAGGGTGGCGATGGCGGCCGAGCCGGCGGCGCCGGCGCCCACCACGACGAAGGTGCGGGCGTCGCTGTGGCGCGGTGCCTCGGTTTCGGGCAGTGGCTGGTCGTCGACCCAGACCTGGCCATCCCTGAGCTGCACGGCATGGCGGCGCAGGCCGGTCAGGGCCGGCGGTTCGCACACCGCGCCCTCGCCCACGGCGAAGGCGGCCTTGTGCCAGGGGCAGATCAGCAGCCCACCACAGACCGCGCCTTGTTCGAGGGGCGCGCCCTCATGCGGGCAGTTGGCCTGGTAGGCCATCACCAACTCGCCCTGGCGCACCAGGATGATCTCCTCGGTGCCGGCCTGGACGCGCAGGGGGCGGTGTTCCTCGAGCTGGTCGAGGCTGGCCACGGCGTGCAGGGTCATGGCGGATCTCCTCAGGCGTTGTGTTTCATTTGACGCCCTCCATGGGCCAGCACTGCGACGAGCCGACGATCGGAGGTGGTCATTACAGCTTTTCACAAAAACTTCAAATGAGACAAAATTGACTCAAATCGAATATGTAAGTACCATTCGCGCCAAATTTAGTTAACGGCTCGGGTGAGTTCATGAGCAATTTGCGTGCAATAGGAATGGCCAGCTGGCTGGCAGTGGCTGTGGCCCTGGCCGGCTGCGGGGCGGCCAACGAACAGCAGGCCGGCGCTGAAACGGCCTTTCCGGTGGAAATCGTGACCGTGGCCGCCGAGCCACTGGCCCTGGCCTCGACCTTGCCAGGTCGGGTCGAGCCGATGCGGGTGGCCGAGGTACGTGCCCGGGTGGCCGGCATCGTCCTGCACAAGCGTTTCGAGGAAGGTGCCGACGTCAAGGCCGGCGATGTCCTGTTCCAGATCGACCCGGCGCCGTTCAAGGCTGCCCTGGCCCGCGCCGAGGCCGACCTGGCCCGGGCCCAGGCCGTGCAGCACGAAGCCCAGGCGCGGGTAAAACGCTATGAGCCGCTGGTGAAGATCGAAGCGGTCAGCCAGCAGGACTTCGACAGCGCCACCGCCGAGCTGCGCAGCGCCCAGGCCGCCGTGCGTTCGGCCCAGGCCGACGTGCAGACCGCGCGCCTGAACCTGGGTTACGCCACGGTCACCGCGCCGATCTCCGGGCGCATCGGTCGCGCCCTGGCCACCGAAGGCGCGCTGGTCGGGCAGGGCGATGCCACGCTGATGGCGCGCATCCAGCAACTCGATCCGATCTACGTCGACTTCACCCAGTCCGCCGCCGATGCCCTGCGCCTGCGCCAGGCGCTCAAGGACGGCGCGTTGGTCGGTGGCGATGACAAGGCGCTGACGGCCCAGGTAGAAGGCACCGACTACCAGCGCCAGGGCGCGCTGATGTTCACCGACGTGGCGGTCGACCGCGGCACCGGCCAGGTCTCCCTGCGCGGGCGCTTCGACAATGCCGACGGCATTCTCCTGCCGGGCATGTACGTGCGTGTGCGCACCCCGCAGGGCACCGACCAGCAGGCGATCCTGGTACCGCAACGGGCGGTGCAGCGCGGCAGCGATGGCGAGGCGCGGGTGATGGTGGTGGGCACCGGCAGCCTGGCCGAGGCGCGCAGCGTGCGCACCGGCGTGATGCAGGGTTCGCGCTGGCAGATCGTCGAAGGCCTGCGCGGCGGTGAGCAGGTCATCGTCGGCAGCCCTGCCGGCCTGGCCCCGGGCATGCCCGTGGTGGCGCAGGCGCAGCCGGTCGCGGCGAAATAAGGCGAGGGAAGCGAGATGTCCAAGTTCTTCATCAATCGGCCGAACTTCGCCTGGGTCGTGGCGCTGTTCATTGCCCTGGCCGGCTTGCTGGTGATCCCGGCGTTGCCGGTGGCCCAGTACCCCAGCGTGGCACCGCCACAGATTTCCATCACCGCCAGCTACCCGGGCGCGTCGGCCAAGGTGCTGGTGGAGTCGGTGACCAGCATCATCGAAGAGTCGCTCAACGGCGCCAAGGGCTTGCTGTACTACGAGTCCACCAACAACTCCAACGGCGTCGCCGAGGTGCTGGTGACCTTCGAGCCCGGCACCGAGCCGGACATGGCCCAGGTCGACGTGCAGAACCGCCTGAAGAAGGCCGAGGCGCGCATGCCCCAGGCGGTGCTGACCCAGGGCCTGAAGGTGGAGCAGGCCAGCTCCGGCTTCCTGCTGATCTACGCCCTGACCAGCAAGGCCGGCGACCGTGGCGACACCACGGCCCTGGCCGACTACGCTGCGCGCAACATCAACAACGAACTGCTGCGCGTGCCGGGCGTGGGCAAGCTGCAGTTCTTCTCTTCGGAGGCGGCCATGCGGGTCTGGGTCGATCCGCAGAAACTGGTGGGCTATGGCCTGTCCATCGATGACGTCAACAACGCCATCCGTGGCCAGAACGTCCAGGTGCCGGCCGGCAGCTTCGGCAGCACGCCGGGCGCCAGCGAACAGGAGCTGACCGCGACCCTGGCGGTGCAGGGCACCCTCGACACCCCCGAGGCCTTCGCCGGCATCGTCCTGCGCGCCAACCCCGACGGCTCCAGCGTGCGCCTGGGCGATGTCGCGCGGCTGGCCATCGGCAGCGAGAACTACAACCTGTCCTCGCGCCTGAACGGCCACCCGGCCGTGGCCGCTGCGGTGCAGCTGGCCCCTGGCGCCAACGCCATCCAGACCGCGACGCTGGTCAAGGAACGCCTGGCGGAGCTGTCGCAGTTCTTCCCCGAGGGCGTCGAGTACTCGGTGCCCTACGACACCTCGCGCTTCGTCGACGTGGCCATCGAGAAGGTCATCCACACCCTGATCGAAGCCATGGTGCTGGTGTTCCTGGTGATGTTCCTGTTCCTGCAGAACGTGCGCTACACCCTGATCCCGTCGATCGTGGTGCCGGTGTGCCTGCTGGGCACGCTGATGATCATGAAGCTGCTCGGCTTCTCGGTGAACATGATGACCATGTTCGGCATGGTGCTGGCCATCGGCATCCTGGTGGACGATGCCATCGTGGTGGTGGAGAACGTCGAGCGGCTGATGGCCGAGGAGGGCCTGTCGCCGGTGGACGCGACCATCAAGGCGATGGAGCAGGTGTCCGGGGCGATCATCGGCATCACCCTGGTGCTGGCGGCGGTGTTCCTGCCGCTGGCGTTCATGTCAGGATCCGTGGGGGTGATCTACCAGCAGTTCTCGGTGTCGCTGGCGGTGTCGATCCTGTTCTCCGGCTTCCTCGCCCTGACCTTCACCCCGGCGCTGTGCGCCACGCTGCTCAAGCCGGTGCCCCATGGCCACCATGAGAAGGGCGGTTTCTTCGGTGCCTTCAACCGCGCCTTCGTCCGGGTGACCGAGCGCTACTCGGTGATGAACAGCGCCCTGGTGGCCCGTGCCGGTCGCTGGATGCTGGCCTACGTCGGCATCCTGGTGGTGCTCGGCTACTCCTACCTGCGCCTGCCAGAGGCCTTCGTGCCGTCGGAGGACCTGGGCTACAGCATCGTCGATATCCAGTTGCCGCCAGGCGCCAGCCGGGTGCGCACCGATCACACCGCCGAGGCGCTGGAAAAATTCATCATGTCGCGCGAGTCGGTTGCCAGTGCGGTCATCGTCAGCGGCTTCAGCTTCTCGGGCCAGGGCGACAACGCCGCGCTGGCGTTCCCCACCTACAAGGACTGGTCCCTGCGCGGCCCCAAGCAATCGGCCGAGGCGGAAACCGCCGCCATCAACGCCCAGTTCGCCGCCAACGGCGACGGCGCTATCACCGCGGTCATGCCGCCGCCGATCGACGGCCTGGGCAACTCCGGCGGTTTCGCCCTGCGCCTGATGGACCGTGGCGGCCTGGGCCGCGAAGCGCTGCTGGCGGCCCGCGACCAGCTGCTGGCCCGTGCCAACGGCAACCCGGTGATCCTCTACGCGATGATGGAAGGCCTAGCCGAGGCGCCGCAGCTGCGCGTGCAGATCGACCGCGAGAAGGCCCGCGCCCTGGGCGTGAGCTTCGAAACCATCAACAGCACCCTGGCCACCGCCTTCGGTTCAGTGGTGATCAACGACTTCACCAACGCCGGGCGCCAGCAGCGCGTGGTGGTGCAGGCCGAGCAGGGCGAGCGCATGACCCCGGAAAGCGTGCTGCGCCTCTATGCGCCGAACGCCCAGGGCGAGCAGGTGCCGTTCAGCGCCTTCGTCACCACGAAATGGGAAGAGGGCCCGGTGCAGCTGGTGCGCTACAACGGCTACCCGTCGATCCGTATCGCCGGCGACGCCGCCCCGGGCTACAGCACCGGCCAGGCAATGGCCGAGATGGAGCGCCTGGTCAGCGAGCTGCCGCCTGGCATCGGCTACGCCTGGACGGGCCTCTCGTACCAGGAGAAGGTCTCCAGCGGCCAGGCCACGGCCTTGTTCGCCCTGGCCATCCTGGTGGTGTTCCTGCTGCTGGTGGCGCTGTACGAAAGCTGGGCGATCCCGCTGACGGTGATGCTGATCGTGCCGATCGGCGCCCTGGGCGCGGTGTGGGCGGTGATGCTCACCGGGCTGCCTAATGACGTGTACTTCAAGGTCGGCCTGATCACCATCATTGGCCTGGCGGCGAAAAATGCCATCCTGATCGTCGAGTTCGCCAAGGAGCTGTGGGAGAAGGGCTACAGCCTGAGCGACGCCGCCATCGAGGCCGCGCGCCTGCGTTTCCGCCCGATCGTGATGACCTCCATGGCCTTCATCCTCGGCGTGGTGCCGCTGGCCATCGCCACCGGCGCCGGCGCGGCCAGCCAGCGCGCCATCGGTACCGGGGTGATCGGCGGCATGCTCAGCGCCACCTTGCTGGGCGTGGTGTTCGTGCCGATCTGTTTCGTATTCGTGCTCAAGCTGCTCAAGCGCAAGCCGGCCCCCGTGCAACACGCTGTCGAGGTAACCCAGTGATGCTCATGCGCAATCTTGCAATTCCGTTCGCGCTGGCCGTCACCTTGGTCGGCTGCTCCCTGGCACCGACCTACCAGCGCCCCGAGGCGCCGGTGGCGACCGCGTGGGGGGATGCCGCCGGCCATCATGGCCAGGCGGTGGAGCAGCTGGACTGGCAGGCGTTCATCGTCGACCCGTCTCTGCGCCAGTTGGTGGGTACCGCGCTGGACAACAACCGCTCGCTGCGCCAGACGTTGCTGGATATCGAGCAGGCCCGCGCGCAGTACCGTATCCAGCGTGCCGACCGGGTGCCGGGCTTAAATGCCGGGGTTTCGGGCAACCGCCAGCATTTGCCGGCGGACCTGTCGAGCAACGGTCGCGAGGGTATCAGCAGTGCATATCAGGTGGGCCTGTCGTTGCCGGAGTACGAGGTCGATCTGTTCGGTCGGGTGAAGAGCCTGAGTGACGCGGCCCTGGAACAGTACCTGGCCACCGAGGAAGTTGGCCGTGCCGCGCGCATTGCCCTGATCGCCGAGGTCAGCCAGGCCTACCTGACCCTGGACGGCGCCGAGCGGCGCCTGGCGCTGACCCGCCAGACCCTGGCCAGCCGCGAGGATTCGCTGGCTCTGGTCGGCCAGCGGCGTGGCGCCGGCACGGCCACGGCGCTGGATCACCAGGAGGCGCTGGGGCTGGTCGAGCAGTCGCGGGCCGAGCTGGAAGGCATCGTGCGCGAGCAGCGCCAGGCCTACAACGCCCTGGTGCTGCTGCTGGGCAGCGTGGACGCGGCCAAGGCGATTCCGGCCGAGCGCAGCGAGGCGCCGATGGTTCTGCAGGACATCGCCCCGGGCGCGCCGTCGGCGCTGATCGAACGCCGCCCGGACATCCTCGCCGCCGAACACCGGCTGCGGGCGCGCAACGCCGATATCGGCGCGGCGCGGGCGGCGTTCTTCCCGCGGATCAGCCTGACCGGCAGCTTCGGCACCTCCAGCGCGCAGATGTCCGGGTTGTTCGACGGCGGTTCGCGCAGCTGGAGCTTCATGCCGCAGCTGTCGCTGCCGTTGTTCGACGCCGGGCGCAACAGGGCCGGCCTGAGCCTGGCCGAGGCGCGCAAGGATTCGGCGGTGGCGGCCTACGAAGGCACGATCCAGACCGCCTTCCGCGAAGTCGCCGACGCCCTGGCCGCCACCGACACCCTGCGCCGCGAGGAAGCGGCGCGCCGGGCCCTGGCCGACACCAGCCGGGCGACCGTGGCGCTGGCCAAGGCGCGCTACGAGGGCGGGGTGGACAGCCACCTGCGTTACCTGGATACGCAGCGCAACGGCTATGTCAACGAAGCGGCGTTCATCGAGGCCAGTACCCAACGCCAGCTGGCATTGGTCGATCTGTTCCGTGCCCTGGGCGGTGGTTGGCCGGGCAAGGGCTGAAAAACTCCTTTGGTTGGGGATTCCAACCGCTTGGCCCCGGGGAATTTTGCCCGGGGCTTTTTTTGCCTCTAAGAATGGGGTAGGCAGGGCCGACGAAATCGCGGGGCAAGCCCGCTCCCACAGAGCACGCGTATTTCTGCGGGAGTGGGCTTTCGTGGGAGCGGGCTTGCCCCGCGATCGAGGTGTTAATCCTGCAGCAGATCCGGGCTGTTGAAGTTGCTCAATCGCGGGTCGTCCTCGGCACACTCCAGCCCCTGGAAGCTCGCCTGCAACAACGCCTTCTGCAAACTCCGCTCACCGGTCCGCCATGCGTGCTCCAGCAGCGGCAGCAACCGCCGCGGCAACACACTGAACATCGGCTGCCAGTACCCACCTTGGCGCACCATGGCCGCGCTGTCTTGGGCCACCGCCAAGGCCAGCAGATCCTCGATCAAGGCCCGGTCGATCCGCGGCGCATCGCAGGCCAGCACCACCACCCATTCATGCCGCGCCACCTTGAGCCCGCTGATGACCCCGGCCAGCGGACCAGGAAAGTCCGCATCGGCATCGTTGACGAGTTGGTCGGCATACGCCGCATAGGCCGCCTGGTTGCGGTTGCAGGAAATCACCAGGTCATCGCTGAGTGCCCGTACCGCACGCTGCACATGGGCCACCAGCGGCTCGCCGCGCCAGGCCACCAGGCCCTTGTCGCGACCGCCCATGCGCTGGCCACGACCACCGGCGAGGATGAGGATGGAGCAGGGGGGGAGGGCGTCAGGCATGAAAAAGGGTTCCGGGCAGTCAATGCCGGGAACCCTCCCATTTACCGCGAGGCTTGTCCAGTCAGGCCTCGTGGGTGGCTGCTTCGGTCGTCCTTGCCCGACCGCGCCCGGCCAGGCGCATCACCACGACGAAGAACACCGGCACGAACACCACGGCGAAAGTGGCGCTGAGCATGCCGCCGATCACCCCGGTGCCGATCGCCTGTTGGCTGGCCGAGCTGGCGCCGCTGGCGATGGCCAGGGGCACCACGCCGAGGATGAACGCCAGCGAGGTCATCACGATCGGGCGCAGGCGCAGGCGCGCTGCCTGAATCGCGGCATCCACCGCGTCGTGGCCCTGGTCGACCAGGGCCTTGGCGAACTCGATGATCAGGATGGCGTTCTTCGCCGACAGGCCGATCAGGGTGATCAGGCCAACCTTGAAGTACACATCGTTGGGCATCCCGCGCAGGGTCACCGCAAGCACCGCGCCAAGCACGCCCAGGGGCACCACCAGCAGCACCGCGGTGGGGATCGACCAGCTTTCGTACAGCGCCGCCAGGCACAGGAACACCACCAGCAGCGACAGCGCCATCAGCAGCGGGGCCTGGCTGCCAGACAGACGCTCCTGCAGCGACAGGCCGGTCCATTCCAGGCCGGCGCCGGCCGGCAGCTGGGCAACCAGGTGTTCGACCTCGGCCATGGCCTCGCCCGAGCTGTGGCCGGCCGCCGGCTCGCCGGAGATCGACACCGCCGGGTAGCCGTTGTAGCGGGTCAGCTGCACCGGACCGGACTGCCAGTGGGCGCTGACGAAGGCGCCGAGGGGCACCATCTTGCCGCTGTTGTTGCGCACGTGGATCTTCAGCAGGTCCTCGACCTGGCTGCGCCGGTCGCCTTCGGCCTGCACCACCACCCGCTGCATGCGGCCCTGGTTGGGGAAGTCGTTGACATAGTTGGAACCCACGGCGGTGTCCAGCACCGCGCCGATGTCGGCGAACGACACGCCCAGGGCATTGGCCTGGCGCCGATCGATTTCCAGTTCCACCTGGGGGCTTTCGGCCAGCGAGGCTTCGCGCACGTTGACCAGTACCTTGCTCTTGCGCGCCGCCTCCAACAACTGGTCGCGGGCTTGCATGAGCGCGGTGTGCCCCATGCCGCCACGGTCCTGCAGGCGGAACTCGAAGCCGGTCGACTCGCCCAGGCCGTCCACCGGCGGTGGCAGCACCGCGTAGGCGATGGCGTCCTTGAGCTGGGTGAAGGCCAGGGTGGCGCGGTCGGCGATGGACTGCGCGCTGTCGTCGCCATCGCGTTCGGACCAGTCCTTGAGCGTGGTAAAGGCCAGCGCCGCGTTCTGGCCGCTGCCGGAGAAGCTGAAGCCGAGGATCAGCGTGGTGTTGGCCACGCCCGGTTCTTCGGCGTTGTGCGCCTCGATCTGCCGGGCCACTTCGATGGTGCGCGCCTGGCTGGCGCCTGGCGGCAGCTGGATATCGGTGATGGTGTAGCCCTGGTCCTCGGTGGGCAGGAAGGCGGTGGGCAACTGGCTGAAGCCGTAGCCGAGCACCGCCAGCAGCACGGCATACACCAGCAGGTAGCGGCCGCTGCGGGCCAGGGCGTGGGTCACCCAGCGCTGGTAGCCGTTGCTCATGCCCTCGAAGCGGCGGTTGAACCAGCCGAAGAAACCCTTGCGCTCATGGTGCTCGCCCTTTTCCAAGGGCTTGAGCAGGGTGGCGCACAGGGCCGGGGTCAGGCTCAGGGCGAGGAACGCCGAGAACAGGATCGACACCGCCATCGACACCGAGAACTGCTGGTAGATCACGCCCACCGAGCCTTTCATGAAGGCCATCGGCAGGAACACCGCCACCAGCACCAGGGTGATGCCGACGATGGCGCCACTGATCTGGCCCATGGCCTTGCGTGTGGCTCCCTTGGGCGGCAGGCCTTCCTCGGCCATGATCCGCTCGACGTTCTCTACCACGACGATGGCGTCGTCGACCAGGATGCCGATCGCCAGCACCATGCCGAACAGGGTCAGCACGTTGATCGAGAAGCCCAGCGCGTTCATCACCGCGAAGGTGCCCATCAGCGCCACCGGCACCACCAGGGTCGGGATCAGGGTGTAGCGGAAGTTCTGCAGGAACAGGAACATCACCGCGAACACCAGCACCATGGCCTCGACAAGGGTGTTGATCACCTGCTTGATCGAGACCTTGACGAACGGCGAGGTGTCGTAGGGGATGTCGTATTTCACCCCGGCCGGGAAGTAGCGCGCCAGCTCGTCGAGCTTCTGCTTGACCAGGCCCGCGGTTTCCATGGCGTTGGCGCCGGGCGACAGCTTGACGCTGAAGGCGCTGGTGGCCTTGCCGTTCAGGCGCGTGCCGTACTGGTACTCCTGGGCGCCGATCTCGACCCGGGCGACATCGCCGACGGTGACGGTCGAGCCGTCGGTGTTGGCGCGCAGGACGATGGCGGCGAATTCCTCGGGGGTGCTCAGCTGGCCCTTGACCACCACGTTGGCGGTGATCTCCTGGGTCGGCCGGCTGGGCAGGTCACCGATGCTGCCGGGGGCGACCTGGGCGTTCTGCGCGGCGATGGCCTCGGCCACGTCGTTGGGCGTGAGGTTGAAGCCGACCAGCTTGGCCGGGTCGATCCAGATGCGCATGGCCCGCTCCGAGCCGTACAGCTGCGCCTTGCCGACGCCCTTGATGCGGCGGATCTCGTTCATCACGTTGCGCGCGAGGATGTCCGACAGGGCAATCTCGTCGAGGTTGCCGTCCTCGGAGGTGAGGGTGGCCAGCAGCAGGAAGCCGGTGGACACTTTCTCAACCTGCAGGCCTTGCTGAGTCACCGGGCGCGGCAGGCGCGACTCGATCACCTTGAGGCGGTTCTGCACATCGACCTGGGCCATGTCCGGATTGGTGCCGGGCTGGAAACTGGCGGTGATGGTGGCGTTGCCCAGGCTGCTCTGCGACTCGAAGTAGAGCAGGTTGTCGGCACCGTTGAGCTCCTGCTCGATGATGCTGACCACGCTCTCGTCCATGGTCGCCGCCGAGGCGCCCGGGTAGACGGCGTAGATTTCCACCTGCGGCGGCGCCACGTCGGGGTACTGGGCCACCGGCAACTGCGGGATGGCCAGGGCGCCGACCAGGAGGATGAAGAGGGCGACCACCCAGGCGAATACCGGGCGGTCGATGAAGAACTGCGGCATGGATCAGGCCCTCATTGGCCGGTGTGTTGGGCGACCGCGGAGGCGCCCGGTTGCTCGTCGACCTGGACCTGGTCGCCGGCCTTGACGTGTTGCAGGCCCTCGACCACCACGCGATCACCCGGGGCCAGACCCTCGCTGATGATCCAGCGATCACCCTGGGCGCTGCCCAAAACCACCTGGCGTTCGCTGATGCGCTTCTGCGGGTCGACCAGCAGCACCTTGGGCACGCCGGCGCTGTCGCGCAGGATCGCCCGTTGCGGCACGCTGATGCCCTGGGGCTGCACCGCCTGGTCCAGGCGCACGCGCACGTAGCTGCCCGGCAGCAGGTCGAGGTCGGGGTTGGGGAACTCGCTGCGCAGGGTGATCTGGTTGGTGCTCGGGTCGACACTGATGTCCGAGAACAGCAGCTTGCCGGCCAGCGGGTAGGCGCTGCCGTCGTCCTGGATCAGCGTGGCCTTGACCTGGTCCTGGCCGACCTGGCGCAGTTCGCCGGCGCGCAAGGCGCGGCGCAGGGCATTGAGCTCGCGGGTCGACTGGGTGACGTCGGCGTGAATCGGGTTCAACTGCTGGATGGTGGCCAGCGGCGTGGTTTCGTTCTGTCCGACCAGCGCGCCCTCGGTCACCAGGGCGCGGCCGATGCGCCCGGAGATCGGCGCGGTGACGGTGGCGTAGCCCAGGTTCAGGCGCGCCCGTTCCAGCGCCGCCTTGGCTTCGCCGACCGCGGCGTCTGCCTGGAGGAAGGCGGCGCGGGCGTTGTCGTACTCCTGGCGGCTGACCGCCTTGTCGTCGACCAGCTCGCGGTAACGCTGTTCCTGCAGGCGGGCCTGGTACAGGGTTGCCTCGGCCTTGGCCAGGGTGGCGCGGGCGCTGTCGAAGTCGGCCTTGAATGGCGCCGGGTCGATCAGGAACAAGACGTCGCCCTGCTTGACGTCGCTGCCTTCGCGGTACACCCGCTTGAGCACCACGCCGGCTACCCGGGCGCGCACCTCGGCGGTACGCGGCGCGAGGAGGCGGCCGCTGAGTTCCGTGCTGATCGCCAGTGGCTGCACGGCCAGGGTCTCGACCCGGACCTGGGAAGGCGGGGCCTGTTCTTCCTGTTCGGCGGCGTCGTTGCAACCGGCCAGGGAAAGGGTGATCAGCGCCAGCAGCGCCAAGGGGCGCAGGCGCGAAGGGCAGGGAATGGACATACGGATCTTCCAGGTTTGATCCAGCGTATGCTAAAGCAGCCGTTCGGGTGGCGGCTGTTAAGCTGTGTTGGGCGTGTGTGAAAAAGTGTGAACAATCGGCGGTGGCCCGCGCGGGATTCTATATCCTGCCTTACTTCAATCTTTCGTCAAATCCCCTTATGCCGAACATTCTCCTGGTCGAAGACGACAGCGCGTTGTCCGAACTGATCGCCAGCTACCTGCAACGCAACGATTTCCATGTCCGGGTGATTGCCCGCGGCGACCATGTGCTGGACGAGTTCCGCCGCCAGAAACCGGACCTGGTGATCCTCGACCTGATGCTGCCGGGCCTCGACGGCCTGCAGGTGTGCCGCCTGCTGCGCCAGGAGAGCCAGGGCCTGCCGATCCTCATGCTGACCGCCCGTGACGACAGCCACGACCAGGTGCTGGGGCTGGAAATGGGCGCCGACGACTATGTCACCAAACCGTGCGAACCCCGGGTGCTGCTGGCCAGGGTGCGTACCCTGCTGCGCCGCAGCAGCGTCAACGAGCCGCGCCTGGACAGCGACCTGATCCAGGTCGGTGGCCTGCGCATCGACCTGGCCGAGCGCACGGTCAGCTGGCGCGGCGAGGAGGTGGAACTGTCCAGCGGCGAGTACAACCTGCTGGTGGTGCTGGCGCGCAACGCCGGCGAGGTGATGAGCCGCGACCGTATCCTGCAGCAGTTGCGCGGCATCGAGTTCAACGGCACCGACCGTTCGGTGGACGTGGCCATCTCCAAGCTGCGCCGACGCTTCGACGACAGCGCCGGCGAAGCACGCAAGATCAAGACCGTGTGGGGCAAGGGGTATCTGTTCAGCCGGGTCGAGTGGGAGTACTGACAGGCCATGCTCAAGATCCTGGTGCGGCTGTACCTGGTGATCATCGTCGCCTATGCCGGGGCGATCGCGCTGATCCCCGACACCATCGTCGGGTTGTTCCATGAGCGCTTCATGGCCTACAACCTCGAGCAGGCCAAGGGCGTGCAGACCCTGATCGTGCGCCAGTTCCAGCAGGTGCCGCAGGAGCAGTGGCCGGCAGTGGAAAAAGACCTGGCCGAGGTGTTCAAACCTTTGCAAGTGCGCCTGTTGCGCATGGACGATGCCGACTTGAGCAGCGAGGAGAAAGCCCGGCTCGAACATGGCCTGTTCGCGGTGCGCATGGCCGACTGGGGCTACTACGAAACGGTGCTGGCGCCGCTGGATTCGCAATGGCTGGTGCGCCTGCATTCGCCGGACGACCCGCTGGACATCAACGTGCTGTCCTGGGGCGTGACCGTGCTGATCGGCGCGGCCATGCTTGGCTGCCTGCTGTTGTGGGTGTGGCCGCACTGGCGCGACCTCGAACGGCTGAAGGACACTGCCCGGCGCCTGGGGCGCGGCGAGATGTCCGAGCGCACGCATATTTCGCCTCGCTCGAACATCGGTGAACTGGCCGGGGTGTTCGACACCATGGCCAGCGATCTGGAACGCCACGTCAACCAGCAGCGCGAACTGCTCAACGCGGTTTCCCACGAGCTGCGCACGCCCTTGACCCGCCTGGACTTCGGCCTCGTGCTGCTGTTCGACGAGGTGCCGCCGGCCAGCCGCAAACGCCTGCTGGGGTTGGTGGGCCATGTGCGCGAACTGGACGAACTGGTGCTTGAACTGCTCTCCTACAGCCGCCTGGACAGCGTCGACCAGGCCCGCGAGCGGGTCGAGGTGTCGTTGCTGGAACTGGTGGACAGCGTGCTCGGCAGCTTCGCCGAGGAGCTCGACAACCGTGGCATCCGTTGGGAGGTGCGCTGCGAAACCGACCTGCCGCGTTTCGTCCTCGACCCGCGGCTGACCGCCCGCGCCGTGCAGAACCTGGTGCGCAACGCCATGCGCTACTGCGATGAAAGCCTGCTGCTGCGCCTGCGCCGGGAAGAGGACGGCGCTTGCCTGGTGACCGTGGAAGACGACGGCATCGGCATCCCAACCGAGGAGCGTGAGCGGATCTTCCAGCCGTTCTATCGCCTGGACCGCAGCCGTGACCGTAATACCGGCGGGTTCGGGCTGGGGCTGGCGATCAGCCGGCGGGCCATCGAAGGGCAGGGCGGCACGCTGACCGTGGCGCAGTCGGCGCTGGGCGGGGCGCAGTTCAGGATTCGTTTGCCAGCCGGGTAGTCCACAGGACGAAGCGGTCCTTGCCGGTGTGCTTGGCCTCGTACAATGCCTGGTCCGCCCTGATCAGCGCCAGGCTCAGGGTATCGCCGCTGTCGATCCGGGCCAGGCCGATGCTGATGGTCACCGGGTGCGCAGACAGGTCCTCGCGCACTCTCTGGCACAGCGCGGCGACCTGCTGCTCGGCGCTGGCTTCGTCCAGCCCCTGGAAGAAGATCGCGAATTCCTCGCCGCCCAGCCGGGCGATCTCGTAGCCGATCATCGCTGCCTTGATATGCGCTGCCACGCGCTTGAGCACCTCGTCGCCGATGTCATGGCCGAAGCGGTCGTTGACCTGCTTGAAATTGTCGATGTCGATCATCGCCAGGAACTGTCCGGCATCCGCCTGGCGCAGCTGCTTTCCGGCCTTGGCCATGAACGAGCGGCGGTTGGGGATTTCGGTCAGGGCGTCGATGTAGGCCTGTTCCAGCAGCACGTTGGTCAGGTAGAAATTGTGCAGCTTGGCCTGGCGGATGCGCAGGTAGCTGTAGGTCACCAGGCCGCTGAGGAATACCCCGTAGCTGATCAGCATCGCGCCCTCAAGCTCCAGGGCCTCGATACGCGTGTGGAAGAACGGGTTGAGCATGAGCCAGGTGATGCCCAGGGCGCAGAAGAACGACCAGCGCCGCACCGGCAGCAGCGAGACGGCGTAGAGCACCGTCGAGACTCCGAGCACCAGCCACACCGGGCGCAGAACGATCGGAATGCCCTCGATCACCAGGCGCATGGCCAGGGTGATCACCGCCACGAACAACAGGTTGAGCACGTCGAAATGCTGGCTCTTGCGGGTGAAGCCCAGGACCACGCAGAGGCTGCACAACAGGGCGATGAACACCCCCGACAGCCAGGTGAAACCCTGGCCGCCAAGGTAGCTGACGATCAGGTCGAAGATCAGCCAGATGGCGATGCCGATGCAGAAGATCAGCAGGCAGAAGCGGCGCATGGCCTCGAATTCGTGCTGGCGGAACTCGGCGCGCAGGGCGGCGGGGGCGACCTGTTGGCGAATGTGGGCTTCGAGGGTCTTGTACATGGAGGCGATGATGGCCTTGAAATTGTTGTCTGTTATGCCTTCCAGGGCTGTGAGGTCTCTGTAGGAGTGGCCTTGTGTCGCGAAAGGGCCGCTCCTACAACGAGCCTGATTGCAGCACATCCTTGGCCCAGGGCCGGTAGCGCAGTGCGAACACAGCCTCGGCGTGGCAGCCTCCGCTCAGCGCCGGCTGCGCCGGTTCGGCGCGGAACGGTTGCCCAGGCGGGCTGACCTGGCGAAACGCCTCGCGCACGATACCCACCTGGCAGGGCAGGGCCTGTTCATAGCCCTGGCGCACGAGTGGCGGCAGGCGACCGGTGCCGGCACCATCCTGCCACCACACGTTCAGGCCAAGGTTCGCCAGTTGCTCCAGCCACGCACCACTGACCCGTGGCGACAGCTGGCCGGCGCTGAAGGCACTGATATGCAAGGGCTTGTCCAATTGCCGATTGAACGCCTGCAATTGTGTGTAGAGCGCATCGCGCCTGGCCGCATCGCTAAAGTGCAGGTCGTCCAGCTCCAGCGGCAGGTACCAGCCGGACACCGGCAGCGCCCAGTCGGTCTTGAGCTGCTGGTATTGGGTGAGGGAGCGGCCCAACTGCGACTTGAGGTAGCTGTTCAGGCCTTCACCGTCGAGCTGTTCGAGCCGCTGGTAGTAGGCCGGATCCATGTACAGCCCCAGCACCAGCTCCAGCCCCTGGGCATGCGCCTCGCGCAGGCTGCCGGCAAGCCAGCCGTGGGCGCCGCCGAAGTCGCTGTCGCCGTAGGCGCTCCACTGCACGATCAGGGTCGTGCCACCCTGGGCCCTGGTGGCGCGCCACAGTTGTTGCCACTGGGCTGGCGTGACGTTCGCATCACGGTTGAGCGGCTGGTAGAACAGGCGCTCGTCGGCAAGGGTCGGCAGGCACAGGGCGAGCAGGCAGAGAGCCAGAAAGGTACGCATCAGAAATTCATCTCCACACCCAGCAGCACGCCGTTGGCGCGCTCGTAGAGGTTGCCGCCCAGCGCCTGCTGGTACTCGGCGCGTACTTTCAGCGAGCCACGGTAGGCGTTGTAGCGGTCGTCGTCGAACCACCACTGCCAGCGCAGGCCGACCCCGGCGCGGGCGTCCTGGCGCCAGTCGTTGCTTGGGTCCTGGCTTGAGAACTCGAGGAAGCCATAGGGCATGATCGTCTGCGGCGACCGGCTTGGCAGTTTCCAGGCATGGCCCTGCTGGAAGCGCGACAGCCAGGCATGATCGCCCGCCCGGGTCCACCAGGCGGCGTCGAGGTAGAGGAAGCGCTCGTCCCAGTCGTCTTCGTCGATGCGCCAGTCATTGCGGTACCGGCCCTGGTCGAGGAACGAGGCGGTGGCACGCAGCAGCAGGTCGTTGCTCGATTCGGCGTTGTGGCGCAGGTCGCCCCAGTTGCCGCCGACCTTGGCCGGGCTTAGCAGCTCGCCCAGGCTCAGGCCGCTGTAGTGCGTGCTGTCGATCTGGCGCTGGTGGTAGAGCTCGGCGTACAGGTTGAGGTTGGCCTGTCCGAGCGGCTTGTAGCGCAGGCCGACGCCGGTGCCCATGCTCTGGGCGTAGTCGGTGCGGCTCTGGCCACCGAACAGCACGCGGCCATAGACCGACAGGGTGCTGCCGTTGCGGCTGGGCTCCTCGCCCAGGGCGTGGTCCCACATCGCCAGCTGCACGTTCTGCGATTGTGCCCGGCGGGAGCTGCCGGCGCGCGCGCCGTTGTCGAGAAACCTATCGTTGGTCGAGGTACCGGCTGGCGACCAGGTACTGGCCAGGGTGATGCTGTCGCGGCGCGACAGGGCTTCATGGGCACGGCGCTGGCGATACTTGCGCGCCTCCAGGCTGCCGTACTCGTCGTCGCCGTCGACCAGGTTGCGCTCCACGTCCAGCACCCGGCGCAACTCGCGGCGGGCCGAGGCGCTGTCCTCGGCCTCGTCGTAGCGCAGGGCCAGGGTCTCGCCCAGGCGGTAGTCCTCGGGGAAGTCGCGGGTGGCGCGCTCCAGATAGGGGATGGACTGGCGCCGTTGCTGCTTGTCCGTCGAGCCGGCCAGGCGCATGCCGTAGTCGGCGCGGTAGCGCGGCTGATCCGGCGCCAGGCGCACGGCCTCGGCCAGCCAGGCGGTGCTCTGGGGGCTGTCGCCGGCCTGCTGGGCGGTGCTGGCGGCGGCGTAGTAGTGATCGGCGCGCGGGGTGTGGCGCAGGGCTTCGCGCTGGAAGGCCAGGGCCTGCTGGGCGTCGCCCTGGCGTTGGGCGATGGCCGCGCCCAGGGCCCAGTCGTCGGCGTTGCGGTGCGCGGCCGCGTCCCAGTGGCGGCGGGCGGCGTCGGCATCGCCGGCGTTCAAGGCACCCCGCGCCGCGGTCAGGCGAGCATTGTCGGTCCAGGCGTCGGCCGGCAGGCTGTTCCAGATCGGCAGCGCTGCTTCGGCATCGCCCGAGGCCTCCAGCGCGTAGGCCAGGGGCAGGCGGCTGGCGGTGTCGCCCAGGCGTTCGGCGGCCTGGTAGTAGACCACGGCTTCGCCGGGCCGGTCGGGCATGGCGCAGCGGCCCAGGGCGCGATACTGCCCGGCTTCGCTCGGGTTGGCCGGGATCGCCTTGCGCACCGCGTTGCACTGGCCGGCCTCGGCCAGGCGGGCGAGCAACTGGCCGCGGGTGGCGGCATCGACTCGCGGCACCAGGGCGAGCATGCGCGGGGTGTCCAGCGGACCGTCGTTGCGCGCATAGAGGTTGCCCAGGCGTTGCAGCAGCGAGGGCGTCAATCGGCCCTGGCGGCGGTCGTAGGCGTTCTCCAGCAACTGCCGGGCGTGCTCGGTCTGGCCTCGCTCGAGCAGCATGAACGTGGCTTGCTCCAGCGCCGCGAGGTCGCCGGTCTGGCGGTAGCGTTGTTCCCACTGAGCCGCCGTGCGTGGTTGCGGCGGCTGCGCAGGGTCGCCATACAGGCGTTGCTTGAGAATGGCATAGCTGCGCGGATTGTCGCGGGCCTCGCACTGGCCGAGCTGCTCGCGGGCCAGCTTCAGGTCCTTGTGCGACAGCCAGTCGACGGTCTCCAGGCACGGGCGCTGCAATTCATTGCTCAACTGGCGCACCAGCGCCGCATCGTCGCCCTCGCGGGCCAGTTCCCAGAGTTGCCGGCGCTGTTCGGGATGCTGCAGTTGATCGGTGGGCAGGCTCTGCAGCCAACGCTCGGCCTGCTGGTTGTGGCCCATGGCGATGGCGCGGTTGGCCATGGCCAGGCGGGCATGGGTCGCCGCCTCCTGGGAAGGCGCGCTGGCCAGCAGTTTGTTCAGGCCCTTTTCATCGACCTGCTGGATATAGGCGTTGGCCAGGCGCTGCCAGTCCTGCGGCGGCAATTCGCTCTTTTCGGCCAGGGGTTGCAACTGGTCGATGGTCTCGCCCCAGTTGCGCAGTTGCTCGGCGAAGTTGGCCCGGGTCATGCGCAGCACCATGCCGTCGTCGCGCACCGGCAACTGGTTGAGCCATTCCAGGGCCTTGGCCGCGCCACCGAACTTGGCCAGGCTGACGCTGTAGGCTTGCCACAGGCGCACCCGCTGCTGGCCCTGGCTGTCGGCCAGCCACGCCTCAACCTGGCTCTGCGCGGGCGGGTCCTGCTCGATCCAGGTCAGGCGCAGTTCGAGCAGGGCGTCGGCGTGCTCGGGGTTGTCGTCGAGGTCCTCGGCGATGGCCTCGGCTTCCTTGTAGCGACGCTGGTGGGCCAGGGCCTCGGCCAGCAGGGCGCGTGCCTCGTTGTTGTTGGGCACGCGCCCCAGCACGTGGCGGGTCAGGCGCTCGACCTCCGCCCAGTTGTCCTTCTGCGCCTCCCGGTAGCCACGCTCCATGAACGGGTAGCTGGTGAAACGCTGGAAGTCGGTCATCGGCTTGGTCGGCGCGGCCAGGGTGGAAGAGCACAGCAGCAGGCTGGCGAGGGTCAGGGAAAGACGGGGCGTCATGCCACCTCCCGGGTCAGATCATAGGCGGCCTGCTGTTCGCTGGCCTGCTCGGCGAGGGCTTGCTGCAGCACCTCTTCGGTAATGATGCCGCGGGCGATCAGGTGCTCGCCCAGGCTCTGCTGCTCGGGGTTGAAGTCGATCAGCGCCTGGTTGAACAGGGTCACCGGCACCATGCCGCGCACCTGCAGTAGCGTGCCGAGCATCACCTGGTGGATGCCGACCTGCTCCAGCAGGGTGGCGTCGTCCTGATGGCGCTCGAGCACCGCGAGCATTTCGCGGGTCTCGGGCTTTTGCCAGGGGCTTGGGTAGTGGTAGCGCAGGCCCAGGGTGACCCGCCCTTGCGGCGCCAGGCGGGCGCGTACCGGGCGCTTGAGCTGGCGACTGATCACGCCCAGCGAAACCTGGCTGACCGGACTCTCGCTGGCCAGCACCAGGGTGTCGCCGTCCTCGTCCACCGGCAGCACGCCGTAGTGGGTGGCGAGCTTGCGCGGCAGCTTGGCGATCAACGCAGGTTCAATCTTGAATGGATTCAGCGGCGCCCAGGGCAGGTCCAGCTGTTCAGCCAGGGTCTCGACCAGTTGCTCGCTGCTCAGCCAGCCGTGCAGCAGCAACTCGCGACCCAGGCGCCGACGGACCGGGCTGGTGATGGCCTGCTCCAGCTGGGTTTGGCTGATCAAGCCTTTCTCCACCAGGCGCTGGCCCAGCGGCGTGCGCGCAGGCGCGGCGAGGGCGGGGAACTCGTGGGTGGTCTTGTCCCAGGCCACCCGCCGCGAATCGCCCATTTCCATCACCTGGCGCAGGGCGCGCAGGTTGGCGAAGAAGTTGACGAAGTTGCTCCACATCATCCGCGGCGCCGACAGCAGGCCCTCGAAGATGCCGTAGTAGCGGGTGACGAACCAGAAACGCTGGAACAGGCGGTTGAACAGCAGCAGGCCGTTGAGCCACAGCAGTGTGCTCAGCAGCTTGCTGTCGCTGAGAATCGACATGAAGCGCCACGACTCCGGCGCGATCACCGTCACCAGCCACATCGCCAGCAGCACCAGCAGCAACAGGTTGACCAAAAAGCTCAGCAGGTAGGCGAACAGCCCGCGGCGGTCGCGCCAGAGGAAGTAGTTGAGCGCCCCCTTGCGGCTCCAGCCGAGGTTGCTGGTGCCCTGGAACACGATGCCGACGATCCACCGCGATTTTTGCCGGATGGCGTGCTGCCAGTCCCGCGGGAAGTGCTCGCGCACGCAGATCACCTGGGCGAATTCGCGGCTCATGCCGAGACGCCAGTCCTGCTTGAGGGCCAGCGCCGGGTCGGTGATGGAGTAGCGGGCGAAGATGCACTTCATGCCCTTCTGCTTGAGACGAAAACCAATGTCGTAGTCCTCGGTCAGGCTCTGCACATCGAAGGCGATGCCGTCGCCGTCCTCGAGCAGGGCGCTGATCGCCCGGCGGCTGAAGCAGGTGCCGACCCCGGCGCTGGGCACCTGGCCGGTGAGCGCTTCGCGCACGATGACGTCCTTGCCGTGGTTCTCGGCGAACTCGTCGACATAGTGGCCGGCGGTGAAGCCTTTCCATTCCGGGGCGTAGGGGTACACCGGAATCTGGATCATGTCCTTGTTCGGCAGCAGGTAGTTGAACAGGCGCAGTTCCATCGGCGAGATGACGTCCTCGGCGTCATGCAGGATGAAACCGGCGAACTCGATGCGCGCGTCCTGCTGGAAGCGCAGGATGGCGTCGATGATGTTGTTCAGGCAGTCGGCCTTGCTGGTCGGGCCGGGGCGGGCGCAGACCACCTTGTGAACGTTTGGGTAGTGCAGGCAGACGGCGTCGACGTCGGCCTGGGTCTGCGGGTCGTTGGGGTAGGTGCCGACGAAGATCTGGTAGTTCTCGTAGTCGATGGTCGAGGCCGCCAGGCGCGCCATCTCGCCGACCACGCCGACCTCGTTCCAGGCCGGCACCATGATCGCGAGGGGCTTTTCCGGCACCTCGAACAGGCGTTTCTCGTCGGCCTTGTCGAACTTGTCGTAGATCCGAAAGCGCCGGATCAGCGTGCGTCCCCAGTAGCACAGGTCGATGAACAGGTCGTCCAGGCCGAGCACGAACATCAGTGTCGCCAGGATGATGGCGAGGATCTTCAGGCCGAACAGGACATAGGTGAGGAAGTCGATGAAAGCCAGGCTCATGCGTTGTCCCGCGCGGCGGATTGCTCGGCGAACCAGCGGCTCAGGCGTTCGGCGATGCGCTCGCTGGCGTGGCCGTCGCCGAAGGGGGTGAACACCTGCGCCATGCGCGCGTAGGCCGCCGGGTCGTCGAGCAATTGGCTGGTCTCGTGGACGATGCGCTCGGTCAGGGTGCCGACCAGCTTGACCGTGCCACCCTTGAGCACGGCGGGGCGCTCGGTGACCTTGCGCAGCACCAGCACCGGCTTGCCCAGGGCTGGCGCCTCTTCCTGCACGCCGCCGGAGTCGGTGAGGATGATATGGGCGCGGTTCATCAGCCAGACGAAGTGCGGGTAGTCCTGGGGGGCGACCAGGTGGATGTTGTCGCGCCCGGATAGCACGCTGTACACCGCGTGCTGCACCTGCGGGTTGAGGTGAACGGGGTAGAGGAACTGCACGTCCGGGTAGCGCAAGGCCAGTTCGGCCAGGGCCAGGCAGATGCGTTCGAAGCCGCTGCCGAAGTTCTCCCGGCGGTGGCCGGTGATCAGCACCATGCGCTGGTCGTCGCGCAGCACCTTGAGCGGGGATTCGGGGGCGGGGCGCCAGTTATCGCGGTGCAGCTTGTCGCGCATCCACAGCAGGGCGTCGATCACTGTGTTGCCGGTGACCTCGATATGCTCGGGCGGCACGCCTTCGCGGATCAGGTTGGCGTCGGAGTCGCGGGTGGGGGTGAAGTGCAGGTCGGCGAGCACGCCGGTCAAGCGCCGGTTGGCTTCCTCGGGCCAGGGCTGCTGCAGGTTGCCGGTACGCAGGCCAGCCTCGACATGGCCGATGGGTATATGCCGGTGGAAGGCCGCCAGCGAGGCTATGAAGCTGGTGGTGGTGTCGCCGTGGACCAGCACGATATCGGGCTTGACCTGCTCGTAGGCGCGGTCGAGCTTGTCCAGCAGGTCGCGGGACAGGCCGTTGAGGGTCTGGTTCTGGGTCATCACCTGCAGGTCCTGATCGACCGTGAGGCCGAAGGCGGTGAGGACCTGTTCGAGCATTTCGCGGTGCTGGCCGGTGGAGCAGATATGCAGGTCGACCTCGGGCCAGTCGCGCAGGACGCGGGCCAGCGGGGCCATCTTGATCGCTTCGGGGCGGGTACCGAATACCATCATCACGGTGTAAGCCATCGTGTAGTTCCTCGTTCGATTCCCTGGACGAAGTTGTACGACGTGTCGCCGCTTGCCAGTCATAGATACAAGCAGTCGATCACGGGGTTGTCCAATGCGCGGCCTGCGCCGGACGGTGCGCTGCAGGCGCTTGCGGAAGTGCCATGGAGGCGGGGGTCGTGTCGGCACTGTCGAGGCCGAACGCCAGGGAGGGTTGGTGCGGAAACGTTTATGCTAGTTTTTCTTGATTGAACGGTCAGTCAATAAAGTATTTCCGGCTTTTTCTTACAGCCTTCTTCTTGTAGTTTTGTAGGTCTTTTCTTCAGGGAGTAGAACATGCAAGGCAAGGCGCGCAAGGTCGTCCAGGCCATCCTGTACGAGGCCATCGCCGTGGCCTGCGTGGCGCCGGCGCTGGAGCTGGCGTTTGGCGCCGGCATGGCCCAGTCCACCGTGCTGTCGATCCTCATGTCGGGCATCGCCATGAGCTGGAACATGGCCTACAACTGGGCGTTCGAGCGCTGGGAGGCGCGCCAGCGCCAGCGCAGCCGCACCTTCCTGCGGCGTCTGCTGCATGCCCTGGGCTTCGAGGGCGGGCTGGTGCTGATCCTGCTGCCGCTGGTGGCGTACTGGCTGGACATCGGGCTGTGGGCGGCGCTGGTGACCAACCTGGCGTTGTTCGTGTTCTTCTTCGTCTATGCGTTCGTGTTCCAGTGGGGGTTCGACAAGGTCTTCGATGTGCCGGTATCGGCGCAGGAAGCGGCCAAGGGGTGCTGATATCGGGGCTTTTCCCACAAGTCACCGGGTTCCCCTTAGCCCCACGCATCGCCAATAATCTACGTTCAACCATGCCAGACCCGCACCGATGCCGCGTCCGATCATCCTGCCGCTCGCCGAGAACTACCGCCATGGCGAGCACATCGCGCCGCACTGTCATGACCGCGCCCAGTTGATCCACGCGATCAGTGGCGTGGTCACGGTCAGTGCCCGCGAAGGCTGCTGGGTGGTCCCCCCGGGGCGTGGAGTGTGGGTGCCAGCGGCGGTCGAGCACGAGCTGCGCATGGCCGGCGTCGTGCGCATGCGTACCTTGTTCGTCGAACCCAACGCGCGCCCGGACCTGCCGCGCCAGTGCCAGGTGATCGAGATCTCGCCGCTGTTGCGCGAGCTGATCATCCGCGCCATGGACATCGCCCCCGACCATCCGGCCCAGGGCCGCGAGGCGCGGATCATGCAACTGATCCTCGACGAACTGCGCGTGCTGCCGGTATTCGCCCTGCATGTGCCCAGTCCGCATTCGGCGCACCTGCAAGGCCTGTGCGAGGCCCTGCGCCAGGCACTGTCCGAGGACTGGAGCCTGGCCCGTGCCGCGGCCCACAGCGGCCTCAACCCGCGCACCTTGACCCGTGCCTTCCAGCGCGAGACCGGCCTGAGCCTGGTGCAATGGCTGCGGCGCATGCGCCTGCTTGCAAGCCTGGATGCCCTGGCGGCCGGGCAGTCGGTGCTGGAGGTGGCGCTGGACCTGGGCTATGACAGCCCCAGTGCCTTCAGCGCGATGTTCCGCCGCACCCTCGGGGTATCGCCGTCGGTCTACTTCGGCAGGGCCGTGGAGCGCTGGTAGGCCAGCCCCGGCGTCTCGTCCCAGCCGCCACCCAAGGCCGTGAACAGGTTCACCTCGGCGAGCAACTGCGCCAGACGGTCGCTGATCAGGCCCTGCTGGGCGCTGAACAGCGAGCGCTGGGCGTCGAGGAAAGTCAGGCTGCTGTCGATACCGGTGCGGTAGCGGTTCTCGGCCAGGTCGTGGTAGCGCTGGCTGGCTTCGACCAGGTCGCGCTGGGCCCGCAATTGCTGTTGATAGGTGCTGCGCGCCGCCAGGCCGTCGGCCACTTCCTGGAAGGCGGTCTGGATCGACTTCTCGTACCGCGCCACCTGCATGTCCTTCTGCAACGTGGCGTAATCGAGACTGGCACGCAGGCTGCCGGCGTTGAACAGCGGCAGGTTGACCTGCGGCTGGAACAGCCAGGTGCCAGTGCCGGCGTCGAACAGGTCGGCCAGCTCGCGGCTGCTGCTGCCGGCGTTGGCGGTCAGGCTGATGCTCGGGAAGAACGCTGCCCGCGCCGCGCCGATATTGGCGTTGGCGGCCTGCAGCTGGTACTCGGCTTGACGGATGTCCGGGCGGCGCTGCAGCAGGTCGGCGGGCAGGCCGGCGGGGACCCTGGCAATCTGTTCGTCGGCCAGCGGCAATGCCGGCAGGTGTTCGTCGATCTGCGTGCCGACCAGGCGCTGCAACTGGTTGAAGTCCTGGGCGGCCAAGCGGGTGTAGCGCGCCACGGCGGCGCGGGTGCTGTCGACGCGGGTGGTGGCCTGGATCTGGTCGAGCGCCGACAGCGTGCCGGTGCGGCGTTGACGCTGGGTCAGGCGCAGGCTCTTTTCGTCGGCTTGCAGGGTCTGGCGCGACAGGGCCAGCAATTCCTGGTCGGCACGCCAGGTCAGATAGGCGCCGGCGACGCTGCTGAGCAGGCTGAGCTCGGCGCCACGCCGGGCCTCGTCGGTGGCCAGGTAGCTGAGCAGCGCCTGGTCGCTGAGGCTGCGCAATCGACCGAACAGGTCCAGTTCATAGGCGCTGATGCCAACGGTGGCCGATTGCTGGGTACTGATCATGCCTTCGCCGCCGGTGCGCCGCCGTGGCAGGTACTGGCGTGTGCCCTGGGCGTTGGCCGCGATCTTCGGCAGCAGCTCGGCGCGCTGGATGCGGTACTGGGCGCGGTAGGCCTCGGCGTTGAGCACGGCCACGCGCAGGTCGCGGTTGTTGGCCAGCGCGGTGTCGAGCAACTGGCGCAGCACCGGGTCTTGGAACACCCCGCGCCAGTCGCCGGTCAGGTCCGTGGCGGGTGGCCCGCCCCGGTAGGCGACGCCCGTGGGGTACTGCTCGGCGCTGGGCGAAGGTGGGCGCTGGTAGTCGGGGGCGAGGCTGCAACCGGTCAGAACGAGAGCAAGCAAGGGCAGGGCGATTCGCGGCATGACAGGGTCTCTGGGGTCAGGTGCCGGCCATCCAGCGGGCCAGGCCATGGCGCCCGCTGACGCCGAGCTTGGCGGTGGCGCGTTTCAGGTAGGTCTCGATCGAGCTGTTCTTCACATTCAAGCGCTGGGCCATCTGCGGCACGGTGGCTCCGGTGAGCAGGCCGATGCACACTTCCTGCTCGCGGGTGGACAGGCGGATTGCCTCCTGCTCCAGGCGCTCGGTGAAGACCTGGCGCAGCGAGCCGGCCTCATCCGCCTGCACGCTGCCCGGACGACGCTGGGCCGTCTGCAGGAACAGCTGGGCATGGTGCTCGACCAGTGGCAGCAGGGTGTCGGACAGGCGCTTGAGCAGCGACAGTTCGGCCAGGGAGAACATCCGCTCGCTGCGCTGGCGATGGCAGCAGATGACCCAGCGCCGGTCGCCGCTGCGCGACACCAGGTTGCACTGGTGCACGGGGGCGTTTATCTGGATCAGCAAGGGGTCTTCCATGCGCATGATGCTTTGCAGCAGGGGATGGCGCAGCTGCGCTTGCGCGGGCGTCGCCTCGGGCAGGCCGGCGCTGCCCAGCACCTTGACCTGGCGGATGTTGGCCTGGTCGCTGTCAAGGGTCCACTCGCTGAGGTCGAGCCGATGGATCGGCACCTGGTCGTCGATAAGCTGGAACATCTGTTCGGCGAAGGTGGCATCGCCGGTGCTGGCAACCAGTGCCCCCAATTGCAGGTACAGGTGCGGGTCGTGGCGGTGTTCGAGGCTGTCGATCAGCTTCATGTCGTCGTCTTCCTTGATCCGGTAACGCGGTGGGTCTCGCGGTCGAGTCCTCTCTGTGGTGGGGCTTGGCGCTATTGAATAGCAGGCTCCGAGCCTGCGTCTGTAGCGGAAAGCGGGGACAGGAAATGTCAAATTATCCGACAAGAAAAGTCGGCATTTCCGTGGGCTCATGCAGCCTAAATTGACGGATTGTCGGACAATTGGCGCCAGAAACCGGCCAGATCGCCGGCGATTGCCCCGTCGGTTGGCGGGGGTAGGCAGGTACCGGCTGCCGACTATCGTCAATTTCCTACAAAAGTTTCAGCGGACTTAGGCGGAGCAATAAGGGACTGGCCAATGTCCGGGTTTGGGGGGCCATACAGGGCGCGGGGTGGGTGCTTGAATCCGCGGACGATCCCGTTTCAAGGAAGACCCGCCCATGCCTGTCGCCGATAGCTTCCCCCTGACCTGCGCCCAGCGCGACATCTGGCTGGACCAGATCAGCCACGGTGACTCGCCGCTCTACAACGTCGGTGGGTATCTGGCATTCGACGGCGCCGTGAACAGTGGTCTGCTGCGGCGCGCGCTGGCGCATCTGGTCGCGCTCCACGACGGGTTGCGCACGGTGCTGGTGCGCGAGGCGGGGGACGATGGCATCGCTCGCCAGCGCTTTGTGGCCGGCTTACAGGTGCCGCTGGACGAGCACGACCTGCGCGGGCAGGCCGAGCCGTTCGCCGCTGCGCAACGTCTGGCCAAGACCTTGCTGCAACAGCCCTTCGCCCTTGAAACCGGACCGTTGCTGCGCATGGCATTGCTGCATGTGGATGCCGGGCGCAGCCTGCTGATGTTGCAGGCCCATCACCTGATCCTCGACGGCTGGGGCCTGGAGCAGTTGCTCCACCAGCTGGGCCAGTACTACGGTCTGCTTGAGCAGGGCCTGGCACTGCCGGACACGGCCCCGTCCTACCGAACATTCATCGAGGATGACCTGGCCTACCAGGGATCGGCCCGTCAGCAGCGCGATCTTGCCTATTGGCTAGGCCGTTACCCACAACTACCGGATGCGCTGCTGCAGCCCAAGGAACAGGCCCTGCCGCCAGGTGCCACGCCCAGCCATGCGCTGGAGCGCAGTTTCGACGGCGACCTGCTGGCGCGCATGCGGCAGCTGGCCGACGAGCTGCAGGGATCGGTCGCCCATGTGCTGCTGGCGGCCTTGCACGTGTGCTGTGCCCGGGCCTGGCAGCGGGACGACTGGGTCGTCGGCCTGCCGGTGCGTAACCGTGGCAATGCGCGGGCCAAGGCGACCCTGGGCATGTTCGTCCAGGTCAATGCCTTGCGCATGGACTTCGGTCGGCAGTTGAGCTTCGCCGAACTGGTGCGCGGTATCGGCGATGCCCTGCGGCGCGACCTGCGTCACCAGCGCCTGCCGCTCAGCGAGCTCAACCGGGTGCTGGGGCTATCCCGGGAGGCCCGTGGGCAATTGTTCGAGATCACCGTGTCCTACGAGGAAGAGGGCCATGACCTGCGCTATGGCAGCCTCGGCGCCCACAGCGTGAAGGTATGCAACGATCACGAGCCGACGCCGCTGTCGATCTACCTGCGCAGCAACCCGCACAATGGCAAGGCCTGGCTGCACCTGGTACATAACCAGGCCTGGCTGGCCCCCGAAGAGGTCGAGGTGTTCACTGCGCGCCTGCTGCATGTGCTGGCCCAGGGGCTGGCGCGGCCGCAGGCGGGCATCGACGACTACGACCTGCTGTTGCCTGACGAGCAGCAGCGCCTGCGCCTGTGGAATGCCACCGCCAGCGCAGCCCAAGGCCCGGCCCTGATCCATCGGCGCATCGAGGCCCAGGCCGCGCTGCGCGCCGAGGCGACGGCCGCCGTGCACGAGGGGCGCCACCTGAGTTATGCCGAGCTGAACAACCGCGCCAACCAGCTGGCCACCCAACTGCTGGCCCTGGGCGTGGTGCCGGAGCAACGGGTGGCCGTGGTCGCCCGCCGTGGCCTGGACACCCTGGTCGGCCTGCTGGCGGTACTCAAGGCCGGCGCCGCCTATGTGCCGATCGATCCGGCGCACCCGGACGAGCGCCTGCGCTACCTGCTCGACGATTGTGCGCCGAAGGTGGTGCTGACCCAGTCCGGCCTGCGCGAGCGTCTGCCAGCCATCGAGGTGGCGGTGATCGAACTGGACCGCCTGCCACTGCCCGCGACGGCGTTCGCCGACCTCGAGGTGCCGGGGCTGTCGGGTTCTAGCCTGGTCTATGTGATCTACACCTCCGGCTCGACCGGTCAGCCCAAGGGCGTGATGATCGAGCACCGCATGCTCGCCAACCTGGTCGACTGGCACTGCGAAGCCTTCGATCTCCACCCTGGCAGCGCAACCTCCAGCCTGGCCGGTTTCGGCTTCGATGCCATGGCCTGGGAGATCTGGCCGGCTTTGTGCGCTGGCGCCACCCTGCACCTGGCACCGGTGGGCGAGGGCGGCGAGGACATCGACGCGCTGCTGCGCTGGTGGCGCGCCCAGCCGCTGCAGGTCAGCTTCCTGCCCACGCCGGTGGCCGAGCACGCCTTCGCCCAGGGCGCGCCACATCCGACTCTGCGCACCTTGCTGGTCGGCGGCGATCGCCTGCGCCGGCTGGCCCGAGAGCGTGGCTGCCAGATCATCAATAACTACGGGCCGACCGAGGCCACGGTAGTGGCCAGCGCGGGCGAGGTGCGCCCGGGCCAGGTGCTGCACATTGGCGCGCCGGTGGCCAACACCCGGCTGTACGTGCTCGATGCCCAGGGACGGCAACTGCCGATAGGTGCTGTCGGTGAGCTGCACATCGGCGGCGCGGGAGTCGCCCGCGGCTATCTGAACCGCCCCGAACTGACTGCCGAGCGCTTCCTCGACGACCCGTTCACCCTGCAGCATGGCGCCCGGATGTACCGCACGGGTGACCTAGTGCGCTGGTTGCCCGACGGTACCCTGGAGTACCTTGGGCGTAGCGACGACCAAGTGAAGATACGCGGCGTACGGGTCGAACTGGGCGAGATCGAGAGCGCGCTGGCCAGTCATCCAGCCGTGCGCGAGGCGCTGGTGCTGCTGCGCGACGGCCAACTGGTGGCCTGGTACCTTGGCGAACAGCCGTCGACCCCGTTGCAGTTGCACGAGCACCTGCGCAGCCGCCTGCCGGCCGCCTTGCTGCCGAGCGCTTATGTGGCGATGGCGGCCTGGCCGTTGACCGCCAATGGCAAGCTTGACCGCCGCGCGTTGCCCGCGCCGGGCAACGAGGCCACGGTACGGCGCGCCCACGAGCCGCCCCGAGGCGAGCTTGAACAGCGCCTGGCCGCGCTGTGGGCCGAGTTGCTGGAGGTGGAGCAGGTCGGACGGCACGATCATTTCTTTGAACTGGGCGGTCATTCGCTGCTGGCGGTGCGCTTGATCGAGCGCATGCGTCAGGCGGGGTTGCAGGTCGATGCCCAGGTCCTCTTTGGCCAACCGACCCTGGCGAGCCTGGCCGCGTCGCTTGACGGCGCCCCCGTGCACTCGGTGGCGGCCAATCGCGTGGCCCCGGGTTGCCAGCGGATCACCCCAGAAATGCTGGCCCTGACCCACCTCGACCAGGCCGACATCGACCGCATCGTCGACAGGGTGCCGGGCGGGGCGGCCAATGTGCAGGAAATCTACCCGCTGGCACCGCTGCAGGAGGGGCTGCTGTATCACCACCTCACCGAAGACCGTGATCCGTACCAGCAACAGGCGCTGTTCGCCTTCGCCAGCCAGGCTGCGCTGGAGGCGTTCAACCGCGCCTTGGCCGGGGTCATCGAGCGTCACGACATCCTGCGTACCAGCCTGGCTTGGGAAGGCTTGGCGCAGCCGCAGCAAGTGGTGTGGCGCCAGGCCTGGTTGCCGTTGAGGGTGCTTGCGTCCGGTCCGGGCGACGCGGCCACCCGGCTGCGCGAAGAGAACCTGCGGCTGGACCTGCGCCAGGCGCCGATGATGGCTCTGGCCTGCGTCGAGGACAGCGCGCGGCAGCGCTGGCTGGGGCTGCTGCACTTCCACCATCTGGTCAACGACGCCGTATCGGTGAAGGTGCTGCTGGCCGAACTGGCGGTACTGATGGCGAACGAAGGGCATACATTGCCCAGGCCGGTGCCCTACCGCAATTACGTTGCCATGAGCCGCGACGAGGCTCGGCAGGCGGGCCATGAAGTGTTCCTGCGCGAAGCACTGGCCGGGGTGGAGGCGCCGCCGAGGCTGGCCGGCATGGGCGAGGGGATCCAGACCCGTGTCGAGACCTGCGTCCTGACCGTTCCTGAGGACCTGGCCCTGGCCCTGCGCCAGCGCGTGCGCCAATACGACGTCGGCCTCGGTAGCCTGATGCACCTGGCCTGGGCCCAGGTGCTGGGGACCTTGGGTGGTCGCGACGAGGTGGTGTTCGGCACCGTGCTGCTGGGGCGGGTGATGGCGGGCGAGGGCGCCGACCGGGCATTGGGCATGTTCATCAACAGCCTGCCGCTGCGGGTGTCGCTGGCGGGTCGCGACGTGGGCCAGGCGCTGGTCGGAATCCATGGCCAGCTGGCGGCGCTGCTCAGGCACGAGGACGCGCCGCTGGTGCTGGCCCAGCGCTGCAGTGGCCTGCCCGCCGGCGTGGCACTGTTCGACAGCCTGCTCAACTACCGGCATGGCGCCGCGCACGACGCCGAAGCGTTGCCCGGGGTGACCCTGCTCGATGCCAGCGAGGTGCACAGTCACGCCCTGGTGTTGACCGTGGACGAGCAGGGCGACAGCCTGCGCCTGAGTGTGCGGGCACCTTGCGAGTTGGGTGCCGGACGGGTGCTAGGGTTTGTTTCCTGCGCCCTGCAGGCGCTGGCTGCCGCCCTGCTCAGCGAAGCCCCGGTGGCGCTCGAGGCGCTGCCGACCCTGCCGGAAACGGAGCGTGTGTATCTGCTGGAAACCCTCAACAGCACCGAGGTTGCGCTGGATCCCGCGTATCCGCACCTGCCGGCGCTGTTCGCCGCTCAGGTGCGACGCACGCCGGATGCCGTGGCGCTGCAGAGTGAAGACGCGCAGCTCACCTACCGCGAGCTCGACGCCCAGGCCAATCGCCTGGCCCATCACTTGATCGGCCTTGGCGTGCGGCCCGACAGCCGGGTAGCGGTGTGCCTGGAGCGGGGCGCCTCGCTGATCGTCGGCCTGCTCGGCGTGCTCAAGGCCGGTGGCGCCTATGTGCCGCTGGACCCCGGCTACCCCGACGAACGCCTGCACTACATGCTGGCCGACAGCGCGCCCCTGGCACTGCTGGTGCACGGAGCCACCCGTGGCCTGTTCGAGGGTCAGTCGACACCGCTGGTGGATCTGGATCACGGTGACTGGCAGGTGCACGGCGACCATGCGCCGGAGCTGCCGGAACTGGGTGGCGGGCACCTGGCCTATGTCATGTACACCTCGGGCTCGACTGGCACGCCGAAAGGTGTGATGGTCGAGCACCGCGGGCTGTGCAACCTGATGCGCTGGGGCAGCGACCTGTGCCCGCCGCGGGCCGACGACGCGCTGCTGCAGCGGGCGCCGTTCAGCTTCGACGGTTCGGTGTGGGAGTTGTTCTGGCCACTGTGCGCGGGCTTGCGCCTGGTGCTGGCCCGCCCCGACGGTCACCGCGATCCGGCTTACCTGGTGCAGCTTGTCCAGTCGCGCAGGGTGACCACCGTCAAGTTCGTTCCGGCCCTGCTGCAAGCGTTTCTCGACACCCCGGGCGTGGAGCGTTGCAGCAGCCTGCGCGATGTCTTCTGTGGTGGCGGCGAGCTGACGCTGGCGCTGGCGCAACGGGTGCGCCAGGCCTTGCCCCAGGTGCGCTTGCACAATGTCTATGGCCCCACCGAAGCTACCGTGGACAGCACCGCCTGGACCTTGGAGCCGCAGCAGCCGTTGCCCGTCGCCGCCCCGCCGATCGGGCGGGCGATCGGCAACACGCGTCTGTACGTGCTCGATGCCCATGACCGTCCGGTGCCTGTGGGTTGTGCCGGCGAACTGCACATCGGCGGCATCGGTGTGGCCCGCGGCTACCTGGGCTTGCCGGCGTTGCAGGCCGAGCGCTTCATCGCCAGTCCGTTCGTGGCCGGCGACCGCCTGTACCGAACCGGCGACCTGGTGCGCTATCGCGCCGATGGTGAGCTGGAGTTTCTCGGTCGCAACGACTTCCAGGTCAAGCTCAACGGCCTGCGCATCGAGCCGGGCGAGATCGAGGCGCTGTTGGCGGCTCATCCGGACCTTGGCCAGGTGGTGGTGCTGGTTCGCGAGGAGCGCCTGGTGGCTTATGCCAGCTGTCGCGACGGCCATGGCGCGCCGACGCTGGAAGCGCTGCGTGCCTACCTGCTGGCGCGACTGCCGGCCTACATGGTGCCCTCGGCCTATGTGCTGCTGGCCGAGTTGCCGCTGAGCCCCAATGGCAAGGTCGATCGCCGCGCTTTGCCGGCGCCGGGCGTGGAGGCGGTGATCAGTCGGGCCTATGAGGCGCCCCGTGACGAGCTGGAGCATACGCTGGCGCAGATCTGGACCGAAGTGCTGAAGATCGAGCAGGTCGGCCGCGACGACAACTTCTTCGAGCTGGGTGGGCACTCGCTGTTGGCGGTCAGCCTGGTGGCGCGCATGCGCCAGGCCGGGCTGCATGCCGATGCGCGCCTGTTGTTCAGTCAGCCGACCTTGGCGGGCCTGGCGGCCAACACGCGCCGCGGGCAGGAACAGGTGGCGATTGCGCAGACCACGATTCCAGCGCTCAAGGGCAGGCGGCGGATCTGACCGGTTGGGGCCGCTACTTCGGCGAAATGCGATAGACGCAGCGCCGATCCCCTGAAATCAGGTGTTCGCAACGCTCCACCAGCCCCTGCTCGCCGATCGCCGCCTGGAATACCTGCAGCTCGCTGCGGCAGAACCCCTGGCAGCGGGTGGCGGCGATGCAGATCGGGCAGTGGTTCTCGACGATCAGCCAGTCGTTGCCGTCGGCCTGCATTTCGGCCATGTAGCCGGCGCGCTCGCGCAGCTGCACGAGGATGCGCACCTTGTCCTCCAGGCTTTGGCCATCGGCGCAGGCCTGCTGGTACTCACGGCTGTTGCTGTCTTCCATGCGGCTGATCAGGCGGTCGACCCCGTCGCTGCCGAACACCTGCTCGACGCTCTCGATCAGTTGCAGGGTCAGCACGCTGTGGGAGTCGGGGAAGCGGCGCTGGGCCGTGGCGGTCAGTGCCCATTTCTGCGAAGGGCGCCCGGCGCCCTTGGCCGGCACGCTGATGCCGCTGACCAGGTCGGCCGCCTGCAGTTTCTGCACTTGCTGGCGAGTGGCTTCGAAGGTGATGGCGAGCAGCTGGGCCAGGTCGGCGGTCTTGAGCGGCCCGCGGGTCTTGAGCAGGAACAGGATGCGGTCGGCGGTGCAGTTGGTATCAACGGTGGTCGAGGTCATGGAGCGCTGGAAACCGGGCGTGAATGAACGGATCGGGCACTCTCCTGGGCCATCCTTTGCGCAGGCAAGTGGGCGAAGGATAGCCCGGATTCGTGGTGATTTGTGCAAGAAGAACGATTATCGAATATAAAATTTATATGCGATAAAAATATAAAAGGTATTAGTTGTATTTATTGAGTCCGCGGCTAAGCTGAACTGCGGAGCCTGTGCTTGCCGGTCCCAGGGAGGGGTGCGTGCACGTCCATCGACACCTTGCTGGCAAATGCCGGGCATGGGCTCACCCACAATAACTCGACAGGGATGTGAGTGCATGAATGCCCAGAAACCCGTGACCATCTATGAACACGCCGACGCGCTGAACAGCCTGCAAGGCGTGGTCGACCTGGTGAAGCTTTCCGACCAGTACCGCCAGTCCGCGATCCTGCATTCGGCGCTGGCCCAGCGTGTGTTCGATCACACCCGCCAGCCGGTCAGCGCCCAGGCCCTGAGCGATGCGCTGGGTTGGGTGCCGAACAAGGGCCGCATCTTCCTCAACGCGCTGGTGGCCATGGGCCTGTTGAAGCGCACCGCCCAAGGTTTCGAGAACCTGCCGCTGAGCCAGCGTTTCCTGGTCAGCGACAGCGCCGAGTTCATCGGCCCGATCATCGACCACCAGCGCCTGCAGTGGCAAAACTGGCCGCGCCTGGACGAAGTGCTGCGCAGCCGCACCTCGCTGGATTTCCAGCAGGAAAACCGCTTCAAGCACGACCTGGCGGCCCGCGACGCCTTCAACGATGCCATGGTCCGTTTCAGCCAGCCCATGGTTGATGTGCTGCGTGACCTGCCGCTGTTCGACAAGGCCCGTCGGGTGATCGACCTGGCCGGTGGCCACGGCACCTACCTGGCCGAGATCGCCAGCCGAAATCCGCAGGTCAAGGGCGAGGTCTGGGACCTTGAGCCCACCCGCGAGGCCGCCGCGGCCACCTTCGCCAAGTACCGTCTTGACGACCGCCTGGGCTTCCATGCCCGCAACCTGCTGGACCTGGCGCAGTACCAGGGCGAGCGGGCCGACGTGGTGATGCTCAACGACTGCCTGCACTATTTCACCCGCGAGCAGGTGCGTACCCTGATCGCCGGCGCTGCCGGCATGGTCGAGGGCGACGGCGCGCTGCTGGTGCTGAGCATGGCCCTGGAGGATGACGAGATCCACCCGGCGCTGTCGGCCGACTTCTCCCTGCACATGATGCTCAACACGGTCAACGGCGAGCTGCATCCGACCCGCTACCTGATCGACAGCATGGCGTCGGCGGGGTTGAGCGTGGAGCAGGAGCCGATCGGCCGCTACACCCTGCTGATCGGACGGAGGGCTGCCTGATGCTGCGCTTGTTGGCATTGCATGCCGCGCCGCTTGGCGACGCGGCGGCCCAGGCCCTGGACAGCTTGGGCAGCGCCGCGGCGGCGGCAGGTTTCAGCCTGCAGGTCAGCCAGAAGCCGGCCGGCCAGGGACCGGTGGACGCAGTCTGCCTGCTGCTCGACAGCGCCACGCCACCGGTTGCGTTGAACACGTTGCTCAATGAGGCCAGCGGGCTGTGTCGCAACACCGCGCTGGTGCTGGTCCGCGTGCAGGGTGCACTGGCACAGTTGCCGCCCGCCAGCGGCGTGATCGCCCAGTGGCAGCAGGCGAGCCAGGGCTTTCTCTATCCGTACTCGCTGGATATCGGCGCCGGGCAGGCGCCGGAGCTGGCGATCAAGGACTGGCTGGCGGGCTTCGCCAAGTTCGCGGCCGCGACCAAGCTGTGGCGTTCGCTCGACAGCCTGGGCCTGGACGAAGCGGCGCGGGCCGCGCAGCGCCCCGAGCTGAACCACATCAATATCCTCACCCGCGACCTGGAAGCCTCCAAGGCGTTCTACAGCGACATCCTCGGCGCCAACTACTGCTACAACCTGGGGCCGCGCAAGGCCGTGATGGAGCTCAACGGCTTCGACTTCTTCATCGAGCAGAGCGAGTCGTTCAGCTACCCGACCGGCTACCACATCGGTGTGCGGGCACTGCCCGGGGATGTGCGGCGCATCGCCGAGCAGGTCACCGCTGCCGGCACCATCAAGCTGGTCAAGGGCAACGGCCCGGCGCCGGGCTACCACCATGGGCCGGACAACGTGCGCAGCGCCGTCTACTTCGAGGACCCGGATGGCCTGGTGATCGAGGTCTACAGCGCCGAAGTGGAGATGATCGAAAGCAACCCTCGGTTGCTCCTCGACCGCCTCTGACCCCACGTCGTCACAGGCCTGCCGCTCGGCGGGCCTGTGCCTAGGCAGGTATTCGCATGAACAGCTACAAACAGTGGCATTGGCCACGGCTGCCCAGCCCATTGCCCAAGGATGTCAGCGACCGGGCGTTGATGGGCTACCCAGAGCACTACCAGGAGCATCCGTTGCAGGCGCAGGTCGCCACGGCGCTCGACGATCTGCTCCAGGCGCCGCTGGACGTCTTGCTGACGTTGCTTGAGCAGCCACGCCAACCCCTGGCCCGGCGCATCGCCGCCGGCGAGGTGCTGGCATTGCGCGGCGACCCGCGCATCGACACCTTCGCCCCGCAGATGATCGATATCCCGGCGGCGCGGGTGCACATCGGCCTCGACCCGCGCGCGGTCGAGCAGGTGATGGACCAGTTCGACGGGCTTGGCCTGGACCGCAGCTGGATCGACAAGGAAACGCCGCGCCACGCCGTGGAACTGGCGGCGTTCCGTATCGCCCGCTTCCCGGTGACGCACCAGGAGTACCGCCAGTTCCTGCTCGACAGCGGGCATGCCGGCATCCCCGACGGCTGGGCGTTCGGCCGGTATCCGCGGCACCACGCCAACCACCCGGTGTACAGCGTCTCGGCCAGTGACGCCGATGCCTACGCCCAGTGGCTCAGCGAGCGCACCGGCCGACGCTTTGCCCTGCCCAGCGAGGCGCAGTGGGAGTATGCCGCCGCCGGACCTGAAGGGCGTCAGTTCCCCTGGGGCGACGCCTACCAGGTCGAGCACGCCAACACCGCCGAGCTGGGCTATCTGGACAGCACGCCGGTCGGCGTGTTCAGCGACGCCGCATCGCCCTTCGGGGTGCTGGACATGGCCGGCAACGTCGAAGAGTACGTGGCCGAGGACTATCGGCCATACCCCGGCGGCCCGCAGATCGAGGACGACCTGGTGCTCGATGTCGGCACCCACCGCGTGGCCCGCGGTGGCAGCTTTACCCGTTTCCGCGACCTGGCGCGCACCGCGCGCCGCCACGGGCGTTACCCGCGACCGATCTACGTCATGGGTTTTCGCCTGGTTGAAAACCACAACTGAGCTGTTCCGTCTTCCGTGCAAGAGGTCTGATTCCATGAACAAGGATGTTTCGCTTCACACCATCGTGCCGATTTCCATCCTCGGCGGCGATGTCGATGCCCATTTCTTCGGCTTCCACGGCTTCGAGCGTGACCAGGAGCATTTCGCCGTCGGCATCGGCCGCGAGCAGTGCGACGTGCCGTTGGTGCGGGTGCACTCCGAGTGCATCACCGGCGATGTGTTCGGCTCGCAGCGCTGCGATTGCGGCCCGCAATTGCAAGAGGCGTTGCGCACCCTCAAGGAGGTGGGCGGCTACCTGATCTACCTGCGCCAGGAAGGGCGTGGCATCGGCCTGTACTCCAAGTTCGAGGCCTACCTGCTGCAGGACAAGGGCCTGGACACCTATGAAGCCAACCTGCGCCTGAACCACTTGGCCGACTCGCGCTCGTTCGACCCGGCCGTGCAGATCCTGCGGGCCCTGGGCGTGGACCAGTGCCGGTTGCTGACCAACAACCCGGAGAAGGTCGCCCAGCTGCGCGCCGGTGGCATCGATGTGATCGAACAGGTGCCCACCGGGGTGTTCCTGACCAATCACAACCGCAACTACCTGCAGGCGAAGGCCGTCAAGTCCAGCCATTCGATCAAGCTCTGACTCCAGCGAAAAAGGATCTTTCGATGAAACACATTGGCCCTATCAGCGGTATCGCCGCCCATGCCGCGCGCTTCGTCGCCACCGCCGGCTACGACAACCAGGTGATCTTGTGGAACGCCGCCACCGGCGAGCCGATCCACCGTGTGCACCACGACCACCTGGCCAACCAGTGCGCCTTCAGCAGTGACGGCAAGCACCTGGTCAGCGCCAGCAGCGACTACACCGCGCGCATCTGGGAAGTGCCGAGCATGCGCCTGAAAGCCGTACTGCAGGGGCACAACGACGATGTCGAGATGGCGGTGTTCTCGCCAGACAGCCAGCGCGTGGCGACCTGTTCGCGTGACCATGTGCTGCGCATCTTCGACCTCGACGGCGTGCAGTTGCAGGCGTTCCATGGCCACCAGGCCGACGTTATCTCGGTGGTCTGGTCGCCGGACGGCCAGCGCCTGATCTCCAGCAGTGACGACGGTACCGTGCGCCAGTGGGACACCCGCAGCGGCCAGCAATGCGACGAGGTGGACATCGGCGGCGTGGAGACCGACACCATCGCCATCACCCGCGAAGGCGTGGTGTTCGCCGGGGACGACGAGGGGCGCATCTCGATCATCGCCCAGGGCCAGGTGCAGACCGTGCCGGCCCACGCCGCCGGGATCAAGCGCATCGTCTGGAACGACGACAAGCGCCTGCTGGTGAGCCTGAGCTATGACCGTTCGGCGATCCTCTGGACCTTCGACGCCGCGCGCAACCTGGTCAAGCGCCGCAGTACCGCGCTGCCGAGCATCGTCTGGCCGCGCAGCTGCGCTTTTGTCGGCGACGAACAACTGGTGTTCGCCACCTTCGGCTCGCGCTACGCCACCTGGAACTACGAGCTGGACCAGTGGCAGGTGTCGGGCATCGAGCCGGCGGTAAGCATTAACGCCGTGGTGCGCAGCGAAGAGCGCCAGTACAGCATTGGCGATGCTGGCATTCTGCACCGTGACGACCAGCCGGTGACCAGTGTCGGCAGCCTGTGCAACTTCCTCCTGCCGTTCGGACCGCTGCTGTTGACCGGCGGCCAGATGGGCCAGGTGTTCGATGGCCTGTCCGGGCGCATGCTGTACCAGCACCGTTCGCCACTCAACTGCGGCGCCACCTTCGTCAGGAATGGCGAAGACCTGGCGTTGATCGGCACCTATACCGGCGAAGGCCTGGTGTTCGGCCATGATGGCCAGGGCGGGCTGCGCCTGGTGGCGTCGATCCCCATGCATGACAACGCGATCAAGGGCGTGGCCGCCGACCAGCGCCACCTGTTCAGCGTCTGCGCCTCGGCCGATGCCGCGCTGCACAGCATCGAGGATTTCAGCAGCGTGCGGCATATCGAGGGGGCGCATACGCGTATTTCCAATGGTTGCTGCCCGATCACCGGCGGTTTCGCCAGCATCGGTCGCGACCTCAAGCTGCGCCTGTGGCTGGAGACCGGCGACGAGGTGTTCGACTCGCCGCACCAGCACTCGATCAAGTGCATCGCCGCCTCCGCTGATGGCCGGGTGATCGCCACCGCGGCCTACAACGGTACCGTGGCACTGTTCGACCTGGTCTCGCGGCGCTGGCTGCCCATGCAGCGGCCGACCGCCAGCGGCATTTCCTGCCTGACCCACGACGCCGTCAGCGGCGCCTTCCTGGCCAGTTCCTATGACGGGCGCATCTACGGCATCGACGCCCGCCTGGCGTCCTGAAGGAGCAGCACATGAGCAAGCAAGCAAGTGACTTCATGGCCCAGGGCGACTACCGCAAGGCCCTCGATACTTCGTTCGTGCACCGCTACAGCCATGGCGAGGACGAGTGGTCGTGGGACATCGGCATGATCCAGGCGGCCCAGGCTTTCCTCGAGCGTCTCGACCCCCGTGCTGATCAGCATGTACTGGACATCGGCGTGGGCCGTGGCCGTGACGCCTCCACCTTCATCCTCGCCGGGCATCGGGTCACCGGCCTGGATATCGTCGAGAACTCCAGCTGGCCGTTGCTGCGCAAACGCTGGGGCGATCGCCTGGACCTGGTGAACAAGGCCATGCAGGACTGGCAGCCGGCGCCGGGCACGGTGTTCGATGCGGCCCTGGACAATGGCTGCTTCCACCACCAGCATCCGGACGAGTGGGGCGCGTACCTGGCCCATGTGCGCCGCCTGCTGCGCCCCGGCGCGCTGGTGGGGCTGAACGTGTTCGGGGTCGACGCGGCCCATCCGCAGCCGGGCTGGCGCGAGATGGACAACCAGCGCCAAGGCTACTTCTTCACCGACGATGGTATCCGTCAGATCCTTGAGGCCCATGGCTTCACCTGGGAGGGGCTGGAGGTGATCGAGCGCCAGCACGGCGAAGCCCGCTACCTGTTGGCGCTGGTGCGCACGTGAGTGCGATCGACCGCCATTACCTGGACATGGCCCTGGCGCTCGCCAGCCAGGGCCTGTACAGCACCATGCCCAACCCGCGGGTCGGTTGCGTGATCGTCAACGCCGGGCAGGTGGTAGGGCGCGGCTGGCATCAGCGCGCCGGCCAGCCCCACGCCGAAGTGCACGCCCTGCGCGAGGCAGGCCCGGCGGCGCGCGGGGCGACCGCCTATGTGACCCTGGAACCTTGCGGCCACCAGGGTCGCACGCCGCCGTGCGCCGATGCCCTGGTGGCGGCGGGGGTAAGCCGGGTGGTCACGGCCAGCGGCGACGTCTCGCAGAGCATCGGCGCGGATCGCCTGCGCGAGGCGGGCATCGTGGTCGAGGCATTGCCCTGCCCACGTGCGCGGGCGCTCAATCGCGGGTTCTTCTCGCGCATCGAACGCCAGCGCCCGTGGGTGCGGGTATTGCGTCCGGCGGCGCTGGAGATCGGCGCGATTGGCGAGGGCGCGATGCTCAGCCATTGCGACGAGCAGGCGCCCCTGGCGCACTGGCGGGGCAGGGCCTCGGCGCTGCTGAGCACTTGTGACTGGGTGAAGGCCTGCGACACCTCGCTGGTGGCGCAGGTTGCCGGGCAACGCGCCGAACCAGTGGTGCCCTTGCGGGTATTGATCGACCAGGGGCTGGACTGCCCGGCTTCGGCCAAGATGCTCGACGGGCGTGCGCCGACGCTGGTTTTGCATGGGGCGCAGGCGAGGCGGGACGGTCGGTATGCACGGGCCCGTTGCCAGGTGCTGGAGGATCTGGGGGCCTTGCGGATACTACAGACGTTGCATGAGCTCGACTGCAACGAAGTCCAGGTCGAGGCCGAGCCGGCCTGGTGCGAGGCCTTGGCGCGCCAGGGGTTGGTGGATGAGTGGTTGGTGCAGGTTTGAGGCCTTCCTGAGCGCTGTACTATCCCTGTGGGAGCAACCGTCTTGCTCAGGCCCCTCAATCTGGCGCGATCTCTGTGGGAGCGGCCTTGTGTCGCGAAAGGGCTGCGCAGCAGCCCCTATTGCGGTGAAACGCTGAAATTACCGGGGCCGCTTCGCGGCCCTTTCGCGACACAAGGCCGCTCCCACAGGGATATGCGTAAGCCTCGATCATTTCAGCGACTGCAGATCAACCCGACCTGCAGGCTGTTCTGTTCGAACAGGTCCCAATATCCCGGCGGATGCGCCTTCTTGCGGATCCCGCTGATCAGCGGGGCAATCCAGCGCACATTGCGCAGGCCGACATCGTGGGCGGCCTGCTCGTAGACTGCCTTGTCCCAGCGGTAATAGGTGAAGTCCGCAGGCGGTGAGCTCATGAATTGCCCCTGGCAGCGCAGGCCGCCTTCCACCGGCTGCTCGTCCAGCACACGGATGCCGTATTCGGTGAAATTGCCCAAGGCCAGGTCGAAGGCGGGATTCGCCGTGTAGGCGATCAGCTGTCCGTTCGGTTTGAGGTTGAGCGCGACGCTCTCGAACATGCGCCGCAGCTCCTCGACGCTGCCGGCGTAGTTGAACAGCCAGGCGGCGGTAACCTTGTCGAACTGGCCGATGCGGCCCATCTGCGCCACGTCGCGCACTTCGTAGGCGATGCCGTCGTTGGCCTGGCGCGCCTGGTAGATCATGCTCGGCGAGATGTCCACGCCGTGCACCCGAGCCGCGCCCCAGTCCTTCAGGCGGCGGCTGAAGAAGCCATGCCCGCAGGCCAGGTCGAGAATCTCATCGCCGGTTACGTCGCCGGCCATGTAGCGAAACGTGTCGACCTCGACCCCGCGCTGGCTGGCGTGGCTGGTGAAGTCTTCGAACTGCTCGCTGATCCGCTCGTAGACTTCCTTGGATTCCTTCATGGGCACTTCTTCCTTTCAGAGGTGAGGCGCAGCGCCAACGGCAGGGCCAGCAGCGGTGCGCAGGCGAACACGGCGAACAGCCACAGCGCCGCCTGGCGCGCGCCTTGCTCGCCGCCGGGCTCGACCAGCCCGGCACCATTGGCGACCAGCCCGGCCAGGGCCGCAGCCAGGGCGGTGGCGTAAAGTTGCACGGTGGTGATCGAGGCCGAGGCGAGGTTTTCCTCGCCGGGGCGCGCTGCCTGCAGCACCCGGGTGAGCAGGTGCGGCCAGCCCAGGCCGATCCCCAGGCCCACGCCGGCCAGGGCCAGGGCGAACAAGGCCAGGCCCGGCGCGCTGGCGATCCAGGCCGGGGCGGGGGTCAGCAGGGCCAGGGCCAGCAGCGCCACCGCGACCACCAGCGGCCCACTGCGGATCTGCCAGGCGCCGCCTTCACGGTCACGGCCGGCGCTGGCCAGGGCGCCGACCGTCCAGCCTGCGGCCATCACGGCGGTCAGGTAGCCGGCGGCGAGTGGGCCGAAACCATGGATGCGCTGGAGGAAGTAGGGCACATAGATTTCAGTGGTGATGGCTGCTACCAGCAGGCACATCATGGCGAACAGTGCGCCCATCGGTTGCCTGAGGCTGTAGGCGCCCGTGGGCAGCAGGTGGTGGCGCGCCCTGGGATCGAGGCGGGCGATCAGCGCGGCGATGGCCAGGCCGGCGACGATGCCGGCCAGGTTGATCCACAGGCTGTCGGCCAGGCTGGCCGCACAGATCGCCAGCACCGAGGCCACCAGGCAGGCGATCAGCCCGTAGGCCGGGCGCGCGCCATTGTCGTCCAGCGCCTGGCGCGCCGGCAGGCGCAGGCAGACGATCAGCGCCAGGGCGCCAGCCACCGGCAACAGCGACCAGAATGCCCAGCGCCAGTGCCCGCCCTCGGCGAACACTCCGCCCACGGCCGGGCCGCACAGGGTGGCCACGCCCCACATCGCCGAGACCAGGGCCATGGCGCGAGGCCACAGGCGGCTGTCGAACACCAGGTGGATCAGCGCATAGCTCAAGGCGAACAGGATGCCGCCTCCCAGGCCCTGCACGCTACGCCCGAGCAGCAGCACCGGCATGCTCCCGGCCTGGGCGCAGAGCATTGAGCCAAGGGTGAACACCAGCAGTGCCAGCAGGTAGGCGACCCGCGGTCCGCCACGGGCCAGCAGGCGGGTGGAGAGGGTGGAGCCGATGATCGAGGCGACCACGAACAGGGTGGTGTTCCAGGCATAGAAGGCCAGCCCGCCGATCTCTTCGATCACCGTCGGTAGCAGGGTAGTGACGATGTAGACATTGATGGCGTGCAGGGCGACACCGCCAGCCAGGGCGATCGAGCGCAGCGCGTTGCCGCCGCTGAGCAGTTCGCTCCAACGGGCCGGCGGCTGTTCGGGGATGGCGGTCATGTACGCTCCTTGCGTGGTCCTGCGCTGGAATTCTAGGAGTCGGCAAATAATTATTCAATATATTGCTTGTGTAATTTGCTTGCGGTGGATTTGTTAGGATCGTGCTCTTTTGTCTTGTTTCAGGAGCGACATCCATGATCATCAGCACCACCAGCCAGCTCGACGGTCGCCCGATTGCCGAGTACCTCGGCGTGGTCAGCGCCGAATCGGTGCAGGGGATCAACTTCGTGCGCGATTTCTTCGCGCGCTTTCGCGACGTCTTCGGCGGCCGCTCGCAGACCCTGGAGGGCGCGCTGAAGCTGGCCCGTGAGCAGGCCACCGAGGAACTCATGGCGCGGGCACGGCAGTTGCAAGCCGATGCGTTGGTGGGCGTGGACTTCGAGATCAGCATGCCGTCGGTACAGGGTGGCATGGTCGTGGTGTTCGCCACCGGCACGGCGGTACGTCTGAAGTAAGGCCAGTTGCCATTGGTCGGGCCAGGAGATTTTGCCCGGCTGGTCTGCAAATGACCGGCTAGTCTCACTTCAACGGACCGTCGCTTCACTAGGCAGGTGTATTGCCTGCCGGCACGGTTGCCATTGGAGGGAGACAGGGCATGAGCGAATCCTATTTCGAAGACTTGAACGATGCGTTTCCGATCAACAGCCAGGTACGCTGCGGCCAGGCGGCTGTTCGCCTGGGCTTTGCCAACATGACCCTGGACGAGTCGGAGCAACTGCAACCGGCGCACCTGCAACGGGCCAAGAAGGGGCGTTTCACCCCGCGTGTCCCGTCGAAGAAGTGAACCTGCGTTGACCTCATAAGCCCGCTCTCACAAGCAGGAGCGGGCTTGCCCCGCATCACGTTTGATCAATCAACACGAAACCGCCCGACGGCACGCCTTTCCCGCCATTTCTTGACCCCGCTCATGGTATCGGTGCGTCCCCCTCGCCGAAGGCCCTAGGCTGTGCTTTTCTTGCGCGGGATTTCAGACACGGAGTATCGACTTCAATGCGAATCAGGGAAGAGACCTACTGGCAGTGGGCCGATGCGCAGCTGCACAGTCGCTGTCACGACGAGGAACTGAGCGACGGCACCAGCTTCGATGTGCAGGTGCGCCTATCCAGGGTCGGTGCCACACAGTTGTTTCTCGGACTGTATGCGCGCAGCGGCGAGGCCTTGCTCGAGGAGTACTACCCCTCGCGGCCGGGCGAAACCATGACCCGTGCGCTGGTCTGGGGCGTGGATCGCGCCCGCGCCCTGGCTACCGGCGCTTTGCCATTGCCGGAACAGGTGCCACGTCGGCGCCTCGCCTAGCAGCAATGAAAAAGCCCGGCCTTTTCAGGCCGGGCTCAAGAAACGGTGTGCTGCGCCGCTTCAGTTCAGCGCGTCGATCACCTTGATTGCCTGCCGCTCGCGGGCGGCGGGCCATTCTTGTTGCAGGGTCTGCAGTACGCGACCGACGAAGGTGGTGTCGGCGGCGGCCTTCTTGCCGACGTAGCCCTGGCCACGCCGGTAGACCTTGAAGCGGGCGCGCATGCTGGGCATGTGCGATTCGAATTCGGCTTCGACCGTGTTCGGCGGCAGGCGGTCCAGGCGGACCTCACCGGACTGGCTGACCCACAGCAGGTGGTCGTCGAGGCTGTCCTTGCGCGCAGCGAACAGACGGGCCAATTGGTCGATGGTTGGATTGTTGTTCAAGTTCATCATAAAGCCCCCATTACTCTCATTCGTTGGTGAAGTTCGGCTGAAGTTCACATTCGGCGCCACACGATGTAGCGCGCTAACCAAGGCTGCTACAGCAGCTTCGCAACAGGGGCTTTCTCACGCTGCCTTCTGGGCAGTTTCCCTCTCCACGGACGGCCTGCGTTACCGCGCAGGCCGTCTGGAACACCCTTGCCACCGCTCCCGATCGGGGAGACGGCCTCATCATGCACAAGGCGCGGGAAGGGCGTCAACAGGTTTGTAGTGATTATTTTTAGTCACTACATCTTGTCGGACAATCTTCCCGGTTCTGTCACGCCAGTCCGTTGTCGCCGTGCTCGAGGTAGCCGGGGCGTTGCCGCAGGCGCTCATGATAGGCCTCCAGCGCCGGCAGTTGCGGGTGCTCCAGCGGCGTGCGCCGCCAGCGGTTGAGGGACAGGCCGATGGCCACGTCGGCGAGGCTGAAGGCGTCGCCAGCGACATAGGCGCCGGTGGCCTGCAGGCGCGCTTCGAGCAGGCGCATCCTGGCCGTCCACTGGGCGCTGCTGGCGGCCAGCAGTGCAGGGTCCTGATGCGCCGGCGATTGACGCACCAGCGACATGAACGGGTAGCGCCAGGCGTCGTTGAGGTCGGTGGCCTGCCAGTCGAGCCACTGGTCGACCGCGGCGCGGGCGCGCGGGGCGCCGGGGTAGAGCGCCTCGCCGCCGTACTGGTTGACCAGGTAACGCAGGATGGTATTGGACTCCCACAGCACGAAGTCGCCATCGACGATCACCGGCACCGTGGCGTTGGGGTTCAGCGCCAGGAACTCGGGCGTGTCGGTGGCACGAAAGCCACTGCCCCAGTCTTCGCGCTGGAACGGCAGGTTCAGTTCGGCGCAGGTCCACAGTACCTTGCGCACGTTGATCGACGAGGCCTTGCCCAGGATCTTCAGCATGTCACGGCTCCAGGCTGGAAAGGATGCGTTGCGCGGCGCGCACGCGTTCTTCGTTGGGGTAGTTGCGGTTGGCCAGCAGGACGATGCCCATCTGCCTGGACGGCACGAACGCCACGTAGGCACCGAAGCCGCCGGTGGCGCCGGTCTTGTTGTACCAGGCGGCTGGATCGGCGGGCAGCGCCGGGTTCAGCGCCTGGATCGGGTTTTCTCCGCGGATGATTTTGGCGCCGTTGTATTCCAACAAGGTGTCGAGGCTGACCGGGTAGGGGTAGCGCTCCCAGCCCAGGCCCTGGATCATCGCGCCGACCTGGAAGTAACCGGACTGGGTGATGGCGATGGCCTTGCGCATTGCGGGGTCAAGCGTGTCCGGCTGCAGTTGCAGTTGCACATAGCGCAGCAGGTCGCTGGCGCTGGTCTTGATGCCGTAGGCCTGCTCGGCGTAGGGGCCCGGGTTGACCCGCACCGGCTGGTCCTTGGCGTCGTAGCCTTGCGCGTAGAGCCCGCGGGCGCTGGCCGGAACCTCCAGGTAAGTGTGCTTGAGCCCCAGGCGGAGCAGCACCTGCTGGGTCATCAGTTTGGCGAACGGTTGTTGCTGCGCACGGGCCGCCAGGTCACCGAACAGGCCCAGGCTGGGGTTGGAGTAGCAGCGGTGAGTGCCGGGTGCGAAGCGGGGCTGCCAGTGCTGGAACCAGGCCAGGGTCTGGGACGGCGTCTGTACTTCATCGGGGAACTGCAAGGGCAGGCAGTCACCGCTGTAGGCTCCCAGTTCCAGGACGCTGGCCTTGCCGATCGAGGCCTTGGCCAGGGCCGGCTGGTAGCGGCTGGCGGGGGCCTGCAAGTCGAGCTTGCCTTCGGCGCTGGCCAAGGCGGCGAGGGTCGCGGTGTAGGTCTTGCTCACCGAGCCGACCTCGAACAGCGTGTCGCGGCTAACCGGCTGGCGGCTGGCCTTGTCGGCCAGGCCGTAGTTGAAGTAATGCGACTGGCCGTTGGCATACACCGCCACGGCCATGCCGGCAATGCCTTGCTCGCGCATCAGCGCCGGGATGACGTCATCGACGGTGGTTTGCAAGTTGTTGGCCAGCAGGGGGGGCGCGGCCAGCGTCAGGGCGGTGGCCAGCAGCAGGCGAGGGGGGCGTTTCATGGTGGGGCGTTCCTTGTCGTGGATCAGGGGCGTGGCGAAGCGAGGTGTCCGTTGGGCGACACCGACAGGGGTTCCGGCGTTAGCGGCACAAAGGCCAAGACCTTATCGTCCGGGCTTGCACAAAGACAAGACGGAAACTGTGATGAGATATCTACGGATGCTGTTCGACAACTTCACCCTGGCACTGCTCGGGGTGGTGTTCATCGCCACCGTACTGCCGTGCTCCGGCGAGGGCGCGCTGCTGTTCGGCTGGTTGACCAACCTGGCCATCGGCCTGCTGTTCTTCCTGCACGGCGCCAAGCTGTCGCGTGAGGCGATCATCGCCGGTGCCGGCCACTGGCGCCTGCACCTGCTGGTGTTCACCTGCACTTTCGTGCTGTTCCCGCTGCTGGGGCTGGCGTTCAAGCCGCTGTTCGTGCCGCTGGTGGGCAATGAACTTTACCTGGGCGTGCTGTACCTGTGCGCCTTGCCGGCCACGGTGCAGTCGGCGATCGCCTTCACCTCGCTGGCCCGGGGCAATGTGCCGGCGGCGATCTGCAGCGCGGCGGCCTCGAGCCTGTTGGGGATCTTCTTGACGCCGCTGCTGGTGATGCTGCTGCTGGGCGCTTCGGGCGACACCGGCTCCGGGCTGGACGCGGTACTGAAGATCACCTTGCAGTTGCTGGTGCCCTTCGTCGCCGGGCAGGTCGCCCGCCGCTGGATCGGCGCCTGGGTCAAGCGCAATGCACGCTGGCTGAAGGTGGTGGACCAGGGCTCGATCCTGCTGGTGGTGTACACCGCCTTTAGCGAAGCGGTGGTCACGGGCCTGTGGCATACGGTCTCGCCGCCGCACCTGGCCGGGCTGTTCGCCGTGTGCGGCATCCTGCTGGCGGTGGTGCTGCTGGGCACACGACTGCTCGGGCGAGTGCTGGGGTTCAATGTCGAGGACCGCATCACTATCCTGTTCGCCGGTTCCAAGAAGAGCCTGGCGACGGGCGTGCCAATGGCGCAGGTGTTGTTCGTCGGTGGCGGCATCGGGGCGATGATCCTGCCGTTGATGTTGTTTCATCAGATCCAGCTGATGGTCTGCGCGGTGCTGGCGCAGCGGTATGCGGCGCGGGTGGAGGCGGGGCATCCTGAGGCGGGCGTCACGGTGAAATGATGCGCTGCGTTCACTGACCCACCAATGTTTGCAATCGCGCCAGCGCAGGCCCTTCGCGTTGGCGCTCGAACACCTGCAGCGACACCTCCAGCAATCCGGCCCGCGCCTGTGCGATTCGTTGTTCGCAGCGCAGGCGCAAACGCCCCTGGTCGCATTCGAACTGCCTGACGCCGGGCTTCGCGCCACCCTCCAGGCGCAGTTCGGCCAGGCGCCCCTGGGCCGCCAGCAGGGCCAGCCCCTTGTCGCGCAACAGCCCGTTGCCCTGGGTCATCAAGCCGGTGGCGCGCACGGCGGCGGCCATGGCCACGGCGACGATGGTCAATGCCACCAACACTTCGATCAGGGTGAAACCGTCCTCGGTGGTGCGCACAGGGGCTCCATTCTCGCGCAGACCAAAGCGGTACTGTAGAGCGGCGCGATGACGGTTTGACGACGCCGACTCCCGAGCTTTTTCAATATCCGTGACATACCGGCTTGCCACAATCGGCCCCCGATTCGAACTCACGCAAGGAATGCCGAGATGCAGATCGTCCGCCGCAACATGCCCGCCCATCGACTCCGCCAGCAGGGTTTCACCCTGATCGAGATCATGGTGGTGGTGGTGATCCTCGGGATTCTCGCGGCGATGGTGGTGCCCAAGGTGCTCGATCGCCCCGACCAGGCCCGCGCCACCGCGGCACGCCAGGACATCGGCGGGCTGATGCAGGCACTCAAGCTGTACCGACTGGACAATGGCGCCTACCCCAACCAGAACCAGGGCCTGAAAGTGCTGGTGGAAAAACCGGCCCAGGCCAAGGACGGCCAATGGCGCGCCTACCTCGACCGCCTGCCCAACGACCCCTGGGGGCGCCCGTACCAGTACCTGAACCCGGGCGCCAACGGTGAGATCGATGTGTTCTCCTTGGGCGCCGACGGCCAGGCTGGCGGCGACGGGGTGAATGCCGATCTCGGCTCCTGGCAGTTGTGACCGGCCATGGCGCGCCAGGAGGGCATGGCCGTGATCAGTGCGTTGCTGATCGCCGCAGTGGTGGCGGTGATCGCCGCCGGCATGATCGAGCGTCAGGGCTTGCTGACCCGTCAGCTGGAGAACCACCAACTGGCATTGCAGGGCCAGTGGGCCCTGGAAGGCGGCCTGCAGTTCAGCCGCCAGGTGCTGTTCGAACAGCGCTTGCGCGATCCGCTGGTGCGTGGCGGTCAGCCCTGGGCTCAGCCGATGCGCGACGTGCCGTCCGGCAGCGTGCGCTTCGACGGGCAACTGGAGGACGAGCAGGGCAAGTTCAACCTGCGCAACCTGATGGTTGATGGCCAGGTGGACGCCGAGGCGTTGGCGACCTTCAAGCGTCTGTGCGCGCTGATCGGGATCAATGAGCGCCTGGCCACGGCCATCGCCGGACAGGTGATCGACAGCTACCCACAGCGCCCGCTGGCCGCTCTCGGCAAACTGGACAGCGGCCGGGCGACTTCACCGGGTGGTGCCGTCGAAGCGTTGCCGGCCAGGCGCCCGATGCTGCGCAGCGTCGAGGGCCTGGCCGGGCTCAAGGGCATGGATGGCCAAGCCCTGGAGCGCTTGCGCCGTTTCGTCACGGTGCTGCCGGCGCTGACCTGGGTCAATGGCAACACCGCCAGCGCCGAAGTGCTGGCCGCCCAGGTGCCGGGCCTGTCGCTGCAGCAGGCCGCGGCGTTGGTGGCTGAGCGCGATGGCGGGCGCTGGTTCATCAATCGCGGCGATTTCGTCAATCGCCTGCGCATGCCATCCCTGGCCATGGCCAATGTGCGGGTGGGGATCAACAGCGACTGGTTCCGCCTGCGCGGCCTGGTGCGCCTGGGCAATCGCGAGCTTGCCCTGCAGGCGCTGCTGCGCCAGCGCGAGGGGCAGTTGCCGGATGTCATCTGGCGGCGGGTGGGCGCATGAATACGGTCATGGATGTGTGGCTGGCACCGCTGGCCGAACTGGACGAGGCGTCGCTGCTGGAGTATCGCCTGGCCGATCGGTGTGGCCAGGCGAACCGCGGGCAACTGCTTCGGCAGGCCAAGGGTGCGCCCTGGCGTCTGCACCTGCACGAGCAGGATAGCCTGGCCTTGGACATCGCCATGCCGCCTCTGACCGGCAAGCGTCTGACGGCGGCGGTGGGTTGTGCGGTGCAGGGGCTGGTGCTGGGGGATGCCGGGCAGGTCCATGTCGCCCACGGGCCGCGCCGGGTCGATGGGCAGGTCGCGGTGGCCTGGCTCGGCTTGGCGGAAATGGCGCGGCTGCAGGCGTGGCTGCAGATCGGTGGGATCAAGGTAGCCGGGTTGCACGCCTGTCAGGACGCTGCACCGTCAGTGGTGGATCTTTCCGGCGGGTTGACCGGGCCGGCGAAGCCGATGGCCTGGGGGCGCACGCTGGGCATCTGGGTTGCGGCGACGCTGGCCTGGTGCCTGGGCCTCAATCTTTACGCGGCTCAATTGGCCAGTGAAGGTGACGCGTTGCGTAGCCACATGGTTGCGCAGGTGCGCCTGGCCTTCCCACAGTTGCCGGTGGTGCTCAACCCGTTGCAGCAGGCACGCCAGCAACTGCACGGCGGCACGGCGGTCGGGTTGGCGGCATTGCTGGACGGTGCCGGGCAGGTCATGCCGTTCCTGGTCGGCAATGTCGAGGCCATGGATTACCAGGATGGTCAGTTGCGTATCACCGCCCTGGCCGACGGCGGCAAGGTCCCGGCGGGCAGCGCCTGGCAGGCCGATCTTGCCGCCCGTGGCATTGACGCACAGACCAGCGGGCAAGGCTGGACCCTGCGCGCGGCCAAGCCATCCGGCGAGGAACTGGCCCATGTCGATTAAAGCGCGCCTGGCTACCGTCCGCGCGCAGGGGCGGCAACGCTGGCAGGCCCTGGCCGTGCGGGAGCGCCGGGCCGTCGCCCTGGGCGGTGGTCTGCTCGGCGTGTTGTTTTGCTGGCAGGTGCTGGTCCAGCCGGCCTTGGCCAAGATCGACCACTGGCAAGCCGAGACACCCAAGCTGCGCGGCCAGGCCCAGGCGCTCGCTGCGCTGCTCGGCGAGCGCCTGGCGCAGCGGCCCGCAGACACCGCCCTGGCATTGCGGCAAAGCCTGGAACAGGCCGGCCTGCTGGCACAGACCCAGCTCGACGCCGAGGGCGATGCCTGGCGCCTGAGCTGGCAGCGGGCCCCGGCCGAAGCGGCGATGGCCTGGCTGCAGGGCGTGCCGCCGCGGCTGGGGCTGGACATCGGCCAACTGGCGCTACGTCGCGACCCGGCTGCCGAGCCAGGCAGCCCGGCGACCTTCTCCGGAACCCTTCGCATGGATCAGGCGCATGGCGCTAAGGACCCTTCATGACGTGCCTCCGTTCACCGCGACTGCCGTTCGCGCCCTTGCTCCTGGCCCTGGCGCTCAGCGCCTGCGCCAGCGCGCCGAGCGCGCAACGCCCCCTGGCCAGCAGCGAGCTGGGCCGTCCGCTGGCCGAGGCCGGCACTTCGACGGGCGTGCTGGATCATCGTGCGCAGCCCGGGCCACAGACCCGCTCGGCAACGCGCCAACCCGCTCCTCGGGTCGGCCAGCGCCACAGCCGCGCCGTGGCGGCGCCGGTTCCGGCCAATCCGCTGGGTGACCAGCCAGTGCAGTTGAACTTCGTCGATGCCGATATCCAGGCGGTGGTGCGCGGCCTGTCCCGCGCCACCGGCCGGCAGTTCCTGGTCGACCCGCGAGTCAAAGGGCAACTGACCTTGGTGTCAGAGGGTGAGGTACCCGCCAGCAAGGCCTACGGCATGCTGTTGTCGGCCCTGCGCATGCAGGGCTTCAGCGTGGTCGACGTCGGCGGCGTGGCCCAGGTGGTGCCCCAGGCCGACGCCAAGCTGCTCGGCGGCGCGCTGGTGACCGGGGACCGTGATGCCGGCAACGGCATGGTCACCCGCACCTTCCGCCTGCAGTACGAGAACGCCGTCAACCTGATCCCGGTGCTGCGCCCGATCGTCTCGCCCGACAATCCGATCAACGCTTACCCCGGCAACAACACTCTTGTCGTCACCGACTACGCCGAGAACCTCGAACGGGTGGCGCAGATCCTCGACCGGGTCGACATTCCCACGGCCATCGACACCGACGTGGTGGCGGTCAACAACGGCATCGCCAGCGACATCGCCGGCATGGTCAACGAACTGCTCGACAGCCAGGGCAACGACCCGACCCAGAAGATCAGCGTGCTGGGCGACCCGCGTTCGAACAGCGTGGTGATCCGCTCCGGTAGCCCCGAGCGCACCCAGCTGGCCCGTGACCTGATCTACAAGCTCGACAACGCCCAGAACAGCGCCGGCAACCTGCACGTGGTGTACCTGCGCAATGCCCAGGCCGACAAGCTGGCGCAGAGCCTGCGCGGGCTGCTGACCGGCGAGAGCGACACTGCCGGCAACGACGCCACGCGCGCGCTGCTCAGCGGCGGCGGAATGCTCACCGGCGGCAGTGGCAACGGCACCAGCGGCAATGGCGGCAGCGCGCAGGGCAACAGTGGCAACAACAACGCCAATGCCAGCCGCAGTAGCAACCAGAGCGCCGGTACTACACCGAATGGCTATGGCAGCAGCACCCAGCAGAACGACCAGGGGCTCGCGTTCTCCGCCGGCGGCGCGACCATCCAGGCCGACAAAACCACCAACACCCTGCTGATCTCCGCGCCCGAGCCGCTGTACCGCAGCCTGCGCGAGGTCATCGACCAGCTCGACCAGCGCCGCGCCCAGGTGGTGGTGGAAAGCCTGATCGTCGAGGTCGGCGAGGACGACGCCAACGAGTTTGGTATCCAGTGGCAGGCCGGCAACCTCGGCAAGAATGGCGTGTTTGGCGGCGCCAACCTCGGTGGCAGCGGCCTGGTCAAAGGACCCAGCAGCATCGACGTGCTGCCCAAGGGGCTGTCGGTAGGGGTGGTCGACGGCACGGTGAAGATCCCGGGCATCGGCGAGGTACTCGACCTCAAGGTGCTGGCCCGGGCGCTGAAGAGCAAGGGTGGCAGCAACGTGCTGTCGACACCCAACCTGCTGACCCTGGACAACGAGGCGGCGAGCATCTTCGTCGGCCAGACCATCCCCTTCGTCAGCGGCCAGTACGTCACCGACGGTGGCGGTAACAGCAACAACCCGTTCCAGACCATCCAGCGCGAGGAGGTGGGGCTGCGGCTGAACGTGCGTCCGCAGATCTCCGAGGGCGGCACGGTCAAGCTGGACGTCTACCAGGAGGTCAGCAGCGTCGACCAGCGCGCCTCCAGCGCGGCCGGCACGGTGACCAACAAGCGCGCCATCGACACCAGCATTCTGCTCGACGATGGCCAGATCATGGTTCTGGGCGGCCTGCTGCAGGACGGCTACACCCAGACCAACGAGGGCATTCCATGGCTGTCCGGGCTGCCGGGGGTCGGTTCGTTATTTCGCAGCGAGCGCCGCGCCAGCAGCAAGACCAACCTGATGGTGTTCCTGCGTCCGTACATCGTGCGCGATGCGGCGGTCGGGCGCAGCATCACCCTCAATCGCTACGACTTCATCCGCCGCGCCCAGGGCAGCCTCAAGCCCGAGCACTCCTGGGCCTTGCCGGACATGGACATGCCGCTGCTGCCGCCGGTGGAGCAGGGCGTGCCCGAGCAAGGGCGAGTCCATCCGGCGGCGCTGCGCGCACCGCGGGCCGCGATCCGCGCGGTGCCGGTGGACGAGGTGGCGCGATGAGCCGCCTGCCCTACGCCTGGGCCAAGGCCCAGCGCCTGGTGCTGCGGGTGGACGGTGAGGACGGGTCGGTGCTGTCGCGCTGCCCGTCGAGCCCGGCCTGGGCAGTGGCTGAGGTGCGCAGACGACATGGCCCGGCGCGGGTCGAGGCGCTCGACGATGCGCAGATGGATGCGCTGCTGGCCAGCGCCTACGCCGACACCGGCAGCGCGGCGGCGGTGGTGGGGGCTGCGGAGAACGAAGTGGACCTGGACCGCCTGCTGCAGGACATCCCGGAAGTCACCGACCTGCTCGAGGCCCAGGACGATGCGCCGGTGATCCGCATGATCAACGCCTTGCTCACCCAGGCCGCGCGCGACCAGGCCAGCGACATTCATATCGAGCCGTTCGAAAGCCACTGCCTGGTGCGCTATAGGGTCGACGGCACCCTGCGCGACGTGGTCTCGCCGCGCAAGGCGCTGCACGGCGCGCTGGTGTCGCGGATCAAGATCATGGCGCAGCTGGATATCGCCGAGAAGCGCCTGCCCCAGGACGGGCGCATCGCCTTGCGCGTGGCCGGGCGACCGATCGATATCCGTGTGTCCACCGTGCCCACCGGCCATGGCGAGCGGGTGGTGATGCGCCTGCTCGACAAGCAGGCGGGACGTCTGCGCCTGGAGGCGCTGGGCATGGACGCAGGCATCCTGGCGCGGCTCGACCAGCTGATTCATCAGCCCCACGGCATCGTGCTGGTCACCGGCCCCACTGGTTCGGGCAAGACCACCAGCCTGTACGCCGCCCTGGCGCGGCTGGACGCCAGCGTCAGCAACATCCTCACCGTGGAGGATCCGGTGGAGTATGACTTGCCGGGCATCAGCCAGATCCAGGTCAACGCGCGTATCGACATGAGCTTCGCCGTGGCCTTGCGCGCCATCCTGCGCCAGGACCCGGACGTGATCATGATCGGCGAGATCCGCGACCTGGAGACCGCGCAGATCGCCGTGCAGGCCTCGCTGACCGGGCACCTGGTGCTGGCCACCCTGCACACCAACGACGCGGTGTCGGCGGTCAACCGCCTGGTCGACATGGGCGTCGAGCCGTTCCTGCTGGCCTCGGCGCTGCTTGGGGTGCTGGCCCAGCGCCTGGTACGCCGATTGTGTCCGCACTGCCGCGAGCCCGACCCGGCCACGCCCGGGCAATACCGCGCGGTGGGTTGCGCGCACTGCAACCACTGCGGCTACAGCGGCCGCACCGGCATCCACGAGTTGTTCTGCGTGGACGACGAGGTCCGTGGCCTGGTGCACCAGGGCGCGGATGAACAGGCCCTGCGCGTCGCCGCCCGGCGCAACGGTATGCGCAGCATGCGCGAGGATGGCCAACGCTGGGTCGACAGCGGCAGCACCTGCCTGGAAGAGATCCTGCGCGTGACACGGGACACCTGATGAACCGCTATCGCTATGAAGCCGCCGATGCCCAGGGCCGCGTGGTCAAGGGCCTGCTCGAAGCCGACAGTCCGGGGGCGGCGATGGCCCAGCTGCGCGCCCTGGGCCTGACCACCCTGGAGGTCGAAGTCCAGGACGTGGCCGGGCAGGGCAGTGGTCTGTTCGGCGTGAAGCTGTCCGACGGCGACCTGGCCTGGGCCACGCGTCAGCTGGCCAGTCTGCTGGCCGCCGGTCTGCCGCTGGAGGCGGCGCTGGGGGCGACCCTGGAGCAGGCCGAGCGCAAGCATGTGGCCCAACTGCTGGGCGCGGTGCGCGGGGATGTGCGCAGCGGCATGCGCTTGGCCGATGCCCTGGCCAACCGGCCGCGGGATTTCCCTGAAATCTACCGGGCGCTGGTGGCGGCGGGCGAGGAGTCTGGCGACCTGGCCCAGGTGATGGAGCGTCTGGCCGACTACATCGAAGACCGCAACACCCTGCGCGGCAAGATCCTCACGGCATTCATCTACCCCGGCGTGGTGGGGCTGGTGTCGGTGGGTATCGTCATCTTCCTGCTCAGCTACGTGGTGCCGCAGGTGGTCAGTGCCTTCACCCAGGCGCGCCAGGACTTGCCCGGGCTGACCCTGGCCATGCTCGCTGCCAGTGACTTCGTGCGCGAATGGGGTGTGCTGTGCTTCGCCCTGATGGCCGGAGCGTTCTGGGGCTGGCGGGTCTATCTGCGCGCCCCGGCGGCGCGCCTGGCGTGGCATGGGTGCGTCCTGCGGTTGCCGTTGCTCGGGCGTTTCGTGCTGGGCCTGAACACGGCGCGTTTCGCCGCCACGCTGGCGATCCTCGGCAGCGCTGGCGTGCCCTTGCTGCGGGCACTGGAGGCGGCGCGCCAGACCCTGGGCAACGAACGCCTCGACCAGTGCGTCAACGAGGCCACGGCGCGGGTGCGCGAGGGCGCCGGGCTGGCCTCGGCGCTGGCGGTGGAGAAGGTCTTTCCACCGCTGCTCATCCACCTGATCGCCAGTGGCGAGAAGACCGGCAACCTGCCGCCGATGCTCGACCGCGCCGCCGACAGCCTGGCCAAGGACATCGAGCGCCGCGCCATGGGCATGACCGCGCTGCTCGAACCGTTGATGATCGTGGTCATGGGCGCGGTGGTGCTGCTGATCGTCATGGCGGTGCTGATGCCGATCATCGAGATCAACCAGCTGGTGCAATGACCCGTTGCGCCACTTCCCACACCTGCTGGCGGAACCATCGGCGCATGGGATCGGCGTGGGTGCGCGCGTGCCAGATCTGCATCACCTCGACGTGCGGCAGCACCAGGGGCAGGGCATGCAGGCGCAGGCCGGGATCGCGCTCGACTGCCTCCATGGCCAGCGAGCGCAGGCACGTCAGCAGCAGGTCGGTGCCGCGCACCAGGCGCGTGGGGGCGATGAAGCTGGATAGTCCGGCCACCACCCGGCGTTGCCGGCCGAGAGCCCGCAGGGCCTGGTCGACCCGGCCGTCGAGATCGCCGGTCAAGGTCGTCAATAGGTGGTCGCAGGCCACGAATGCCTCCAGGGTCAGGCCGTCGACCAACCTCGGGTTGTCGGCGGCGGCCAGCACCGCGAAGTCCTCGCAGAGCAGCCGCTGCTGGTGGAATGTGTCTGGCAGGTCGCTGTAGAAGCCGGCGATTGCAAGGTCGCAGGTGCCTTTCTCCAGCGCCTCGCGGGGCAGGTCGCCACGGGTGTTGTGGGTGACCAGGGTCAGGTTCGGCGCCTGGTCGCGAAGAATCGGCAGCAGCCCGGGCAGCAAGGTCTGCTCCAGGTAGTCGGTGCTGTACAGGTGCAACTGGACCGGGCGTTCAAGGAAGTGCTCGCCGTCGCAGCGGCTGAAGAAGTCCTGCAGGTGCCCGATCAACTGCTGCACCTGCGGCGCCAGTTCGTGGGCCCTGGGGGTGGGCGTGAGGCCGCGTGGCGCGCGCACGAACAGCGGGTCGCCGAACTGGTGGCGCAGCTTGTTGAGCTTATGGCTCAGGGCCGGCTGGCTGAGCGCCAGGCGTTGCGCGGCACGGGAGGCGCTGCGCTCTTCGTAGAGCACCTGGAACAGGTGCAGCAGGTTGAGGTCCTTGTTACCGATATTCATGAATTGAATCGCAGGAATAAGTGCTTTCGAATTATCGAATCATAGCGTGCTGGTTAGGATGGGCCCAACCTGTTGAGGGAGTCGCCCATGACCATCGCCATTTTCGCCGCCATCCAGCCCCTTCCCGAATACCGTGACGCCACCGAGCAGGCCCTGCGCCGGATGGTCGAGCAGACCCGCGCCGAGCCCGGCAACCTGCGCTACGACCTGTTCGTGCGCGAGGGGGGGACGCTGGCGTTCGATCTGTTCGAGCTGTACGTCGACGAGGCCGCCGTCGAGGCCCATCGCCACAGCCCCCATTACCAGGCCTACCGCGCCGCCACCGCCGATTGGCTGGCCGCACCGACACAAGTGCAGCTTGCCCGCCCGCTGGATATCGCGCCATTCAACTGAATCAGGAATCGACCATGAACAAGATTGCTCCCGTTGCGCTGGCGCTGGCCGGCGCATTGCTGACTGGCCACGCCGCCGCTGCCGCGAAGGGCGAAGTGCTGGTGCTGTTGTCCAGCGAGAACCAGTTACCGCTCAAGGACGGCAAGCCGTACCCCACCGGTTATTACCTCAACGAGTTCGGCGTGCCCGCCGACCGCTTGCTCAAGGCCGGCTACAAGCTGGTGCTGGTGACGCCCAGGGGCAATGCGCCGAGTGTTGACGAGCGCTCGATCGACCCGATGTACTTCGGCGGCGATGCCGGCGAGATGCAGCGAATCCGCCAGGTGGTCGAAAGCCTGCCGGACATTCGCGACACGCTGTCGTTGAAGGAGGTGCTGGCGGGCGATCTGGATCGTTACGCGGGGATCTTCATCCCAGGTGGCCATGCGCCGCTGATCGACCTGGCCAACAACCCTGACGTCGGCACCTTGCTGCGCCATTTCCACCAGGCCGGCAAGCCCACCGCCGCCATCTGCCACGGCCCGATCACGCTGCTGTCGGCGCAGCAGGATCCGGTCGCCTACCACGCCGCGCTCGCCCGTGGCGAAACCCCAGCGGCCAGCGACTGGACGTACCAGGGCTATCGCATGACGATTTTTTCTGACCCTGAGGAGCAGATGTTCGAAGGCTCGCTCAAGGAACAGCGTCTGCAGTTCTATCCCGCCAAGGCCATGGCCGGCGCAGGAGGCGACATGAGCTACGCCGAGGCCTGGCAGCCCCATGTGGTGGTCGATCGCGAGCTGATCACCGGGCAGAACCCGTTCTCCGACAAGGCGTTGGCCAAGGCGTTGCTAGAGCAGTTGGAGAGTGTCGGTAGTCGCAAGCACTGAGTAAGTGCAACTGATGGAGGCCTTGCGGATGCTGGCAGGGCCTCGGTCATTCAGGTGCACAGGCTTTGCCTCGCTTGGGGCGGCCCGCGTAGGCGGAACCTTCGACTTTGGCAAACGCCTCCACGGCTGCTTCGTTGATAAAACTGTCGTACTGGGGCGATGCGCGTAGTCGCGCGAGTTTCTCGTCGGCAACGGCCTTGAAGTAGGCGACGGTTGCTTCAAAATCACTGGGTGTTACCGTCATGCGATGCGTCCTCCCGAGTGAATGCAGCGTAGTCCGCGGCCAAGTTGTAGGCAAGGCCAATTCCCTTGATCTGGATGAAACCATCCCGCTCGTAGGCTGCCCGGGCCTGAGGCAAGGGATCTCGCACCACGACCCATTTAAGCCCCAGCATGCTGGCATAAAAGCGTACGCCGCTCAGGCACAGGGGCGCGACATGGCCTTTGGTCAGCAAGCGATCATCAGGGTTGCGCTGCAGGTACAGCACCATGATCTTCTCCTTGCTGCCCTGTGGTGAGGCCCAGCACAAACCTGCCAGCTGGTGGTGATGCCACAGGGCGATGTCGAGGGCGTTGGCATGGGCACGCCGGGTCTTCCATTTCAGTACACGCTCCCAGCCGAAATCATACCGCTGTGGATGCCAGTGCTCATACGCGGTGATGGCGCGTTCGTCGATTTCCTCGATGGCCAGCCACTGGGCGAGATGATTGTTGCGCTGGCCTATTTCCAGGGCAATCTGCCCGCGTGCGGCCTGCTTGAAACCGGCGAGTTCGGCCAGTTTACGTTCGTCCATGTCGCACCCTCGAATGCATTGGAACTGAGGTGCGAAAAGGCTAACGTGTCTGTCGCTCCGATGATGGTGGAAAGGCAGTAGGTGGATTCCCACGATTGTGTAGTAAGGCTCCGAAGGCCTGTTTTGCAGGGCCGACCGCGTTGCGCAGTACGGCCCATTGGCGAGGCGGGATCAGCGTTTGCTCGGCCGGGTAATGCCGTCCACCACCAGCACCGTGGCACCGGCCATGATGGCGATGTCAGCCAGGTTGAACACACCGGTGTGCAGGGTGCCGATGTTGAGGACCAGGTAATCGACCACGTGGCCGTCGCGAAACAACCGGTCGATCAAGTTGGACAGCCCGCCTACGGCGATGAACCAGGCCGCGCTGGCCTTGATCGGTGCCGATTGCCAGTGGCGCCAAGCCCAGACCATGGCCCAGGCGCACACCACGCCGACGGCGACCACGAACACCATTTGCTTGAACCACGGAGCCAGCCCGGCGCCGAGGCTGAGGAACGCTCCGGGGTTGAGGCTCAGGGCCAGGTCCAGCCAGGCGCTCGAGTTGCCATAGACATAGCTGTGATTGTTCAGAGCGACAAGGGCGATCAGTTTCACCCACTGGTCGAGAATGATGAAAGCGACGCCCAGAGTGAGGACGAGGGTACGGCTGGAAAACATGCTGACAATTCCTTTAGTGCGCGAATGCGGTCGTCCACCATTGGCGGGCAAGCCTGCGGCGCGGCGAAGATAGCGCAACTGGATGGATACAGAAAGCATCGAGTAGTGGGTCGCACAGGAGTATCACGTTGCGGCAAATTGCCATTAATGTGAGTGTTGGCGGAGGAAGGAGGACGAAATTGATGAAGTCAGGATATGTATATGTTTTACAAAATCCGGCATTTGGGCCCTATGTAGTGAAAATCGGTGAGACGTCCGATACGCCTGTCGCCCGTGCACAAAGCGTCTATTACGGCGCAACGGGTGTACCCACGCCATTTTTTGTGTATTGCGCCTATACGGTAGGTGATCGGAAACTGGCGGAAAAACGTGTCCATAAACGGCTGAAAGCGTTTCGCATGAATAATCGGCGCGAGTTCTTCCGGGCAGCTCCAGAAGTAGCCGCGGCATTGGTGCTTGAGGTCTGTACTGAAATCAACAGCCATTTGGGGCTGCCTTCTCCTGTTGCTTTTACTGTTCCAAGCATCCCTCCTGTTACCGCGAGCGGTGCAAGTCGAAAACGAGGGGAACTGCAATCGGAAGACCCGGAGGAGCCTTCGCTCAAGACATTAAAGGTTAGACTTGCAGATATCAGACCGAGCGCCATCGGTACGAGTACCCTGACGGAAGAACAGCAGGACCGCGTGTGTGTGCTTCAAATGCAATTATTCAATGCATTGCCGGGGGATCGCTCAGAGTGGCTGCACGACTTCAGCAGGGATACGAATCCAGAAAGGGAGATTCGAATCTGGGAGTCTCTTGCGAAAGCGTATCTTTCGATTGAGGAGCTACCAATAGCCACTGATGATCTCAAGCGTGAAGCTTTCAGTCTGCTGCTCCAGCGGACCATGGCATCGACGGATGAGGTGCTTGCCGAGGCAGAGTTGCAAAATTTTTGCTCCAAGACGGCCAAACGTCTTCTGGAACTTTATGAATTGAAGCCAAAGCCGGTTAGCGTGGTGTACAGGTAGTCAATGCAGAAGGGGCGCCATCTGGCGCCCCTTCGTCGTGCAGCTTAGGCTTCAGCGTCCCATGGACGATCGCCTTTTTCATCCTTGACGCGGGTCGGCAGGCCCATCACGTCCAGCGCCTTGAGGAACGGCTCGGCCGGCAGTTCCTCGACGTTGACCATGCGCCCGGCGTCCCATTCGCCACGGGCGACCAGCAGTGCGGCGGCCACCGGCGGCACGCCGGCGGTGTAGGAGATGCCTTGGCTGTCGGTCTCGGCGTAGGCTTCTTCGTGGTCGGCCACGTTGTAGATGAACACCTCGCGCGGCTGGCCATCCTTGGTGCCCTTGACCAGATCACCGATGCAGGTCTTGCCGGTGTAGCCCGGGGCCAGCGAGGCTGGATCCGGCAGCACGGCCTTGACCACTTTCAGCGGTACCACTTCCAGGCCTTCGGCGGTCTTGACCGGCTGCTCGGAAAGCAGGCCGAGGTTCTTCAGCACGGTGAACACGTTGATGTAGTGCTCGCCGAAGCTCATCCAGAAGCGCACGTTCGGCACGTTCAGGTTCTTCGAGATCGAGTGCACCTCGTCGTGACCGGTCAGGTACAGGTTCTGCGAACCCACCACTGGCAGGTCGTCGGTACGCTTGACCTCGAACATGGTGTTGCTGGTCCATTGGCTGTTCTGCCAACTCCAGACTTGCCCGGTGAACTCGCGGAAGTTGATTTCCGGGTCGAAGTTGGTGGCGAAGTACTTGCCGTGGGAACCGGCATTGACGTCGAGGATGTCGATCGAATCAATGCGGTCGAAATACTGCTGCTGCGCGAGTTTGGCGTAGCTGTTCACCACACCCGGGTCGAAGCCGACACCGAGAATGGCGGTAATGTTCTTCTGCTGGCATTCCTCGAGGTGCTTCCACTCGTAGTTGCCATACCAGGGCGGGGTTTCGCAGATCTTGCCCGGTTCTTCGTGAATCGCGGTGTCAAGATAAGCGACACCGGTATCGATGCAGGCACGCAGCACCGACATGTTGAGGAAGGCGGAACCAACGTTGATCACGATCTGCGACTCGGTCTCGCGGATCAGTGCCTTGGTCGCCTCGACATCGAGGGCGTTGAGCGAGAAGGCCTGGATGTCGGCGGGTACCTTGAGGCTACCCTTGGCCTTGACGCTGTCGATGATGGCCTGGCATTTGGAGATGTTCCGTGACGCAATCGCAATACGACCCAGTTCGTCGTTATGCTGTGCGCACTTGTGGGCCACCACCTTGGCGACACCTCCTGCACCAATGATAAGAACGTTCTTCTTCAATTCAGCTTTTCTCCTTCGTGAAAGCCTGTCTTACGACAGGCTCGAAACGTAGTCTTCGAACCCGAACTCGCGCACCAGCTCGACGCTGCCGTCGAGCTGCTTGACTGCGATGGATGGCATTTTCAGACCGTTGAACCAGTTTTTCTTGACCATGGTGTAACCGGCGGTGTCAACGAACGACAGGCGGTCACCGATCTGCAGCGGCTTGTCGAACTGATACTCGCCGAAGATATCGCCGGCCAGGCACGACTTGCCGCAGACCATGTAGGTGTGCGCGCCGTCGTTGGGCGCCATCTTGGCGTTGAGGCGATAGATCAGCAGGTCGAGCAGGTGTGCCTCGATCGAGCTGTCGACCACGGCCAGGTGCTTGCCGTTGTACAGGGTGTCGAGCACGGTCACTTCCAGCGAGGCGCTGTTGGTGATGGCCGCTTCGCCCGGCTCCAGGTAGACCTGCACGCCGTACTGTTGCGAGAAGGCTTTCAGGCGTGCGCAGAACGCGTCCAGCGCGTAGTCTTCGCCGGTGAAATGGATGCCGCCGCCGAGGCTGACCCACTGGACCTTGTGCAGCAGGTGGCCAAAGCGTTCCTCGATGTGCGTGAGCATCTTGTCGAACAGGCCGAAGTCGCCGTTCTCGCAGTTGTTGTGGAACATGAAGCCGGAGATCTTCTCGATCACCTTCTCGATTTTCTCAGGGTCCCACTCACCGAGGCGGCTGAACGGGCGCGCCGGGTCGGCCAGCAGGTAGTCGGAACTGCTCACCTGCGGGTTGACGCGCAGGCCGCGCACCTTGCCCTCGGACTGTTCGGCGAAACGCTCAAGCTGGCCGATGGAGTTGAAGATGATCTTGTCGCAGTTCTCGAGCATCTCTTCGACTTCATCGTCGGCCCAGGCCACGCTGTAGGCGTGGGTTTCGCCGGCGAACTTCTGGCGGCCGAGCTTGAGCTCGTACAGCGAGGACGAAGTGGTGCCATCCATGTACTGCTGCATCAGGTCGAACACCGACCAGGTGGCGAAGCACTTGAGGGCGAGCAGGGCCTTGGCCCCGGACTGCTGGCGCACGTAGGCGATCTTTTCCATGTTGCCCAGCAGCTTTTGTTTATCGATGAGGTAGTACGGCGTCTTGATCATTTAAAGGCCCCCGGCCAGGCCGGCCAAAAAAAGGACACGCATTGTGCCTTCACTTGCCGCGGTACGAAAGGGCGCGAGGCGCATTTCGTCCGAGTCGCCCACGCACGGCGCTGTTGAAGCGCCATCTGGCCCGTGATTGCGCCGTCCCTGGCGCGGGTTCGGCCGGTATCGCGAGGATTGGCCAAATATGCTTTTTCATCGGGCGAGCCCAGTTGAACAGATCAATGTGACGATCCTGGTCTGCCACGTGATCGTGGCACGGGCAGGGGGCGCCACAGGCTGACAGAGCCAGGCTATCACCACCCAATAGCGCTTCTATTAGACCTCTGCCCAGGCTCGGCTAGTCTTTGTGCGGGTTCCGTGAAAAGCCGGTGCACAGGCGTGCCCGGCCACTACTGATGAGCAGAGGGCGTGCTTGCGGGCGCGCCTGTTCCGAGACCTGGCAGCAAACATACAAGAACGCCCGGAAATCTGAATTGAACCGACCCGAAAGGTAGAAGCAGATGGCGAACGAATCGAAATGCCCGTTCCACCAGACCGCCGGTGGCGGCACCAGCAACCGTGATTGGTGGCCTGACCAGCTCAACCTGAAGATCCTCCACCAGCACTCCAGCAAGTCCGATCCCATGGACCCGGACTTCGACTACGCCAAGGCGTTCAAGAGCCTCGACTTCCAGGCCCTGAAAAAAGACCTGGCCGCCTTGATGACCGATTCCCAGGACTGGTGGCCGGCCGACTTCGGCCACTATGGCCCGCTGTTCATCCGCATGGCCTGGCACAGCGCCGGCACCTACCGCATCGGTGACGGCCGTGGCGGTGCCGGCTCCGGCCAGCAGCGCTTCGCCCCGCTCAACAGCTGGCCGGACAACGTCAGCCTGGACAAGGCCCGGCGCCTGCTGTGGCCGATCAAGCAGAAGTACGGCAACAAGATCTCCTGGGCCGACCTGATCGTGCTCACCGGCAACGTTGCTCTCGAATCCATGGGTTTCAAGACCTTCGGCTTCTCCGGTGGTCGCGCCGATGTGTGGGAGCCCGACGAGGACGTGTACTGGGGCTCGGAGAAGGTCTGGCTGGGCGGTGACACCCGCTACGGTAAGGATCAGGTCAAGGCCCAGCCCCCCGGCCAGGGTGACTTGGTGGCCGAGCCTGCCAAGCATGATGACGAACAGAACCGTGACCTGTCGGCCGAGCGCAACCTGGAGAACCCGCTGGCCGCCGTGCAGATGGGCCTGATCTACGTGAACCCCGAAGGGCCGGAGGGCAACCCCGACCCGGTCGCCTCGGGCAAGGATATCCGCGAGACCTTCGGCCGCATGGCCATGAATGATGAAGAGACCGTGGCGCTGATTGCCGGCGGTCATGCCTTCGGCAAGACCCATGGCGCGGGCCCCGCCGACAATGTCGGCGCCGAGCCGGAAGCCGCGGGCCTGGAGCAGCAAGGTTTCGGCTGGCACAACAAATTCGGTACCGGCAAGGGCGCCGACACCATCACCAGTGGCCTGGAAGTGATCTGGACCTCGACCCCGACGAAGTGGAGCAACGAGTACCTCAACAACCTGTTCAACTTCGAGTGGGAGCTGACCAAGAGCCCGGCGGGCGCCCATCAGTGGCGACCGAAGGATGGCAAGGGCGCGGGGACCGTGCCGGATGCCCACGACCCCGGCAAGAAGCACGCCCCGTCGATGCTCACCTCCGACCTGGCGCTGCGTTTCGACCCCATCTACGAACCCATCGCCCGACGCTTCAAGGACAACCCAGACCAGCTCGCCGACGCTTTCGCCCGCGCCTGGTACAAGCTGATCCACCGCGACATGGGCCCGCTGGCCCGTTACCTCGGGCCGGAAATGCCCAACGAGGAGCTGTTGTGGCAGGACCCGCTGCCCAAATCAGGCCCTCAGCCGAGCGACGCCGATATCGCCGCGCTCAAGGCCAAGGTGCTGGCGTCGGGGCTGAGTGTGTCGGAGTTGGTTTCCGCCGCCTGGGCCTCGGCTTCGACCTTCCGTGGCTCCGACAAGCGCGGTGGCGCCAACGGCGCCCGCTTGCGCTTGGCACCGCAGAACGGCTGGACGGCGAACCAGGGCCTGGACAAGGTGCTGACGGCACTGGAGAAAATCCGCGGCGAGGGCGGCAACAAGATCTCGCTGGCCGACCTGATCGTGCTGGCTGGCAGCGCGGCCGTGGAGAAAGCGGCCAAGGACGCCGGGCACAACATCAGCGTGCCGTTCCATCCGGGGCGTGTGGATGCCTCGCAGGAGCAGACCGACGTCGAGTCGTTCGCCGTGCTCGAGCCGCTTGCCGACGGTTTCCGTAACTTCAGCAAGGCCCGCTACAGCGTCAAGGCCGAGAAGCTGCTGCTGGACAAGGCCCAGTTGCTGACCCTCACCGCACCGGAGCTGACCGTGCTGATCGGCGGCCTGCGGGTGCTCGGTGCCAATCATGGCGGCAGCAAGGACGGCGTGTTCACCGACAGGGTCGGCGTGCTCAGCAACGACTTCTTCCGCAACCTGCTTGACATGGGCGTGGAGTGGAAGCCGACCTCGGCGGACAACGAGGCGTTCGAGGGGCGTGACCGCAAGACCGGCCAAGTGAAATGGACCGCCAGCCGGGTCGACCTGGTGTTCGGCTCCCATGCGCAGCTGCGTGCCTTGAGCGAGGTGTATGGCAGCAGCGATGCCAAGGGCAAGTTCGTCAAGGACTTCGTGGCGGCGTGGGTGAAGGTGATGGAGCTGGACCGCTTCGACCTGCCGTGAGGAAAGGCGTGGGGGCGGGGCAACCCCGCTCCCACGAGAAGCCACAGGGCAACCCGCTACAGGTCTTGAGATACCCCAGGCTGATCGTTGCCCGGCGTGTCCTCATGCAACGAAGCCTGTGAGGTCTCCGGCAACGCCAACCCGCCCACCAGGGCCAGCAAGGCAATCACCACCAGGTAGAAGGCCGGCGCCAGGCGGCTGCCGCTCTGTTCGATCAGCCAGGTCGCCACCAGCGGCGCGGTACCGCCGAACAGGGTGTAGGCGACGTTGTAGGTGATCGCCGAGGCGGTGTAGCGGCTTCGGGTGGGGAAGCATTCCGACAGCAGCGCGGCGGTGACCACACCGCTCATCAGCGCGCCGATGGCCAGCAGGATCACTCCCAGCAATGCCCCCGACAGCGAACCGGAACTGGCCAGCCAGTAGGCGGGGAACACCGCGAGCATCACCCATAGGCACGTAAAGCCGATGGTCCTGCGCCGTCCGACACGGTCGCTGAAGGCACCCGCCAGCGGGCAGCCAGCGGCGGCGAACAGCAGCGCAACGGTCGAGACCAGCAGCGCCTGGGCGCGGCTGAGGTGGCCGACCGTCTGCAGGTAGGTGGCGAAGTAGGTGGTGAACATGTAGAACGACAGTGCCGTCAGCGAGATGAACGCGCCCAGGTTGCGAATGGTGCGGCCATGGTGGCGCAGGGTGTCGCCCAGCGGCGAATGCGCATGGGCCTTGCCTTCGGCCAGTGCCTGGCGAAACGCCGGGGTCTCCTCCATGCGCCAACGCAGGTACAGGCCCACCAGGCCCAGGGGCGCGGCAACCAGGAACGGTACGCGCCAGCCCCAGGCGTTCATCGCCTCGGGCGTGAGGCTGGCCTCCAGTCCGTAGGCGATGACTGCCGCGCAGGCAAAGGCGGAGAAGGTCGAGACCGGCACGAAGCTGCCATAGAACGCCCGCTTGCCCCGTGGCGCGTGCTCCATCAGGTAGGCGCAGGCACCGGCGTATTCACCGCCCGCGGAAAACCCCTGCAGGCAGCGGGCGAGGGTGAGCAGTACCGGAGCCAGCACGCCGATGCTGGCGTAGGTCGGCAGCAGGCCGATCAGGGTGGTGGAACCGGCCATCAGCAGGATGGTCAGCGACAGGATGCGCTTGCGTCCGAGCCGGTCGCCCAGCGCGCCGAACACGATGCCACCCAGCGGGCGCAGGGCGAAGGCCACGGCGAACACGGCGAAGGTCTTGAGCAGGGCGACGCTGGCGTCCTCACTGGCGAAGAACTGATTGGCGATCAGGGTGGCGAGAAAACCGTAGACGGCGAAGTCGAACCATTCGACGAAGTTGCCGATGGCCGAGGCGGCGATCACCCGCCGCAAGGTGGCGGGCGGGACCTCATGGGGGATGGACATGGATGCTCTCCGTTGCTCTGGCAGCCTGGGCGGATGCGGCGCGCTCAGGTCGCGCCGTCGTTGTTCTCGGGCCAGTAGACAAGCGGCAGGGCGAGCAGGCTTTGTCGAGGGCGACCTCCGGATATTCGTTAGCACCGCCCCTTGAGCTTGGAAGGACAAACATGATGTGTGGAAGCGGGCCTGCGCGCGTGGCGCTTGCAGTAAGCTTCCCCTTCCAATCCCCGCAAGGAGGCTCACCATGGGTGCGCGTGGCAATGACCGGCAAATCGACAACATCGAGTTCAACGTGGGCGATATCGCCCGCAGCAAGGCTTTCTACGGCCAGGTGTTTGGCTGGACCTTCACCGACTACGGGCCGACCTATACCGAATTCAGTGACGGTCGCCTCACGGGTGGTTTCACCACGGGCGAACCGGTTCGTCCGGGTGGGCCGCTGATCATCCTGTATGCCGCTGACCTGGCGCAGGTGCAGCAGCGCATCGAGGCTGCCGGCGCCCGAATCAGCCGCCCGGTGTTCGCGTTTCCTGGCGGGCGGCGTTTCCATTTCATCGACCCCGACGGCTATGAACTGGCGGTGTGGACGGCCGACGCCGCGTAGGGGTCAGGCCGGGCTGTCGATGCAGACGCGGTTGCGTCCCTTCTGCTTGGCCTGGTATAGCGCCTTGTCGGCCCTGGCCAGGGCGTCGGCAGGCGTGCCAGCGTCGCGGGGCTGCCAGCTGGCAACACCCAGGGAGATGGTGACGGTACCGGTCGGTACGATCGGGGTGTGCTCGACCGTCAGGCGCAGGTGGCCGGCGACAGCTGTCGCCACCTCCAGGCCGGCACCCGGCAGCAGCATGAGGAACTCCTCGCCGCCGGTACGGCACAGCACGTCGCCTTCGCGGCAGGTCCCGCGCATCAGCCTGGCCAGCTGCTGCAGCACACGGTCGCCGGCATCGTGGCCGTGGCTGTCGTTGATCCGCTTGAAGTGATCAATGTCCAGCACCACCACGGCAAACCCGCACTGCTCGGCCTGTTGCACCCGCAGTGCCTGTTGCAGCCCGCGCCGATTGACCAGCCCTGTCAGCGGGTCGGTCTGGGCATCTCGGTTGAGCCGGCCGATGCGCTCCTGCAGCAGGTTCACGCCGAACAACAGGGCACGCTTGAGCTCCGCGGCCTCTGCATACCAGGCACGGACCTGGTGGATGCGTTCGGTGGTCTGCTGTTGGCCCATGCCCCGGGCGACACTGGCCAACTGCCGCAGCGGGTGGGCGATGACTTGCGTGAGCCAGTACAGCAGCAGGCAGCCGAGCAGCGCCAGCGGCGCGGAAATCACCACTACATTGAGGATCAGCTGGCGAAGCGGTTCCACGGTTTGGCGCAGTGGCTGCTGGGCGACGATGGTCCAGCCGGCACTGGGTACCGTGGCGAACCCGGCGAGCATCTCCACGCCCTGGCTGTTGACCAGGCGCCGGGTGCCATGGTCGAGGTTCGGCAGGTCGTCGAGCAGCGCGTTTTCGCCTACCAGGGTGCCGACCCGTTTGCTGTCGGGGTGAAACAGCAGCCGGCGGTTGCGGTCGACCACGTACAGGTACGAGCCGTTCTGGTAGAAGTGCGTGCCCAGCAGGCTGTTGAGCAGGTTGCGTTCGCGCAGGTACAGGCTGCCGCCGATATAGCCGTGGTAGTGGCCGCTGGCGTCGAAGATCGGTTGCGAGAGCACCACCAGCAGGTTGTCGGCCGCCGACAGGAAAGGTGTGGAGACCAGCGTGCGGCGCTCGCGCAAGGCTTGCCGGGCGCCGGGTGAGGTTGCCTGGCTGCCGGCCAGGTGCTGCAGCGGTGCGGGCGATAGCGAGCGCACGGTCCCCTGGGCGTCGACCCGCAGGGTGGAGTTGAACAGGTTGCTCTGTTGCTGCAGGCGGTCGATCTCAGCTTGCACCAGGCTGTCGTCATCCGGGTGCAGGCCACTTTGCCGGGCGCCGTAAGCCAGTTGCTGCAGGGCATTGACCAGGGTGGTCTCGGTCACGGCGGCCAACTTGGCGGCATAGGCCCGGTTGGCCTCCAGGGCGCTGTCGATCAGCAGCTGCCGCTGTACCCGGTAACTGGCGAAATAGCTGGCCAGCAGCATGACCAGGGCCGTGGTGGCGCAAAGGGCGAGTATGAGGGTGCGCAGGTCGGGGCGCGGTCCGTGCGGGGTGAAATATCGCAATCCTTGGCCTCGTCGGATACAGCGGAAAACACACCTTACGCGCTTGGTCCAAAGTGGACCATGCTTGAGCGCAATTGCAGGGTTGGAGGACAAAGGTGGCTCCGGTTTCCCACGGGACTCACGGAATTATCCTCCCTTGTTACCTACGTTCAGGGGGCAGTCTGCTCCAGTGCTTGCAGGTCGTCCTCGACTTGTTGCATGCGCTCCTGCACCAAGGCCTGGACCTTGGCGTCGCTGGCGCTTTCGCGCATCAGCGTGGTGAGCTTCTCGCTCAGGCGCTTGCCTTCCTCGCTCTGGCCCAGTTCCCTGGCCTTGGCCGGATCGCGGGTGGCCTGAACGATAAGGTCGAACTCGGCATCGCTGAAGTGCTCTTCGCTGTAGAGCCTGAACAGGTCACGGCGCTGGTCGTCGACGGTCAGGTGCTTGCGCAGCACGTCCTTGATCTTGTCCTGGGGCACCTGCGCATGGGTCATGGCCAGCAGCCCGGCCATGCGCTCGATGTTGTGGTCGTAAGCTTCCTGCAGGGGCAGGTTGGCGAGGATCTTTTCCTCGCGGCTGGGCTTCTGGTCGCAGGCGGCGAGGGCGGCGAGCAGCAACACGGGGAGCAGTAGACGGGGCAGGCGGGGCATGGTGGGGCCTTGGGCACGGTAAGGCCTGGGAGTGTACTGTAATCCCGTGATCGAGGAATCAGCGTTGCAGCGGATTGCGCAGGCGTACCCAGAGGATCGCCGGCAGGGCCATCAGCAGCCATTTCAGGTAGCGGTTCACTTCGTAGTGTTCACAGGCCACGCCGATGAGGGTGCAGACCACCACCACGGCCACGAACTGGATCATTCTTTCCATCAGCAGGTTTCCATCATTGCAGGGGCCGGACGGGCCGCGGGCGCACTGTAGCAGGAGTCGCAGGCGCCGCAGGCCGGCATGCCACACGGCGTAACACTTTTGCGCCGCTGGCAGGTGCCAGGTTGGCTATTGTGCGGCAATCCCGCCAGCCAGGGAAGGTAACCCCCATGACCCTCTACAAAGGTGGCTTGCCAGCGTTCTGCGCCACCTGCGGCAGTTCCCTCGGCGCCATTGATGATGCGCCGACGGTGGCCTTGCTGCTGGGCAGCTTCGATGCCAAGGGCGACCAGGCCCTGCGCCCGGCACGCGCGTCTGTACAGTCTGACAGATCCTTCCAGCCTTCCTGCACAACACTCAACACCGCGTTCATTTTCATTCCCGCTGTATTCGCCTACCGTCTCCTTCCACCCCCATCACAAGGAGATCACGCATGCCTGAGCTTGCGTTGTACAAGGTGAAACTGCTGGATGAATTCGAGGCCCGCGAGGACGACTGGAGCTTCAGCCACTTCGAGCGCCGCCTGACCCAGGTCAAGCCTGCCGCCAACTACCAGGATGCCAAAGGCATTATCAAGGCTGCCCACCTGGCGAACAACTGGCCGAAAACGGTCCGGCGCTACCTGCTGAGCAACTACCGATTCCACGGCAATGTCAGCAGTGAGCTGACTGAAACCTTCGTGCAGGTGCTGGCGGGCATGACGCCGTTGGAGCTGCAGGCGTGGAGGTTGCCGCCTGCAGGATACATGGGCTGAGATGCAGGCTGTAACCTCTGCTCAGCGCTATGACAAACGATGCTGGGGTCGCGAAGCGGCTCCAGCGCTTTCAGGCGCGAAACCGCAGTACCCGCGCCCCATCATACGGATCGATCAGGTAGTGGGCCTGAACCCCGAATGTCGCCGATATCCGCTCCGGTGTCAGCACCACCTCCGGTATCCCCAAGGCAACCAACCGTCCTTGGTCAAGCACCGCCAACCGGTCACAAGTCAACGCCTGGTTGAGATCATGCAAGGCCACCAGGGTCGTCACCGACAGCGCTTGAACCTGCCGCAGCAGGCTCAGTTGATGCTGGATATCAAGATGATTGGTCGGCTCGTCCAGTAGCAGTACCTGCGGCCGCTGGGCCAGGGCCCGGGCGATGTGCACGCGCTGGCGTTCGCCGCCGGACAGCTCGCCCCACAGGCGCCGACGCAGGTGGCCGGCGTCGGCGTCGGCCAGGGCCTGCTCGACGATGGCACGGTCGTCCGCGCCGAACGGCGCAAGGGCTGACAGCCACGGTGTGCGGCCGAGTGCCACGGCGTCGTAGACGCTGATGGCGTCCAGGGTATCGGCCTGCTGTTCGACCAGCGCCAGGCTTTGCGCAACCCGGCGACGCGGCATGCGCTCCAGCGCCTCGCCCAGCAAACGCACGCTGCCGCTGCTGGGCGTGCGCAGGCCGGCGAGCAGCTTGAGCAGGGTTGACTTGCCCGATCCGTTGGGGCCGACCACACCGAGGGTCTCGCCGGGCATCACGCTCAGGTCGATGTCTTGCAGCACTTCGCGGCCGCCCAGGCGCAGGCCCAGCCCCTCGCAGACAAGCGGGGCGTTGGCGAGGGCGGTCATCACGGTCATGGACGCCCCCGGCGGCTGACCAGGATCAGCGCGAACACTGGCGCGCCGATCAAGGCGGTGACCACGCCCACCGGGATCACCTGGCCGGCGATCAGGGTCCGCGAGAGGATGTCGGCGACAATCAGGAACAACGCACCGCCCAGCGCGCTGGCCGGCAGTAGGCGGCTGTGCCCGGGGCCGAGCAGAAGGCGCAGGGCGTGGGGGATGACCAGGCCGACGAAGCCGATGGCACCGACGATCGAGACCATCACCGCAGTCACCAGCGCCGTGCAACTGATCAGCAACAATTGCGTGCGCCGCACCGGCACGCCCAGCGAGGCCGCCGAATCGGCACCGAAGGTGAAGGCGTCCAGCGCCCGGCGGTGCCACAGGCACACCGCCAGCCCGAGCACGGCCACCGGCAGCGCTAGCCAGACCGACGGCCAGCGCACGCCGCTGAGGTTGCCCAGCAGCCAGAACAGGATGCCCCGGGCCTGTTCGGCGGTGGCCGACTTGGTGATCAGAAAGGCCGTCAGCGCGTTGAACAGTTGCGAGCCGGCGATGCCGGCGAGGATCACCTGCGCATTGTCGTGTCGGCTGCCGCTGGCCCGCGACAGCACCAGTACCAGGGCGAACGCGGCCAGCGCACCGATGAAGGCACCGGCCGACAGCGACAGCACCGCGCCGCCCAGGCCGAACAGCCCCACCGCCACGGCACCGGTCGAGGCGCCTGCCGACAGGCCCAGCAGGTACGGCTCGGCCAGCGGGTTGCGCAGCAGCGCCTGGAGGATCACCCCGCAGGTCGCCAGCCCCGCGCCACAGGCGGCGGCCACCAGGGTGCGCGGGAGGCGGTAGTTCCAGACGATGCCGGCGTCGATGGGGTCGAGCGCATGGCCGGCCTGCCACAGCTGGTTGGCCAGTACCTGCCAGACCACCTCGGCGCTGATCCGCGTCTCGCCGATGGCGATCCCGGCGAGCATGGCCAGGCACAGAGCGAACAGCGCGAAGGCACTGATGGGCAGCAAACGGTTCATGGTTGTGGCGCTTTACCACTGGCAAAGGCGCTGGACAGCACCTCCAGGCCACGGAACAGGCGGATGCCGGCCTGCATGGCGTCGGCGTCGAGGACGATGATCCGGCCTTGCTTGACCGCGTCCATGTTGCGGGTCACCGGGTCGCTGCGCAGGAACTCGAGCTTTGTCTGGTAGTCGTCGGCGGGGTAGCGGCGGCGGTCCATGCGCGCGACGATCAGCCAGGTGGGGTTGGCCCTGGCCAGGGTCTCCCAGCCTACCGCCGGCCATTCTTCGCGGGACTCGACCACGTTGCGCACGCCGAGGGTCTGCAGCATGAAGTCGGCCACGCCCTGGCGACCAGCGACGTAAGGGTCGACCTTCAGGTCGGCGCTGGAGAACCAGAACAGCGCGCTGGTGTGACTCAGGTCCTGGCCGGCCAGGCGTTGCCGGGCCTGGTCCAGCTGGCCCTTGAGCTCGGCATTGAGGTGTTCGCCGCGATCCTGCACGTCGAAGATCTCGGCCAGCTGACTGACGCTCCTGTAGATGGTGTCGATCCTGAACGGCTGCAGGCGGGTACCGTCGGCGCCCACCAGGTTGTCCTTGCCTTCGCAGTCCGAGGGCAGCAGGTAGGTGGGAATGCCCAGCTCCGCGAACTGTTCGCGGGTGCCGACCGCGCCTTGGGCGCCGACCATCCATTCGAACTGCGCGGTCACCAGCTGCGGGCGCTTGCCGACCACCGCCTCGAAGCCCGGCTCGTTGTCAGCCAGGCGCTCGACCTTGTCGTTCTGCGCCTTGAACTCGGGCAGCACGTTGTTGAACCACAGCGAGGTGCCCGCCAGCCGCTCGCCCAGGCCCAGGGCATAGAGCAACTCGGTGCCGGCCTGGCCGATGGTCACCACGCGCTGCGGGGCCTGGGCGAAGGTCTGCGGCAAACCGCAGTTGTCGATGGTCAACGGGTAGCGGGTGGCGTCGGCGTGGGCCAGGCCCGCCAGTGACAGGCCGGCGAGCAGGGTGGCGAGGCGGTACGGCATGGTGGGGCGATCTCCTGTCGGGTGGTGCACGGAATGGCCCACGGACAGGCATCGCCAAGCGTCGCGCGGCAAGCACGCGGCCAGGGGCGGATGACCATCCCGGACACCCCGCCGGTTGGTGAATGCGTGCCGGCAGGTCTCCTGACTGGTGCGTCCTGGCCGGCGCCGGCCTTCCCGGGGCGGCAGACCCAGTGGCATCGATGGCGCAGGCTCGGCACCTACAGTTGCGGGGGCAGTTCCCTTTGGCCCGCCCTCGGCGCGCCCGGGATTCCCTTTTGATTCCGTGTGGAAACCGGCGGGCGGCATGGTAGACCATCGGGCCATCGGGTGAAAACGCTTTTACAGGTACTTGAGCCAGGCGATGTCGCGCCGCCGCGCCTTGAGCCGGGCGAAGCCGCGCACCGGCAGGTACAGGGCGATCGCCAGCAGCACCGCGACCAGCCACACCGCGCCGATGCCGTCGAAGCCGAAATAGCTGCCCTGGTTCAGGCCGAACAGCCCCACGCAGGCCACATACAGCAGCTTGAGCACATATAGGTGCAGCAGGTAGAAGAACATCGGCGCGGCGCCGAACACTGCCAGCGGGCCGATCCAACGGGCGTCTCCCGCACGCTCGAAAGTGCGCAGCAGCAACAGGCCAGCGCCCAGGGTCAAGGCCAGGAACAGCAGCGACGGCGGGTATTTGGTGATGTTGAAGAAGCTCATCAACGTCTGCCAGCCGTTGGCGTAGAAGGTCCACGGCGCCTCGCCGTAGCCATTGAGCAGGCGCAACACGACAAAGCCGAGCAGCAGCATCATGCCGCCCAGCAGCAAGCGCTGCTGGCGCTCGCCGGCATCGCTGCCGCGGCCGAACCAGGGGCCGAGCCCGTAGCCCAGGGCGATCACGCCGATCCATGGCAGCACCGGGTAGGAGGTACGCAGGCGCAAGCCGTCGGGCAGCTCCAGCCAGCTGCGCTCGTGCAGGATCGCCCAGGGTACATGCAGCGCCGAGTGCGGCGCGAAGTGCAGGCCATCGAGCAGGTTGTGGCCGGCGACGATCAGCGCGCCGAGGGCCAGCAGCAGCGGGCGTGGCAGCCACACCAGCAGCGACAGGGCGATCATGCTCAGGCCGATGGCCCAGATCACCTGCAGGTAGATCACGCTCGGCGGCAACTGGAAGGTCCAGGCGAAGTTGACCAGGCTGAGCTCCAGCAGCACCAGGAACAGGCCGCGCTTGAACAGGAACGTCGCTGCATCGCCCCGGCCTTGGTGCTTTTCGCCGTAAAGCCAGGCCGACAGCCCGGTGAGCAGCACGAACACCGGCGCGCACAGGTGCGCCAGGGTGCGGCTGATGAAGAGGCTGGGGTCGGTCGCGTCGATGGTCATCGGGTCGCTGACCTGACGGTGCAGGAAGAAGGTTTCGCGCACGTGGTCCAGCAGCATGAACAGGATCACCAGGCCGCGCAGAGCGTCGATGCTGTGCAGGCGTTGGCTGGGGAGGGCGGTCGGGAGGCTGGTCATCGAGGAGGGTCGCTGGCAGAGGTATCATTCAAATGAAATGTTATTTTATTTCATTTGTTTGTACCTGGATACAGCCATGCGCTGGCACTCCACTTGAATCAGCCCTGAATCAGTGGTCCCAGCCGCTCGGCCAGGGCCTGGACCGTCGCGCTCACCTTGGGCAGATGCCCACGGTTGCGACGCCAGGCCAGGTTGATCGGCAACCCCTCCATCGCGTACTCCGGCAGCACTTGCTGCAACGTCCCGGTGTCGAGCTGGCGCTGCACCAGCCAGGTCGGCAGTTGGGCAATGCCGTGCCCGGCGCTGATGGCCAGGGCCTGCCCCTCGGCATCGCCGATGGCCAGGCGGCCCGGCATCGGCCGCAGCTGCGCCAGGCCCGGGCGGGCGCCGGCGAAGTGCAGGGCCGGCGTGCTGCCGTCGGCGCAGGCGTAGAGCACACAGCCCTGGGCCTGCAACTGCTGCAGGTCGCGGGGCGTGCCGTGCCGGGCGAGGTAGGCGGGGGCGGCGCAGAACACCAGGCGCTGGCTGCCCAGGTAGCGGTGCTCGATGCCCGGCTGCCAAGTCTGTGGTCCACCGATGCGCACGACGATGTCGATGCCGTCCTCGGCCAGGTCGACGAAGCGGTCGGAGAGGGTGATGTGCGGTTGCAATCGCGGATGCAGCGCGGCGAAGTCGAGCACGGCGGGCAGTCCGTGCAGGCGGCCGAAGGTGGCCGGCAGGTCGATGCGCAGCTTGCCGCAGGGGGTCTTGTGCTCGTCGTTGAGGGCCAGTTCGGCCTCTTCGATCTCCGCCAGCACGCGGGTGCAGGTGCGGTAGTAGTCGGCGCCACTGTCGGTCAGGGCCAGGCGTCGGGTAGTGCGCTCGAACAGGCGTACCTGCAGGCGTTTCTCCAGGCGGGCCACGCCCTTGCTTACGGCGGAGCTGGTGAGGTTCATGCGCTCGGCGGCGGCGATGAAGCTGCCGGCGTTGGCCACGCTGACGAAGAAGTCGATGTCTTTCAGGCGTTCCGAGGCGGACATGGCATGGACTCGCGATTGCTGAATATTGTTCACTTGATAAGGGAATATCTACCAGTAATCGGAACAACATTCCAGATTAAGCTGGCCTGCCATTCATCGAGGATCGCAGTAGATGTCCACCTCCAGCTTGACCCATGCCACCCTGGCGCGGCCGGCGCCGCGTGCTGGGCTGTCGATCGGCCTGTTCGCCGTCGGCGGCTTTGCGGTGCTGACCACCGAGTTCCTGATTCTTGGCCTGCTGCCCGCGCTGGCACGCGACCTTGGACTGTCGGTGGCAGGCGCGGGCCAGTTGGTCACCCTGTTCGCGGTGACCGTGATGCTGTTCGGGCCGCCGCTCACCGCCTGGCTGTCGGCCCTGCCACGCAAGGGGCTGTTCATCGCCATCCTGCTGCTGTTCGCCGCCTCCAATGCGCTGTCGGCGCTGGCGCCGAACGTCTGGGTACTGGCCATGGCGCGGTTCCTCGCCGCGTTGGTCCTGCCGGTGTACTGGGGTACCGCCAGCGAAAGCGCCGGGCAACTGGTGGGCCAGGGGCGCGAGGGCTGGGCGGTGGCGCGGGTCTACTTGGGGATCACGGCGGCGTTCGTCTTTGGCATCCCGCTGGGCACCCTTGCCGCCGGGATGGTCGGCTGGCGCGGCAGCTTCTGGTTGCTCGCCGGGCTGTGCCTGCTGGTGGCGCTGCTGATGTTGGTCTGGCTGCCACCCCTGCCGGCGGTCCCGGCCCGCGCCGCGGGAGAGCGGCAGTCGGTGATTCTCAAGGACCGTCGTTTCATCGCCCATGTGCTGCTGTCGGCGCTGGTGTTCACCGCCATGTTCACTGCCTACACCTACCTGGCCGAGATCCTCGAACAGCTCGCCGCCGTGCCGGCCAACGCGGTCGGTTGGTGGCTGATGGGCTTTGGTCTGGTGGGCATGCTCGGCAACGCCCTGGCCGGACGGATCGTCGATCGCAGCCCGCTGCGGGCCACGCTGTTGCTGTTGGCGATGCTGGCCTTGGGCATGGGCCTGGTCACCCCGGTGATCGGCAACCCGCTGCTGCTGGTGGGCGCCCTGGCCCTGTGGGGCATCGCCTACACGGCGCTTTTCCCGGTGTGCCAGGTGCGGGTGATGCGGGCCGGCGCCAAGGCCCAGGCCCTGGCCGGGACCCTCAACGTGTCGGCGGCCAACGCGGGCATCGCCGCCGGTGCCGCGCTGGGGGGCGCGGCGATCCAGGGGCTTGGTCTGGCTGCACTGGGTTACGTGGCTTGTGGGTTTGCTGTGTTGGCGTTGATGGCCACGCTGGTGCTGCAACGGAGCGAGTGAGTTCTGCTCCACCGTCCAGCCAAGGCGCGGTTACGCCATAGGGGAGACGGCAGCCGGGTTTGAGATGGCTGCAGAGCGACTTGTTGCAATCCTGCCGATCCTTAGTCAATCAGCCAGGCAGGGGCGCCTTCGATCAGGACACCGCCATGGCTGGTCTTGTCTCCCTGGCGTGCCGCAGCTGAGTTCATCCCCTCTGCCCGCGCCACTGATGACGGTGCCTTCCCCGTGGAGAGTGCAAAGGTGGTGATGGTCGACTCGGGCGGTGACCAACGAGTCAGTTGACCCTCATTTGCGCTTCCTTTTACTTGGCTGGACAGGGGCTTGCTCGAAAGCCTCCGGCGGAGGAGGTGCGGCACGGACGTTGAACAGGTGGCAGACGATGTACCAACAGACGGCGAGAGTGAAGTTGTAAGGAAACAGCACTGCCCAAAACGGTAACTGCCAGTTTTTTTTGCCCTGCATTTCCCCAGGTTCGCCGGTTCGCCAAGGGGCGTAGTGACGCCAGGCTTCGCCTGGTGTCAGACAGATGGCGTGCAGAGGTTTGTGCCACCAGTTGGGTTCGCGGGGAGGAGGGAGTTTGGCCGGGCCGTTGTTCATGAAGTGGCGAAGGTATTCCCAGACTTCGGCGACGTGCTTGATGCCGGATTCGGTGGGTTCGTTGCTGTCGACCCATAAGCAATCTTTTTGGTGCAGGCTGCCATCCTCCCGAGGTGGGGCGAAGGCGAGTGCATAACTGGTGCTGAAGGATGAGCCGCCGAATTCAGTGCGTTGGAATACGCCTCCGTATAAATTTTTCCAATTAAAGGTTATAAGTTTTTTGCCTCGCTGATAGTAAATTTTCTTGGTTGAGCAGTTGAAATAAAATCCAGAGAGGTTTCTTATAAAATAGACTCGGTAAAGCAGGAAGGGAAGAAAAATTAAGGGTGAAATTGTCATCATGGCTATGAAGGCAAGATCGAGGGCGTCGATGTTTAATGATTTTATTGATAGTAACTCTGGGTAGATAGTAATCATTCCTCCGAGGATCAGTGCTGTATAAGTTTTTCCCATAAAAACGGAGTCTGTTACCCATGGGTTTCGTAGGCATAATGTGTTGTTATGCAAATTTACTAGCTGTCCAGTAATTGCGGCTTCATTTTCGGATTTTGAGTTTATAGTAAATATCCATTTAACTGTCATGGTCAACGCTCGAGACGAAAAATTGAATTAACCTCATTTTTTCATTCAAGCCTTGATTGGAGCTATAGACTAAATGCAGTGAGGCATGATTTTGGTGGGTCAGCGTGTGCTTGAAATGCAGAATCAAGCCGGCGCCCACAACGTAGCAAACAGCAGAAAGTGGAAATACGACTATTTCACCGTCTTCACGAAGGCTGCTCAAGCTACCTGACCATTCGCTTGTGCCTACGATGAAGCCCGGTAGGAATACTGTGAATTCCACGGTGGATTGTGTAGTGGTGACTTCGTTATGGGTGATGGCGGTCCAGTTTGCTGGCGTCCAGTAATTATTTTCATACCAACCGCTGTCGACTCCGGTTATACCAAAGTATCGCGCTTCTTCTGCAGATATTAACCTTGGTCCGTAGTGCTCGTCGTGCCAGGCTTTAAGTTCGTCTTGCAGTGAGGGAAATTCAGGAAGTTTTTGTTCGTGATCCAGAACGATCTCGGAACGTGCCTCTCCATCGTTTTTACGATTGCCGAATATGCTCCGTGCTGCCCAGAATTCAATAGGGGAGTGCAGGTGCGCATGTGCCTGGGCGTGAAGGTATAAGCCTCCGGCAATAATCGCTATTCCTAGAAGCACTAGCCCGGCTGCGGCCCACCCAGCAAAGGGCACTACTGACGTAGCTCCCGCAACTGCGAGTCCAGCTTCTAGGGCGACCACAGAACCAGCAGCCACGGTCAGTCCACCGCCCACCGTATACCAAGCGGCGGTTGAGTTGCCGTTACTGTGCTGGCGCCACGCCTTTGAGAAATCAGAAAACAAGCCAAAGCCAATTGCGGGATATCCCGCTAAGCGCGCAAAGAGATTACTACTTAGGAACTTGATCACGCCGTTACCAAACGCCATCCCCGGCGCCGTCGAACTCAACCTCAGCATCACAGCCTTCTGCGTTGCCCGCACGCTGACCAATGTCGCCGCGGCCGCACCAATCACCCCGAAAATCGACGCCGCAAACCCCAAGGTGTATTCCGGCGCATCGCTTTTCTGCAGGCTGTTGTAAGCCGTCTTCAGCGAGATCACGTTGAACCACAGCATCCCGGCGTTCAGACCACCGCCTCCGCCCGACGTAAGCAACCCGAGCAAGTTGGGTTTAACCCGCGCAGTGGTGGTCAACTCAACCGCCACCGTCCGATTGCCCGAAATACGCAGCTGCTTCATTTCCTCAACCTGCGCCATGCCGCTCTTCAAATACCGCTCCACCTCCTGGCTGAACGGGTTTTCCCGGATGACCTGGTCGGTGATCTGGTAACGCGCCGCCAACAGCCCCAGCGCTTTCTCGGCATTGGCCTCACGCGCCGCCAGCAGCACCTGCTGACGCAGGGTGTGGCTGGCATCCCAGCGGGTTTGGCCGCGCAGGCGTTTGAGCACCACGGCGTTGACGGACTGGGCAGTGAGATCGGTGATGTCGGCAATGGCCGGAAAACGCCCGGCCAGCCCTTCGATGACATTGTCGCTGCCCCCCAGCACACCGCCGGCCGCATCGGCTTTGTCCTTGAAGGGGTTGAACGGCGCCAGGGCGGTGTAGAGCGGGCTGTCGTGCTGGTCCAGCCACTGTTCCAGGCGTTTGAAGCGCAGGTCTCGGTCTTCGGTACCGGGTGTCGGCTGGCCCATCGGGTAAATCAGCAGGGCCAGGGCGATTTCCAGGCCACGGGCCGAGATGCGTTCGTTGCGGTCATAGCACGCCAGTGCGGCGGCCAGGCTGTAGGGGGCATCGATATGCGCAGCTTCGGCCGTGGCCAGCCACGCGTCGTGATCATGACTGGCTTGCAGGGCAAGGTTGCGCAGGCCTGCAATGCGCTGCTCCAGCTCATCGCGTTCGGCGAGGAACTGCAGGTATTTGTCGGTATCGATGCGCAGCGCCAAACGCGCACCGTTTGGGGAATAGTCCTCGTGAGTGAGGGCCCGATAACGTGCCTCGGCCGGGGAGAGGGGGCATCCGGTGCGGGTGGACTGCAGCCTGATCTCGACCACTTCGGTAGAGGGCATATCCGCTGGGTACATCGTCTCCAGGGTTTTGTTCAGCAACAGGGCGACCAGGTTGCGATGGTGAAAATCGCGGCTCTGCTGGCTGAGCCGTTCGGCATCGAGCTGGTAGCATGCCGGTACGCCTGCCTGCTCGGAGCCTTGTGCAGGTTTGGTGTGTTCCAGTTGCTCGGCGGGCATCAGGTCGTGCAGTTGGTGCTGGTAGGCCGAGACCGACAGGCTCAGGTCCAGGGCCACGCCTTCAGCATCAGCCAGCGCCACCACCACCGGTATTTTCGGCTGGGTGCTGGGATAGTCCCGGGCAATGGCGTTGAGCCTGCCGATGGACAAGATGCCGGTGGACGCGTGGCTGCTCCAGCTCAGGGACATACGCCGGCTTGCCGGTTTGTAGTCTTCGACCCAGTTTTGCAGCGCACTGAGCGGCAGTACATGGGGCTGGGTGGAGGGGACTGGGTTGCCGGCAATCAGCTCGGCCATGTCCAGCTGGCGCATATGCCGTTTGCGCAGGGCTGCTGAAGCGGTGATGCGGGCAGTCGTGGTGTTGGTCCACAGGTGCGGGCTGTAGCCGATCCACACTTCCTTGGCGGTATCCGGGCAGGTGTCGGCCCATACCCAGCCCATGCTCTGGCTGGCCAGGTAGCGTTCGCGCAAGTGGTAGCCTTCCAGGCCCTGGTAGCGCAGCTCCCGGTAATGTCCTTCGCCGTCGTACTCATGAATGATCAGCTTTTCGCCCTGAGGACCTTTCATGAACACGTAGATGTAGCCTGGGCGCAGCGCGCGCAGGGTGTAGGACGAGTGCTGCAGCGGGGCGAAGCCTTGTTCCAGGTTGAAGCCTGCGCCTGCGTAGCGACAGGCCGGGGCATCGCCCGTACGCGGCACGATGGCATAGCGCACCGGCAGGATGGGCACGCGTGGGCTGCAGGCGGGGCCGGAGGTGGCACTGCTGACGGTGGCGTCAGTCATGGATTAGCTCCTTGCGTGGGGCCAGTGTTTGATTGGCTGGGCATGAGAGGTCGTTCGGATACGGCTGTCCTTGAACGAGACGGGGCTCGTCATTGCCTGGCATCTTGGAAGTGGCCTGTAGGCTATCGCAGCATGACGGCGTTGAGCGCCTCGATTGGGGCTCGGGGGTTTGGTGCTGACGTGTTCCGGGGGGCGTTCGCATAAGGTCCTCGCTGGCTGACAATGGCCGTACCGTCGTGCAGGCCCGTGGCTGGCTGTTGCAGCCAGCCATGGGCGACGTTACGCAGACCTGAAACACTAGCGAGGAGCGGATTGAGGGTGGTCGACAGGGCTTCCCAAAACCACGTAGGACGTTTCTCTGATTTTCCTTTTCAGCGCTTATTGGCAGTATTCAGTTACATCTCACCGGCGAATCCGCGTGGGCAGGCGATCCGCCGCCGGGGCTCAGAGATCCAGCACCAGGCGCGCCGAGCGCGCCCGCGAGACGCACAGCATCAGGGTCTGTTGCGAGGCTTTCTCCTCGTCGCTCAGGTACTGGTCGAAATGCTCGGCCTCGCCTTCGAGGATCGCCGTCTCGCAGGTGCCGCACACGCCTTCGCGGCACAGGCACTCGACCTTGGCGGCCTTGGATTTCTCGATGGCCTGGAGAATGGTCATGCCTTGCTCGACTTCCAGTTCGGTACCGGAGCGCGCCAGTACCACGGTGAACGCCGAGCCTGCGGCCGGCGCGGCGGCGGCGAACTGTTCCCAATGCACGCGGGACTCGGCGATGCCGGCGGCGGCGGCGCTGGCGATCACCGCGTCGATCAGCGGCTTGGGCCCGCACACATAGAGATGGGCGTCATCGGTGAGCCCCGCACAGAGCGCGGTGAGGTCGAGCTTGCGCCCCAGGCTGTCGATATAGAAGCGGGTGTTGCCGGCATGCGGGCCTTGCGCCAGGTCGCCCTGGAAGGCGCCGTGCTCGGGGGCGCGGAAGGCGTAGTGCAGCTCGTAGGGGGTGGCGCCGCCTTCGAGCTCGTGCAACTGCGCCAGGAACGGGGTGATGCCGATGCCGCCGGCGATCAACACGTGGCGTCCCGCCTTGGGGTCGAGGGCGAACAGGTTGTTGGGGGTGGAGATGGTCAGCTCGCTGCCCACCTCGACCTGCTGATGCATGAACGCCGAACCGCCCTTGGACTGCTCCTCCAGCCGCACGCCGATCTGATAGCTGTGCAACTGGCGCGGGTCGCTCATCAGCGAGTAGGCATTGCTGAACTGGCTGCCGCAGGCCGACTGCATCTGCACGATGACATGGCTGCCGCCGCTGAAGGCGGGCAGGGCGGCGCCGTCGGCGCGGGCCAGGGTGAAGCGCTTGATCTGCGGCGTGGCCTGTTCCACGCCGGTCACGCGCACCTTGAACATTTCGTATTGCTTGGCCATGGCGTACCTCGACAACGAAGCCCCGCGCCAGGCCCTGGCGCGGGGCGGGGAGCGTGTTCAGTCGTCCAGGTGGGCGACGGCGATCAGGTTGTGGAAGTGGGCGATGCCGTGCTCGCTCACGCCGCTGCGCTGCGAATCGACCATGATCCGCCCCTGGCCGCGGTAGCCGCGGGACTTCAGGCCCTTCTGCACGCTCTCGACCAGGCGCAGGTCCTCGGGACGGAACACCTCGCGGTACCAGTCGATCAGCTTGCGCTGCTCCTCGGTGAGGTCCTTGTTGAGGAAGTAGATGTCGTAGTGCTGCAGGGTGGTTTCGGCATCGACCGGGAACTCGTAGATCACGGTCATGAAGTTGGCCCCCGGCGGTACGTTGAACATGGTGCACGGCCAGGCCCAGAAGCCGGCGAAGGACGGGTCCTTGACCGTTTCATCGAACGTGAACGACTGCTCCGACGGTTTGGCCAGGCCGTACTGCAGGGTCCAGTTGCCGTGCAGGCTGTGGCTGTACTGGCCGACGTCCACCGAGTCGGAGAAGCCGGGGTGGGCCGGGGCGCAGTGGTAGCACTCGAGGTAGTTGTCGACGATCGACTTCCAGTTGGCCGGGGTGTCGCTGACGAAGCGCGCGGCCAGGTGCAGGTCGTCGATCACCGCGCAGGCTTCGCGCATGCGCTTTTGCATGCCGGGCAGCTGGTCTTCGACGGAACCGGCGTCGTTGTCCATGTTGATGAAGATGAAGCCGGCATACTCTTCGACGCGCAACTGCACCAGGGTGGAGTTGTCCTTGTCGAAGTTGGCCACGTTCTCGCAGTTGCGCGCGTGGGCCAGTTCGCCGTCGAGCTTGAAGGTCCAGGCGTGGTACGGGCAGGTGATGACGTTCTTGGCCTTGCCGCTGCCTTCGAGCAGTTGGTGGCCGCGGTGCGGGCAGACGTTGTAGAAGGCGCGCAGCACGTCGTCGCGGCCACGCACGACGATGATGCTTTCGCCGATCACCTGGCGGGTGATGTAGGCGTTCTTCTCGGCGACTTCGCAGCGGTGGCCGACGCAGATCCAGCTGCGGGCGAAGATCGCTTCCTTCTCGTGCTCGAAGACGGCGGCCTGGGTGTAGAACGTGGCCGGGAGGGTGAAGGCCACTTCGGGGTTGGCGCAGAAGTCGGCGGGCAGGCGTTTGAAATCGTTCATGGTTCTATCTCGGTTCTTATTGGTTAACGCGTATCTGTTGGTTAACAAGCTGGGCAAAAAAATTTGTCGCAGGTTTGGCAATGTGAGAGCGGGCTTACCCGCTCCCACGACAAATCCAGACTCAGTGCACTGCCGCCGCGCTGCGTGGTGCCTGCATGGGTGGCTCTTCTCCGGCCAGGCGGGTGGCCTCTTCCTCGATGCGGTACGCCGGCACCTGGCCGTAGTCGGCCGCCAGCCACTTGAAGAAGCCGTAGATCTTCACCAGCAGGATCACCATGAACGGGATCGCGGTAAGCACCACGGCGGTCTTCATGGTCGACAGCGAGGCCTTGGCGAACAGCATGGCCAGCGGCACCAGGGTCAGCACCACGCACCAGAACAGGCGCAGGGTCGGGCTCGGGTCCTCGCCCTCGCGCAGGTTGCGGGTGCTGGTGGCGGCCACGGCGTAGGCGGCGGCGTCCATGTGCGAGGCGCAGAACACCGCCATGATGAACAGGTACGCGGCGAGGAACAGCGTGCCCCACGGCAGGGCCAGCAAGAGGTCGGTCACCGCCGCTTCGCCACCGAGGGTGCCGAGCAGCTTGGGCACGTCGATCTGGCCGTTGATGAACTGGTGCATGCTGTAGCTTTCCAGCGCGCCGAAGAAGAACCAGCAGCCGAAGCTGCCGCCCAGCAGCAGGGCGAACACCACTTCCTTGATCAGCCGGCCGCGCGAGACGCGGGCGACGAACATGGCCACGCCCGGCGCGTAGGACACCCACCACAGCCAGTAGAACACCGTCCAGTTGCGGGTGAAGGCGCCGTCGCCGGCCGGGTCGGTGAACAGGCTCATCTGCACGTAGTGCTGCAGCATCAGGCCGATGGAGTTGGCGGTATTGTTCAGGGTGAACTGGGTCGGGCCGACCAGCAGGACGATGGCGGCGAACACCAGGGCGCCGATGCAGACCATCTTCGACAGGCGCTGCAGGCCGCCGTCGATGCCGATGTACGAGCTCAAGGAGAACAGCAGCGCCACCGCGCCGATCACCAGCAGTTGCACGGTGAAGGTGTTGGGGGTGCCGGCCAGGTCGGCAAGGCCACGGGTCAGGGTCGAGGCGGTGAGCGCCAGCGACACGGTCAGCGCGCCCATCATGGTCAGCAGGAAGATCAGGTCGACGGCGCGCCCGACAGGGCCGGTGGCCTTGAAGCCGGTGACCGCCTCGATGATCGAGGCCAGGTTCAGGCCACTCTTCTTGCGCACATGGAAGTGGTAGGCCATGGCCAGCGAGGCCAGGGCGTAGATCGACCAGGCGCTGATGCCCCAGTGGAAGAACGAGTAGCTGACGCTGTACTCCAGGGCCTTGGCCGACATCGGCGCGATGTTCAGGCCCGGGGTCTGGTAGTAGTAGGCCCACTCCATCACGCCCCAGTACAGGGTCGAGGAACCCATGCCGGCGCAGATGAACATGAACACCCAGGTGGTGGTGGAGTACTCCGGCTTGCCGGCGCCCAGGCGGATGTTGCCGTATTTGCTGAAGGCCAGGTACAGCACGGCCAGGGAACTGCCGAACACCAGGACCTGGACGCTGGTGCCAAAGGTGCGGGTGGCCACCTCGAACAGCTGGTTGGCCAGGCTTTCGGCCTGGGCGGGGAAGGCAGCAAGGCCGATCACGGTGAGCAGCACGGCCAACAGGCTCACGGCGATCAGGAACACATCGATCTTTTTGTTATTGGGGGACATCAATTGTCTCCTGGAGCATTTTTTTTGTAGTAGGCGTCAGGCGTTTGGGAAGTCCGTATCGAGGCTGGGTTTTCCTTTCCGTTAACTATTGGATAACAAGTATCTTTTGGTTTACAGATTCTGCATCGAATCGAAGTGGGTGGCAATAGGATCGTCGGACAATCCGGATGGTTGGCTGGCAAGCCCGCTCCCCCAGGCAGCACATCTTCCTGTGAGAGCGGGCTTGCAGCGCGATGACCTGTCGCCGACTCAGGCCCCGAGCAGCGCGGCGATGGCCTTGCCCACTTCCTGGGTCGAGCGGCTGCCGCCCATGTCGCGGGTGGTGTCGCCGTTGGCGATCACTGTCTCGATGGCCTTGAGAATGTCGTCGTGGGCCGCCTGGTAGCGCGCGTCGTTGTCGGCCTGGCCGAGGAACTCGAGCATCAGCGCGCCGGACCAGATCATGGCGATCGGGTTGGCGATGTTCTTGCCGTGGATGTCCGGCGCCGAACCGTGCACCGGCTCGAACAGCGACGGGAACGTGCGCTCGGGGTTGAGGTTGGCCGACGGCGCGATGCCGATGGTGCCGGCGCAGGCCGGGCCGAGGTCCGAAAGGATGTCGCCGAACAGGTTGGAGGCCACCACCACGTCGAAACGTTCCGGCTGCAGCACGAAACGGGCGCAGAGGATGTCGATGTGCTGCTTGTCCCAGCTGATCTCGGGGTAGTGGGCGGCCATGGCGGCGGTGCGCTCGTCCCAGTAGGGCATGCTCACGGCCATGCCGTTGGACTTGGTCGCCGAGGTGACGTGCTTGCGTTCGCGGGTCTGCGCCACGTCGAAGGCGTACTTGAGGATGCGGTCCACGCCACGGCGGGTGAACACCGACTCCTGCAGCACGAACTCGTTGTCGGTGCCTTCGAACATGCGCCCGCCCAGGGAGGAATATTCACCCTCGGTGTTCTCGCGGATCACCACGAAGTCGATGTCGCCGGGCTGCTTGTTCGCCAGCGGGCAGGGCACGCCGGGGAACAGGCGCACCGGGCGGATGTTCACGTACTGGTCGAAGTCGCGGCGGAACTTGAGCAAGGATCCCCACAGCGAGATATGGTCAGGGACTTTGTCCGGCCAGCCGACGGCGCCGAAGTACAGGGCGTCGAAGCCCTTGAGCTGGTCGAACCAGTCGTCTGGCATCATCTTGCCGTGGGCCAGGTAGTAGTCGCAGCTGGCCCATTCGAAGAACGCGAACTCAAGGTTCAGGCCGTGCTTGCGGGCGGCGGCCTCGACCACGCGCAGGCCTTCGGGGAGGACTTCGTTGCCGATGCCGTCACCGGGGATGGCGGCGATCTTGAAGGTCTTGGTCATGGGGCGCCTCTCGTGTTCAGGGAAGATGCGGCCATGCTATAAGGCTGTGCTTCGGAGATAATCCGGCAATCCATCAATTCTTGGTGCACGAATCGTGAATAATCTGCCGAACCTGGACGACCTCGACATCTTCCTGCAGGTGGCTCGCCGCGCCAGCTTCGCCGCGGTGGCCGACGAGCGTGGCATGTCGGCGGCGTTCGTCAGCAAGCGCATCCGCCTGCTGGAGGACAGCCTCGGCGTGCGCCTGCTGCACCGCACCACCCGGCGGGTGACGGTGAGCGAGGAGGGCGAGCGGGTGTATCAATGGGCGCAGCAGATCTTCGAGACCCTTCAGCGCATGGACGACGATCTCAACGCCGGCCAGCGCGAGCCGGTCGGTCAGTTGCGCATCGCCAGCAGCCTGGGCCTGGGGCGACGCTTCGTGGCGCCGGCGCTGTCGGAACTGGCGGCGCGCTACCCGCGCCTGGACATCCGTCTGGATGTGCACGACCGCCTGGTGGACCTGATCGCCGAAGGCGTCGACCTGGACATCCGCGTGGGCAACGTGATCGCCCCGCACCTGATCGCCAAGCCCCTGGCGCGTAATCGCCGGGTGCTCTGCGCGGCGCCTTCGTACCTGGCCGAGCATGGCGCGCCACGGGTGCTGGCGGACCTGGCCAGCCATGACTGCCTGGTGATCAAGGAGCGCGACCACCCGTTCGGGCTATGGCACCTGGAAGGGCCGCAGGGCGAGGAGAGCGTGCGGGTGACCGGCGCGTTGTCGAGCAACCATGGCGAGGTGGCGCACCAGTGGTGCCTGGATGGGCGCGGCATCCTGCTGCGCTCGTGGTGGGACGTGCACGACAGCATCGCCGAGGGTCGGCTGGTGCAGGTGCTGCCGGACTACCAGCAGGTGGCGGATATCTGGGCGGTGTACACCGCGCCGTTGGCCGGTTCAGCCAAGGTGCGGGTGGCGGTGGAGTTCTTCCGCCAATACTTCGTCGAGCGCTATCGCTTGCCGGATTGAGCCTTCGCGGCGCGATCGCGCCCCCCCCCGCGACAAGTTGTCTGCTTGACTTGCAGTGGCACTCTACGATCGTTAACTTGACTTCGTAGTCAGTTTTTGTGATCGTGCGCGCCCTCCCAGTTTTCAAGCACCAGAAAAAGCATGGGCAGCCCAAGAGCTACCCAGAGGATCAACCATGTCCAACCGTGATATTTCCCGGCGCTCGTTCCTGCAAGGTGGGCTGGTCGCCGGTGTCGGCGTGACCCTGGCGCCGCTCGGCAGCCAGGCCTTCGCCGCCCTGATGGAAAGCAAGGTCACCACTTCGCCGCAGAAGTGGATGAACCACGACGGCAAGGCGCGTTTTCGTAACGATGCGTTGTCCAAGGTCTGTGGCAACAAGGTGTTCGCCCGCGACATTCGCGCCAAGGACATGCCTGGCTGGCCGCAGCAGCAGGGCCACGCCATGCTGCTCAAGGCCACCAAGGCCGACCGCCTTTACGCAGGCTACGACCTGTCGCTGCTGGGCGCCGAGCTGCAACCGGACCGCATCGTCACCGCCGACGACCTGAAGAAGGACGGCATTGCCTGGCCCGAGGCCCATTCGCCAGATCCGCTGCTGCCGCCGGGCCAGGTACCAATGTTCATCGGCCACCCGGTGGCGATCCTGATCTGGAACGACTTCGAGCGTTTCCGCAAGGCCAAGCTCAAGCTGCAGTTCAACGACCAGGCGATCCGCTACGGCGCCCAGGCCCCGCTGTACCAGCGCGACCCCTACGGCAGCTTCCGTTTCGTGCGCGTGGGCGGCAAGACGCCGTTCGACGAGGACGAATACTCGAGCCTGAAGAACACCATGCTGTTCCCCACCATCCTGGCGCGCAAGCCGGTATGGACCGCCGAGCCCAAGCAGCACGGCAACCTCACCGAGCAGGGGATGTTCTACGCCCAGCGCATCGACGAGCAGCTCAAGCAGCCGCCGGAAGACTGGCTGCTGTTCGACGAGCGTTACAAGACTCCGTCGATCGAGCCCGCGGCCCTCGAGCCGGACAACGGCAACGGCTGGTTCGACCCGGCCACCGGCACCCTGCATTTCGTCGTGGCCACCCAGTGCCCGTTCGAAGTGGCGCAGGAATGCGTGCACATGATCAAGCCGTCGCGTTTCGGCCTGAAGCACCTGAACATGCACCCGGGCTACACCGTTGGCTACGGTTCCAAGGACAACAACATCTTCGTGTTCTACGCCGCCGTCGCCGCGCTGTACGGCGCGGGCGTGCCGATCCGCCTGGCCAACGACCGCTACGAGCAGTTCCAGAGCGGCATCAAGCGCCACCCGTTCGACATCCGCTATCAGCTGGCCGTCGACAAGAAGGACATGAGCTTCAAGATCTTCCGCGCCGACATGAGCGTCGACGGCGGCGGGCGCATCAACTACAGCCCGTCGGTGGCCGCCGTGGGCGCCACCGCGGCGCAGTCGATCTACTACATGCCGCAGAACGACCTGTCGGTGACCGCGTACCATTCCCGTGGTGTCGAGGCCGGCTCCATGCGCGGCTACGGCACCCTGCAGAGCATGGCTGCCACCGAGATGATGGTCGACGAGATCGCCGACCGCCTGGGTGTGGACGCCATCGAGCTGCGCCGCAAGAACGCGCTCAAGTCGGGCATGAAGAACACCCAGGGTGCGGTGCCTGCCGGTGCCCTGCGTCTGCACGAGATCCTCGACAAGGCCGCCGCGCACGACTGGTGGAAGAACCGCCAGGCGCGCAAGCAGGCCGAGGACGCCAAGGACCACGACAACTGGTATGGCGTGGGCTTTGCCATCACCCAGAAAGACTTCGGCACCGGCTCCGAGGCGCCGATGGCGGCGGTCGAGTTCAGCGCCGATGGCCGCATCAGCCTGCGCCATATCGGCACCGAGCTGGGCACTGGCATGTCCACCTCCCAGGCCCTGGTGGTCAGCGACTTCCTCGGCCGTGTCGCCGACGAGGTCATGACCGCCCAGACCGAATGGCCGGAGCTGGCGCTGACCACCAGCGGCAACCCCTACCTGATCAGCCAGGCCGAGCAGGACGCCGCACTGCGCAACCCGCGCTGGGTCGGCAAGCTGGCCTCGCCGTCGTCGGCGACCAACTCGGCGTTCTACTTCAGCCACGCCACCCGCGAAGCGGCCCGCGTGCTGTTCAACCACGGCCTGTGGCCGGCGGCAATGGCCCTGTGGAGCCAAGGCCCGTATGGCGGCCAGGCCAACCCGTTGGTTGTGCGCCGCGAGAACGCGGTGTGGGTCAACGGCGAGCTGACCGGTAATGGCCTGGCGCCGATCCCGTTCGCCACGCTGGCGAAGAAAGCCCACGAAATGGGCCTGGTCACCGGCGTCAGCGTGCACGGTTTCAACCGCTGGAGCTGGGCCGAGGCCGACTTCGTCATCGACGGCGTGCGCGAGCGCCTGCCGCTCGATGCCGTGGCGGTAAAGTACGGCGACGGCGCGGTGAACGCGAAGAAGGCGCAGATGAACAGCGCCGGCTTCCACCTGCTCGACCGGCAGAACGCCGAATACCCGGCCACCCAGCTGAACAACGCCATGGTCACCTACTACAGCCCGGTGGCGACCATCGTCGAGGTCAAGGTCAACAAGGGCAGCGGCGAGGTGACGGTGCTCAACCACCACAGCTGGGTCGAGTGCGGCCGGGTACTGGTGCCGGAGCTGGTCAAGGGCCAGCTCGAGGGTGGTATCGCCATGGGCATCGGCCATGCGCTGCTGGAGGAAATGCCGCTGTACGAGGGTGGCCCGGGCGAGGGCGACTGGAACTTCAACCGTTATCGCCTGCCGATGGCCAGGCATGTGGCGGTGTGGAAGCAGACCTCGGAGATCCTGCCGCCGTTGTCGCCGACCGACCCGTCCAAGGGCATCGCCGAAGTGGTGATGATCCCGGTGGTCGGCGCCATCGGCAATGCCGTGGCCCATGCCATCGGCAAGCGCGTGCGCGACCTGCCCATCACCCCCGCCCGAGTCAAGGAGGCCCTCAATGGCTGACCGCAAGCTGCAACTGACCCTCAACGGTCAACCTGTCGTCACCGAAGTGGTCCCCGATGACCTGGCGATGATCGACTACCTGCACGAATACCAGAACCTTACGGGCTCGCGTCTGGGCTGTGGCCAGGGTATCTGCCATGCCTGCGTGGTAATCGTCGACAACCCCGACGGCACCAGCGAAGAGGTGCGCACCTGCATCACCGGCGCGCATTACTTCGAGGGCAAGAAAGTCCGCACCATCGAGGGCCACGCCAAGCTCGACGAAGCCGGCAATCCGGGCGAGTTGAACCCGATCCAGCAGAAGTTCGTCGATCGCTTCGCCTTCCAATGCAGTTACTGCGCGCCGGGGTTTGTCAACGCCGCCACGGTGCTGGTGGAAAAAGCCCAGCGCAAGCCGCTGAAGCAGAGTGAGCTGGAGGGTGCCATCGAGGCCAGCCTCGGCCACCATGTGTGCCGCTGCACCGGCTACGTGCGCTACTACGAGGCAACCCGCGAAGTGCTGGGCGACCTCGGCCTGGTCAAGGAGGGCTGAGCATGACGCGCATTCTGAGCAGCCTGGCGCTGGCCATCGGCGCACTGGTCGCCTGCAACGCCCAGGCGGCGGGCGAGGCCTTGATCAAGCGTGGCGAATACCTGGCCCGCGCCGCCGACTGCATGGCCTGCCACACTGCCGAAGGCGGCGCGCCCTATGCTGGCGGCCTGCCGATCCATTCGCCGTTCGGCACCATCTACGGCACCAACATCACCCCGGACAAGCAGTACGGTATCGGCAACTACAGCAGCGACGAGTTCTTCGCCGCCCTCACCGAGGGCAAGCGCAAGGACGGCGCCAACCTGTACCCGGCCATGCCGTACACCTCGTACCACCTGGTCAAACGGGAGGATTCCGACGCGATTCATGCCTACCTGATGAGCGTGGCGCCGATCAACCGTCCGGCCCCGCAAACCAGCCTGAGCTTCCCGTTCAACGTGCGCACCGGCCTGGTCGGCTGGAACCTGTTGTACGGCAAGAGCGTGCAGCTGGAGGAGGGCAAGGGCAACAGCGAGGCGTGGAAACGCGGCCAGTACATGGTCGAGGTGCTCGGCCACTGCGGCGAGTGCCACACCCCGCGCAACCCGATTGGCGCGCTGCAGCAGGACAAGCGCCTGACCGGCGGCCTGCTGTTGGGCTATCTGGCGCCTAGCCTGCTGGCCCAGGACCTGGCCGACCGTGGCTGGAACCATGCGGATCTGGCGACCTTCCTCAAGCACGGTGTCAGCGCTCAGGGCAGCATGTTCAACGAGATGTACCCGGTGGTGCACCACAGCACCCAGCATCTGCAGGACAGCGACCTGTCGGCCATGGCCACCTACCTGCTCGGTGACCAGCCGCCGGCGGCCAAGGTGGTGCAGACAGTCGCCCACGAGACCATGGGCGAGAGCGCCAAGCGTGGCCGTCAGCAGTACCTCAACGTCTGCGCCGGCTGCCATGGTGTCGAGGGCGAGGGCAAGCCGCACATCGCCGTGGCCATGCGCGGCAACACCGTGCTGCGCCAGGCCGACTCGCGCAATCTGGTCAAGGCCATCGTCGATGGCATCCGCGAGCAGCAGTTCACCGGTTTCGAGCGCATGCAGCCGATGCCGGGCTTCGCCGACAAGCTCGACGACGGGCAACTGACCGACATGGTCAACTACCTGCGCGAAGCCTGGGGCGGCCTGCCGGGCGACCTGACCACCCAGCAGCTGGCCCAGCTGAAGGCGGACTGACCCGTGCAGCATCTCGACCTGCAGGTGGTGCGCCAGGCGGCGCAGTGGTCGCGTGACGGCTTGCGCGTGTGGCTGTGCACGGTGCTCTGCACCTATGGCTCGGCGCCTCGCGCGCCGGGCTCGCTGCTGGCGGTCAACGACCAGGGGCACTGGGTCGGCTCGCTGTCCGGCGGTTGCGTCGAGGAGGACTTCCTCGAACGCGTCGCCGCTGGCGAGTTCGCCGCGGCCGTCACCATGGTGCGCTATGGCGACGGCAGCGACACTCGCGGCAACATCCGCCTGCCCTGCGGTGGCATCCTCGATGTGCTGGTGGAGAACCTGCCGGGCGACTGCGCGACCCAGGCGCACCTGGGCGAGCTGGAGGCGGCCTTGCTGGGCCGCCGCCGGCTTGTGCGCGAGGTCGACCTGCGTACGGGTGAACGCCAGGTGCAGGACGACCACAGCCAGGGGCCACGGGTGGAGCAGGGCGGCGCATGCGTGCGCCTGCGCGTCGGCGCCGCCCAACGGCTGTTGCTGGCCGGCTACTCCAGTGTCGCGCATTTCTGCGCCGAGTTCGGCAAGGGCCTGGGTTTCGAGGTGGTGCTGTGCGACCCTCGCGACGAGGTGATGGACAACGTGGTGCTCGACGGGATAGAAATCCGTCGGGAACTGCCCTCGCTGTTCATCGCCAACGGTGGCTGCCACCGCGACACGGCGGTGGTGGCGCTCACCCACGACCCGAAGATCGACGACCTGGCCATGCTCGAAGCGGTACACACCGAAGCGTTCTACATTGGCGTGATGGGCTCGCGGGCCACCTCGCAAAAGCGCCGTGAACGTCTGCGCCGTATCGGCGGGCTCGGCGATGCCGAGATGGCGCGCATCCATGCCCCCATCGGTCTCAACCTGGGCAGCAAGACGCCGGCGGAGATCGCCCTGGCGGTGCTCGCCGATATCTTGCGCACCCGTAGCGGCATCGCCCGCGAGGCCTTGTGAGCATCGTCGCGCTGGTGTTGGCGGCCGGCCAGGGGTCGCGTTTCGGCGCGGACAAGCGCCGGGCCGTGCTGGGTGATGGTCGTAGTCTTTTGCAGCACAGTGTCGAGCACGCCCTGGAGGCGTTCGACGACGTGCGCGTGGTGCTGCGCGCTGGCGAGCGGGGCGAGGACCTGGGGTTGCTGGCGGACTGCCGGATCATCCATAGCCTCGATGCCGGGCTGGGCATGGGCCATAGCCTGGCGGCGGGCGCCGCCTCGCTGGATGACAGCGAGGCACAGGCGGTCGCCATCCTGTTGGGGGACATGCCATGGATCCTGACCGCGACCTTACGGCGGTTGGTCGAAACCGCTGGCCCTGCGGTCATCGTGGTGCCGCGTCATCAGGGGCAGAATGGGCATCCGGTGCTGTTCGGGCGCAACTACTGGCCTGAACTCGCACTGATGACCGGTGATGAGGGCGCGCGTTCGGTGCTGCAACGGCATCGGCAACAGTTGCGGTTGGTCGAGGTAGACGACGCAGGGGTATTGCGCGACGTCGATACGCCCGCCGCGCTCGGCTAGACTGCCCGGAGTTCATTCGCAGCCTTTTCGCGACACAAGGCCGTTCCAGGGACCGCGCGGTCTGATGTACCGATGCCACAGGCAGCTGTTGAGGGAAAACCCTCATTGCCGCTGATCCGGTGGCCTCCTAGCATGGATCCGGTCAACCCCCAGGCACAGGAGCACAATCATGACCAACAGCAGCGACGACAAACGCCCGACCCCCGATCCGGCCGAGGACAACGCCTTTTTCCCCTCGCCGTATTCCCTCAGCCAGTTCACCTCGCCCAAGTCCGACCTCAGCGGCGCCGACTACCCCGACGCCTACAAGGGCGGACGCTGGAAAATCCTCTTGATCGGTGCCGACGAGCGCTACCTGCTCACCGACAACGGCACGCTGTTCTCCACCGGCAACCATCCCGTGGAAACCCTGCTACCCATGTATCACTTGGACAAGGCCGGCTTCGCCTTCGATGTCGCGACCTTGTCGGGCAACCCGGTCAAGTTCGAATACTGGGCCATGCCTCGCGAGGACCAGCAGGTGCTCGGCCTGTTCGAGCGCTACAAGCCCGCCTTCAAGCAGCCGCGCAAGCTCGCCGAGGTAATCGACAGTGCCCTGGGTGACGACTCGGACTACATCGGGGTGTTCATTCCCGGCGGTCACGGCGCGTTGATCGGCCTGCCGGAAAGCGAAGAAGTCGCCCAAGTGCTGAAATGGGCGGCGGACCACGACAAGTTCGTCATCACCCTGTGCCACGGTCCGGCGGCGCTGCTGGCCGGCGGCAAACTGTTCGATGGCTACAAGATCTGCGCCTTCCCCGATGAGCTGGACGCCAAGACTCCGGACATCGGCTACATGCCCGGCCACCTGACCTGGAAGTTCGGCGAGCGCCTGCAGGCCCAGGGCGTCGAGATCGTCAACGACGGCATCTCCGGCGCCGTCCACCAGGACCGCCGACTGCTCACCGGCGACAGCCCGCTGGCCGGCAACGCCTTGGGCAAGCTGGCTGCCGCGGCCTTGCTCAAGGCGACCAACGGCGGGTGAACGGCATGCCGTTCGACGAGGTGGTACAGGCGGTCCGGCAGATCGAGCAGGCCACCACCCTGGCGACGATCCAGACGGCCGTGCGCACGTTCGCCCGGCCGCTGGGCTATGACCGCTTCGTGCTGTTCAGCGCCAGCGCTGCGCGGGACGAGGTGGTCGAGCGCATCCACTGGGTGGAAGGGGACTGGTTCGGCGACGGCCAGGTGGTCGATGCCCGGACCTACGTGCGCCATTGTCCGGTGACCCGCCATCTGCTGGCAGCCCGTGAAGCGTTCTTCTGGAGCAAGCAGCCTGGCGACGAAGGTGAACGCTATCGGGTGGTTCGGTTGCCCGGCGGGCCGGGCATCCATGGCCTGCAGGTGCCGGTGTTCGGCCCGGCAGGCCTGGAGGGCGCGATGAGCCTGGGCGGTGTGCGCATCGACGCTTCGGCGCCGGCGCGCCTGGCCCTGACCCTGCTGGCCAACGCGGCGTTCCTAGGCGCCCGGCGGCTACTGGAGGCACCGCCCGGCGAGGGTCAGCTGTCGGCGCGTGAGCGCCAGGTGCTGGCCTGGACCGCCGCCGGGCAACGCCAGGCCGATATCGCCGCCACCCTGGGCCTGTCGGTGCGCACCGTGGAAAACCACCTGCGCGCCGCTCGCCGGCGCCTGGGGGTGAGCACCACCGCCCAGGCGATCAGGATCGCCCTGGGCAGCGGCGCGCTCGACTGACTCAGCCGTTGTGCGCAACCTGCAACACCACCTTGCCGATATGCCGGCCAGACTCCATCAGGGCATGGGCCTGGCTGGCCGCTGCCAGCGGGAAGGTCGCGTGGATCAGCGGCTTGACCGCGCCGCTGCGCACATGGGGCCAGGCCTTGGCCTGCAGATCCTCGAGGATCGCCGCCTTGTCGTCGGCGCTGCGTGCACGCAACGTCGAGCCGATATGGGTCAGGCGCTTGGTCAGCAGGGGGAACAGGTCGACCTCGGTGGCCGGGCCCTTGACCACGCCGATCTGCACGATGCGCCCATCCATGGCCGCGGCCTTGAAATTGCGGGCCACATAGTCGCCGGCGATGATGTCGACGATCACGTCGACGCCCTTGCCGTCGGTGTGCAGCATGACCTGTTCGACAAAATCCTCGCGGGTGTAGTCGATGGCCACGTCGGCGCCCAGCTCGAGGCTGGCGGCCTGTTGCCCTGCGCCGTTGACCGTGGTGAAGATCTTCGCCGCGCCCAGGGCGCGGGCCAACTGTGTGGCGGTGGTGCCGATGCCGGACGCGCCGCCGTGGATCAGCACGCTTTCACCGGCTTTGAAGCCGCCGCGCTGGAACAGGTTGACCCAGACGGTCATGAAGGTTTCCGGCAAGGCCGCGCCCTCGACCATCGACAGGTTGTCCGGCAGGTGCGCGGTGGTGCGCTCGTCGGCCACGGCGTACTCGGCATAGCCGCCGCCCTGGACCAGGGCGATCACCGCGTCGCCCACGGCAAAATGGCAGACCTGTTCGCCGAGGGCCACGACCCTGCCGGCGATCTCCAGCCCCGGAATGTCCGGCGCGCCGGCGGGCGGATCGTAAAGACCCTTGCGCTGCAGCAGGTCGGGGCCGTTGACGCCGGCGGCATGGACCTGGATCAGCACCTCGCGGGGGCCTGGTCGAGGCGTGGCGTGGGTGGCGGCCTGGAGGACCTCGGGGCCTCCAGGCCGGGTGATGTCGATGGCGGTCATGTGAGTGGGGATGTGACGCATGAAGACCTCTGTCATTCTGAGGAAAGGCCGCTTTGGCCCGGTGCGTAACAGGGTATGAAACCCGCGTCGTGCGGTCGCGCGGCGATTTTGCGACGCACCTTTGCAGATTTTCTTCAGGCGCCGCGATGCCTGCGGGCCGACAAGTAATGGAGTGAGCCAATGAACTGGGATGACGCCCGCATGCTGCTGGCCTTGAGCCGCGAACTGACCCTGCGCCGCGCCGCCCGGGTACTGCGCGTCGACCAGGCCACCGTGGGTCGGCGGGTGGCGGCGCTGGAGGCGGACCTTGGCGCGACCCTGTTCCTGCGCACCCCCGCCGGCTACCAGCTCACCGCCACCGGCGAAGTGGCCGTGGAAATGGCGCAGAAGATGGAGCAGGCCGCCCTGGAACTGGCCCGCCGCACCCGGGGCAGCGACAACGAACAGGCCGGCGAGGTGCGCATTGCCACCACCGACTCCCTGGCCCTGGAATTCGTCATCCCGGCATTGCGCCGCTTGCACGAGGAACACCCCGAGGTGCGCATCGTGCTCAGTGGCAGCTCGGAGATCGTCAACCTGTCGCAACGCGAAACCGATATCGCCATCCGCAACCAGCGCCCGGACAACCCCGACCTGGTGCTGCGCAAGCTGGCCAGCTGGCAGATGGGCCTGTTCGCCTCGGCGGACTACCTGGCGCGTCGCGGCGTGCCGCAGGAGGGCAGTTTCGCCGGCCACGACCTGGTGGTGTACGAGCCGTACTGGCGTGACCGCGGCGCACCGACCCTGGTGGACGTGCCCATGGGCGAGGGCCGGGTGGTGATGGCGGCCAATGCCAGCATGATGCTGCGCCGGGGCATCGCCGAGGGCTTGGGCCTGGGCGAGATTCCCGTGGCGCTCGGGCAGCGTGACGGCCTGCGACGGGTCTGGCCGCAGCGTACGCGCAGCCAGCCTTACGAGGTGTGGATGGTCACTCACCAGGACCTGCGCCACACGGCCAGGGTGAGGGCGGTGATCGATCACCTGGTGCGGGCGTTTGCCCCACCTCAGTAACAATCGGTTACAGTCGCTGTGAGCGACCACACGCCCCTGTAGGCGCGGACTCATCGGCGATGCGCCGCCCGGTGGCGCCTTTTCCTGATCCTGGCACTCTAAAAACGACCTGCGAAGAACAACATGAAATCAGTGCGCACCGTCCTCTCGGAAAACTTCTTCCGCCGTTTCAGGACCACCTTCGCCCCGCACCTGGAAGCCCTCGGCATCGACCTGCCGCTGCTGGAACGCGCCGATATCGAAATCCCTGGCGACCAGTATGTCGCCCTGTGGGAAGCGGCCGGCACCTGCAATCCGGCCGTCGGCCTGACCCTGGGCAGCCAGACCGAGGCCGACGATATCGGTGCCCTGGGCCACGCCTTGCATTGCGCGCCCAGCGTGGAAAAGGCGCTGATGACCCTGCACACCTATATCGTGGTGTTCGCCCAGGAGTCGTCCATCGACTACAGCTGCGAGGGCCGCCAGCTGCGCATCACCTACCAGGTCACCGACAGCACCGTGGTCAACCGCCGCCAGGACGCCGAGTTCGCCATCGCCACGATCCTGCGCCAGTTGCAACTGATCACCGCCAGCCCGGTACGGCCGCTGCGGGTGGACTTCGAGCACTCGCGCCCGGCGGACGTGTCGATGCACAAGCAGTTGTTCATGTGCCCGTTGTTCTTCAGCCAGCCGACCAACCGCATCACGCTGCCCGCCGAGGTCCTGCAACTGCCGGTGGCGCGAGGCAATGAGCGCCTGTTCATGGCCCTGGAGCCGTACCTGCAGCAGGCGCGTGAGCAGCGCAGCATCAGCGACGAATTGCTGCCCCAGGTCACCCGTATGATCGCGCTGGGCATGGCCAGTGGCGTGCCATCACTGGATGAGGTCAGCGAGTGCATGGGGCTGAGCCGGCGTACCCTGCAACGTCGGCTCAAGGACCAGGGCATCGAGTTCTCTGTGCTGGTGGAGGAGGTGCGCCGTGACCTGGCGCTGGGCTACCTGAATCATTCCGACTATTCGATGACGCAGATTTCTCTGCTGCTCGGCTATGCCGAATCCGGCTCTTTCACCCGGGCGTTCCGGCGCTGGACCGGGCAATCGCCGCAGCAGTTCCGCCAGGCCGGGCGCGGGCCTGGCACGGGGTGCTGAAAATCTGGCGTCCGTGGTCAATCACGTTGCCGCGCCACCCGATAGGCTCGGAGGGACCGCATGTCTGTGTGCGAAACCCGAGAGTCCAGCATGAACGACAACAACAACGACGCTGTGCATGAACATCGCTCCTTCTGGCAACACGACTACGGCGCCTACGCGCCCAATACGCGCCTGACCGAAGACCTCAAGGTCGATGTGGCGGTGATTGGTGGAGGTTTTACCGGGCTCAACACTGCCTGGCAGTTCAAGCGCGACAACCCCGGTGCCCGGGTGGTGGTGCTGGAGGCGGCCTTGATCGGCTTCGGCGCCAGCGGGCGCAATGCCGGTTTCAGCACCAAGCTGTTCGGGCTGGAGCCGGAACTGGTGGTGCTGCGCTGGGGACGGCAGAAGATGATCGACGCCCACCACTACCTCGAAAAGGCCGTGGCCTATACCCGTGAGGTGATCGACAGCCACGGCATCGATTCTGATTACCGCCATGCCGGGCTGGTGCGGGTCAGCTATTCGCCGCAGCAGGTAGCGCGCCTGGGCAAGACCCTGGAGCTGTACGACTCGCTGGGACTGGCGGCGGACATGCGCTGGCAGGACAGCGACGCGCTGCGTCAGCAGTACGCTTCGCCTCGGTTGTTGGGCGGCATTCGCGAAGCCGAGACCGGCTACCTCGACCCTTGCAAGCACGTGCGCGGGCTCAAGGGCCTGGCAGCTTGCGCAGGGGTGCGCATCCATGAGGCGACACCGGTGCTCGATATCGACAACCGCGGCGTCGGTATCGTGTTACGCACGCCCGTGGCCAAGGTGACCGCCGACAAGCTGGTGATCGCCACCAATGCCTACTCACGGCAGGTACCCGGTTCTCGTGTGCTGGAGCGCCGCCAGTTCCCGCTGTGGACTTACCAGGTGGTCACCGAGCCGTTGGGCGACGCGCTATGGCAGCGTCTGGGCTGGCAGGGCAGGGAGGCCTTCGGCGACAACCGGCAGATGCTGCACTATTTTCGCCCGACCGCGGACGGGCGCATCGTCATGGGCGGTGGTGATGTGCGGGCCTACACCGGCAGCGCCATGCACGAACAGCCCTCGCCGGCCACCTGGGCCCATTGCGAGACACACCTCAAGTGGATCTACCCGCAGTTACGCGACGTACGCATCGCCTATCGCTGGGGCGGGCCGGTGTCGGTCAACGCCGACATGGTCCCTGAGATCAGCTTTGTCGGCGATGAACGCATGATTTATGCCGGGGGGTGCTTCGGCCACGGCGTGGCGCTGAGCCACCTGAACGGGCGCACCATCGCCGACCTGCTGCAGGGGCGACGCAGCGAGCTGAGCGACTTCTGGATCGTCAACCGAAAGGCCATCCCGATGCCGGGCAACACCCTGTCGTGCTGGGCCGGGCGCACGGCGCGCCAGGCGCTGCGAGCCTGGGACTGGTGGGAGGAGCGCGGGCTCAAGGCCTGACACGCAGAGGGTGCTTGCCTGCTGGCACCGGATGACAAACACCCTGGCGCATGCGGCCAAGCCGCTGGCCACCGCCATTGAATACTGTCTGTCACGCAGAGCCGGAAACGCATGTTGGGCCGTCTTTTGGCGGCCCCTTTTTCCGCGCCCTTGCCCGTTACGAACTGCCTTTCGATAACCACAACAATCCCGCAAGGAAAAGTTCATGAAACCACGCCCCCTGTCCCTGTTGGGCGGCGCGCTGTTGGCGCTGCTCGGAACCACCACTTCGCTCACGGCCCTTGCCGACCTTACCCCTACGGGGGCCGAAAGGGCCGGCAATGCCGATGGCAGCATTCCCGCATGGACCGGCGGCCTGACCGAGGCGCCGGCCGGCTGGTCGCCGGGCCATGGCGACCCCTATGCCGGCGACAAGCGCCTGTACTCGATCGATGCCAGCAATGTGGCCCAGTACCAGGGGCAGTTGCCGGAAGGCCAGGTGGCGTTGATCAAGGCCTACCCGGGCTATCGCCTGGACGTGTACCCCACCCATCGCAGCTGCGCCATCCCCGCCGAGGTGGCCAAGCGTACCCAGGACTTTGCCGGCCAAGCCCGCATCGGCGCTGATGGCTGGCGCCTGGAGCAGGCCGCCGGGGCCGCGGTGCCGTTCCCGCAACCGAAAAGCGGCATCGAGGTGCTGTGGAACTACAAGCTGCGCTACATGGCCAAGGGCCGCAAAGCGCAGATCTCGTTCCTGCGCCGCGAGGCGGCCGGCGGGCTCACCGAGGTGCGGCAGTGGGCCAGCGAGTACTACCCCTACAACGACCCGGCGGTCAAAACGCCCGAGGACACCGGCGATATCGAAGCCAAGCTGCTCTACGACATCCAGTCGCCGTCCTCGCGCGCCGGCGAGATGTACCTGGTGCACGCGCGCCTGGACCAGCCGCAGAACGCCTGGATCTACTTCCCCGGGCAACGCCGCGTGCGCCAGGCGCCGACCTTCGCCTACGACAATCCGATCGCCGGCTCCGACAACCTGTACTTCGTCGACCAGATCAACATGTTCACCGGCGCCCTGGACCGCTACGACTTCAAGCTGCTGGGCAAGCGCGAAGTGGTGGTGCCGTACAACTCCTACCGTCTGGTGGACAAGGCCAATACCTACGACAAGCTGATCGGCGAGCAGTACCTGGACCGTGACGCGCAGCGCTACGAAAAGCATCGGGTGTGGGTGGTGGAGGCCACGGTCAAGGCCGACAAGCGCCATTCGTTCGCCAAGCGCGTGTTCTATTTCGACGAGGACAGCTGGAGCCTGCTGCACGTGGACATGTACGACGCCAGGGGCAACCTGTGGCGGGTGCAGGAGGGCAGCCTGTGGGCCGCCCCCGAGATCCAGGCCTGCACCAGCTTCGAGTACGTCAGCTACGACCTGATCGCCCGGCGTTATATCGCCGACGGCTTCACCCAGCAGGGCGCGGCCCTGGACCTCACCGCCGGCCTGCAGGGCCGGGTCAGTGACAAGTTGTTCAACGCGGGCGAACTGCGCCGTCGCGGCGAGCGCTGAGCCTCGGGAGACCACAGCATGAACAGACTCCCTTCGCGGGCATGGGCGAAGGCCGCACCGTGCCCGGCGCTGGCCCTGGCTGCCCTCGGGCTGCTCGGCGCGCAACCTTGCCAGGCCGTGACATTCGGTAGCGAGCACGGGATCTCGGGCAGCGTCGACTCGACCCTGTCCTACGGTTTCGCCAGCCGCCTGCAATCGCCCGACTGCCATTTGCTGGGCAATGACAATGGCGGTTGCAACACCGCCACCCATAACGAGCTGGGCCGTTATTACAACCTGGAGCGCGGCAATGGCTACGCCAACGCCGACATCAACTACAGCAACGCCGACGACGGCAACCTCAACTACCACAAACACGACGTGTTCTCCCAGGTGCTCAAGGGTACCCATGAACTGAGCCTGCGTTTCGGCGAGGGCTGGAGTGCCCTGGGGCGGGTGGCCTGGGCGCGGGACTTCAAAATGGACGACACCCGTCGCACCGACCTGGAGGGGCCGGCCAGGCGCGACGCGACCCAGCGCTTCGACCTGCTCGACCTGTGGCTGGCGAAAAGCTTCGACCTCGGCGATATGCCGGCCAAGGTCAAGGTCGGCAACCAGGTGATCAGCTGGGGCGCGGAGCTGTTCGTCAGCGGCGGCATCAACCAGATCAACGCCCTGAGCCTGCCCAAGTACCACACCCCGGGCACGCAGTTGAAGGAAGTGTTCATCCCCGCGCCGATGGCCTCGTTCAGCCTGGGACTGACTGACGCCCTGAACCTGGAGGGCTACTACCAGTTCAAGTGGAACGGCTATGACGTCGACCCGGTGGGCACCTATTTCTCCAGCGCCGACATCGCGGGCGAAGGGCGTCGGGCGATCTACTACCCGACGGGTTTCGTCGAAGGCCTGCAACCCGGCACCTGCGCCGGAAGCCCGACCGGCCGCTGCGGCGACCCGCTGACCAGCGGCCTGAGCCACGAGCAACTGGTGGCCAGCGGCCTGGCAGTACCCTATGGCGGCGAACGCAAGCCCGGTAACGGCGGCCAGTACGGCTTGGCCCTGCGCTGGATGGCGGAGTCGATCAACACCGAGTTCGGCCTGTTCTACCAGCGCTACCACGACAAACTGCCGTTCATCGGCTACACGGCGCGCAGCAACCCGGACGCCTTGGTGGTAGACGATTACTTCATCAACTACGGCGAGGACAAGGACCTGTTCGGCGTGTCGATGAGCACCCTGGTGGGGCCGGTGGCCGTGGCCGGCGAGCTGTCGTTCCGGCCCCACGACAGTGTGGCGATCGACCCGACGGTAGCCTTCGGGCAGGGCCTGACCGGCAGCTACAATCGCTACAGCGTGTTCGACACCGGGGTGAGCAAGGGCTTCGTCGAGCAACGCAAGTGGCAGGCTGACGTCAACGCCACCTATACCTTCTCGGGCAACGACCCGCTGGGCTTCATCCCCAACGCCCTGGGCGCCTCGGACGGCTTCCTGCTGGCGGAGGTGGCGGTCACCCGCTATCCGGGGTTGGACACCTCGGGCCGGGTGCCTTACGTGCTTCCCGACTATTCGCTGCCGGACCGTACCTCGTGGGGCTACGTCACCGAGTTCGGGCTCAACTACCCGAACCTGTTCGGCAGCGGCGTCACCGTCACCCCGCAACTGGACTTCAGCCATGACGTCAAGGGCACCACGCCCAACGCCATGCCCTTCGTCGAGGGGCGCAGGTCGCTGACCGCCTCCTTGCTGTTCAACCACCGCGACCGCTGGAAAGGCGGCCTGCAGTGGGTGCGCTACTGGGGCGGGGGCGACAACAACCTGATGGCCGACCGCGACTTCGTCAGCGGCAACATCTCCTACTCCTTCTGATCCGGCCGCCACGCGCTTGCGAGCGCGTGGTGGGGAGGCTATTCATGCTGGCTAATCTGGTCTCGGCGCTCGAGCGCCTGGTCTTTCGCCACCGCCTGGCGACCCTCGGCCTGCTGGCCGTGGTCACCCTGGTGATGGGCCTGTTTGCCGCGCGTCTGGAGATGACGGCGGGCTTCGACAAACAGCTGCCGCAGCAGCACCCCTATATCAAGACGTTCAACCAGTACCGCGACGTGCTGTTCGGCGCCAACCGCGTCATCGTGGTGCTGCGGGCGCGCCATGGCGATATCTGGAACACGGCGGCGCTGACACGCTTGCACGACCTGACCCAGACGCTGTTCTTCCTGCCGGGCATCGACCGGCGCAGCGTCACTTCGCTGTGGACGCCGAACACCCGCGCGGTGCAGATCACCGAGGAGGGCATGAAGGCCGAGGACGTGGTCGGCGGTGATGTCACCGTCGGCAACCTCGATGCCCGGGCCATTGCCGCCATTCGTGAGCGCACCCTGGCCGGCGGCTTCGTCGGCACCCTGGTGGCCAATGACCAGCGTGGGGCCATGGTGGTGGCGGAGCTGGCCGACCCGGACCCGGTGACGGGCAAACGTCTCGATTACCTGGCCTTCAGTCGTCAGTTGGAGGAGCAGGTACGGGCGCGATACGCCGACGCCGACTTCGACGTGCAGATCATCGGCTTCGCCAAGCAGATGGGTGATATCGGCGCCGGCGCCCGCAGCGTGGTCGAGTTCTTCGCCCTGGCTTTTGTGCTCACGGCATTGGCGGTCTACTGGTACATCCGCTCCTGGCGCCTGACGGCGCTGGCGCTGGTGTGTTCGCTGGTGTCGGTGGTGTGGCAGTTCGGCACCCTGACGCTGTTGGGCTTCGGCCTCGATCCGCTGGCGATCCTGGTGCCGTTCCTGGTGTTTGCCATCGGCGTGTCCCACGGCGTACAGCAGGTCAATTTCATCGCCAAGGAGGTCTGTGCCGGTGCCGATGGCATGATCGCCGCCAGGCGCAGTTTCGTCGGCCTGATGATTCCCGGCACCCTGGCCCTGATCACCGCCTTCGTCGGCTTTGCGACGTTGGTGCTGGTGCCGATCCCGATGATTCGCGAACTGGCCATTACCGCGTCGGTAGGGGTGGCCTACAAGATCGTCACCAACCTGGTGATGCTGCCGGTACTGGCCAGCTACTGCCGTTTCGACGGACGCTACGTGGCCAAGGTCGAGCGCCTGCGTGCGCGCCGCGAAGGATTGATGACCGGCCTTGGGCGCATCGCCGAGCCGCGGAACGCGCTGCGGGTGACCATGCTGGGCGTTGGCCTGATGGCACTGGCGGTGTGGCAGAGCCAGGGCCGGCACATTGGCCATGTGCTGCCGGGGGCGCCCGAACTGCACGCCGACTCGCGCTACAACCAGGATGTGGAGCAGGTGGTCAGCCATTTCGCCCTGGGCCTGGACCTGTTCACCGTGGCCGTGCAGACCCCGGCGGGCGGTTGCTACCGGCATGACGTGATGGCCTATGTCGACCGCCTGACCTGGTATCTGGGCACCTTGCCCGGCGTGCTGTCGGCGCAGGCGCTGCCGGCCATGGCCAAGCTGGCGGCCTCGGGGGTCAACGAAGGCAACCCGAAATGGGCGGCACTGCCGGTCGACGAGCTGTCTCTGGGCGAAACCGTGCGCCAGGTGCCCGAAGCGCTGCGCCTGTTCGATGCCGACTGCACCGTGCTGCCGGTCAACCTGTACCTGGCCGACCACAAGGCCAGCACCCTCAAGCAGATAACCGCGGCCGTCGAGCAGTACCGCGAGCGCCATGTGCTGCCTGGGGTGAGCGTGCGCCTGGCCAGCGGCAACGCCGGGGTGCAGGCCGCCACCAACGCGGTGGTGGAGGGCTCGGAGCTGCCGATGATGCTCTACGTGTACCTGACCATCGTGCTGCTGGTGGGGCTGGTGTACCGCGACTGGCGGGCGATGCTCGCCTGCTGCCTGCCGCTGACCCTGGCGACCTTCCTCGGCTACTGGTTCATGAAGGCCCTCGACATCGGCCTGACCGTGGCCACCTTGCCGGTGATGGTGCTGGCCGTGGGCGTCGGGGTGGATTACGCCTTCTACATCTACAACCGCCTGCAACTGCACCTGGCAGCAGGAAGCGACATCGTCGCCGCCTTCCAGCAGGCCTTGCGCGAAGTGGGCGTGGCCACGGTGTTCACCGCGCTGACGCTGTCGGTGGGGGTGGCCACCTGGTCGTTCTCGGCGTTGAAATTCCAGGCCGACATGGGTCTGCTGCTGACCTTCATGTTCATGGCCAACATGCTCATGGCGGTGACCTTGCTGCCGGCGCTGGCCGTGGTCCTGGAAAGACTGGTTCCGCGACGGGGGCCGGTCCGCGCGCCCCTGATCGCCCATTGAGAAGGGCTGAAGGATGAGGACTGTTCAGGTGTTGCCCTGGCTGCTGGGGTTGATATGGGCAGGGCAGGTCGCTGCGGCGCCGGCCATTGCCCTGAGCGATGTACGCCACGCGCCCCTGGTGGCGGTGGCGCGGGCCGGGGAAGGGCTGGTCGCGGTGGGCGACCACGGCGTGGTGGCGTTGTCCGCCGATGGCCAGCAATGGCGCCAGGCGCGCAGCGTGCCGGTGGATGGTTTGCTGACCGCCGTGAGCTTCGTCGATGAGCGACAAGGCTGGGCGGTGGGGCATGGTGGGGTGCTGCTGCACAGCCTCGACGGCGGTCAGCACTGGACCCTGCAACAGCGCCTGGAGGGCAAACCCGTGCTGCTGTCGGTGCTGTTCACCGACGCCCACCACGGCATGCTTGTCGGTGCCTACGGCTATGCGGCGCGCACGGTCGATGGCGGCGTCAGCTGGCTGCCGATACAAATCGGCGAGGAGGGCGACGACTTCCACCTCAATCAGGTGTTCCAGGCCGCTGACGGCAGTCTGTTTATCGTCGGCGAGGCCGGCCACGGCTACCGCTCCTCTGACCAGGGCGCGTCCTGGCAGGCGCTGGACACCGGTGTCAGTGGCTCGTTGTGGACCGGCACCGGCCTGCGCGATGGTCGCGTGCTGCTGGCGGGGATGAGCGGGCGGGTGCTGCTGGGGGACAGCCAGGGGCGCCACTGGCGCCTGCTCGACAGTGGCAGCCGCGAGGCGATCAGCGCCGTGACGCAACTGGATGACGGGCGGGTGGCGCTGGTGGGTAATTCGGGCCTGGTGGCGATCTCCGACTCGCAGGTGGCGCATTTTACCAGCGCACAACGTGAAGACCGCTCGAACCTGGCCGCCCTGGCTGCGCAATCCGGTCACCTGCTGTTGTTCGGCGCCACTGGCGTGATCGATGGCGTGGCACCGGATGCCAAGGCAGCTGTCACCGCGCGCCAAGCCTCTGAAAATGCCCCTCGATAGACTCAAGCCCAGGCCAATCGCCTGTTGCGGAGCCCCTATGTTCAAGCGTTCCTTGCGTCATCTGCTGTGTGGTCTGTCGTTGTTCGCCGGCACCGCCTCGGCACTGGCCGAATTCGTGCCGGAGCAGGCCCGTGTCGAAGTGCTGGGCGATCATCGCGAGCAGCACTGGTTCTGGATCTGGGGCAGCAATGCGCCCAACATGGTCGATGGCCGCGCCTACCTGTTCGACGACCAGGGCCGCAACCTCGGCCAGCTGAGCACCGGCATCTGGTCCAACGGCCTGCAGCTGGCGCACAGCCGCGACGAGCTGTATGCCACCGAGATCTACTTCAGCCGTGGCGTGCGCGGCCAGCGCAGCGATGTGGTCACGGTGTACGACGCCAGGACCCTCAGCCCCAAGCGTGAGATCGCGATCCCGGCCAAGCGCATGACCGCGCTGATCTCCACGGGCCTCAGCGTGCTTTCCGATGACGAGCGCTTCCTGCTGGTGCTCAATTTCACCCCGGCGCAGTCGATCTCGGTGGTCGATCTGGAAAACAGCCGCTTCGTCACCGAGGTGCCGATCCCCGGCTGCGCCTCTATCTACCCGGCCGGCCCTCGCGATTTCTACGCCATCTGCGGCAATGGCGGGTTCTTCCACCTGCGCTTGGATGATCAGGGGCAGGTGGCGCTGCAAGAGCGCACCGCGCCAGCGTTCGATCCATTGCAGGACCTGCTGCTGACCACGGGCGTGCGCGATGGCGGCACGTGGTACTTCGTCTCCCAGCACAACCGCGCCTATGCCCTGGACATGAGCGCCGAGGGTGTGCGCCCGCGCAAGCAGTGGTCGTTGCTCAGTGACCAGGAGCGCGCCGATGGCTGGGGCATTGCCGGCAACCATGGTGTGGCCTTGCATCGGCAGAGCGGGCGGCTGTTCGTATTGATGCACAAGGACAAACCGGAGAACTACCAGAAGCCCGGCACCGAGGTGTGGGTGTTCGATGTGGCCACGCAGCAGCGTGTGGCGCGTCTGTCGCTCAAGGAGCAGAGCACCGCCATCGGCGTCAGCCAGGGCGCGCAACCACGGCTGTACAGCCTGGACTGGGTGGTGCCGATGCCGAGCCTGTTCACCCTGTGGGTCTACCTGACAGAAGGCGAGGCCGGACTGACCCCGTTGCTGCGTCAGGGTGTGAACCTGTACGACGCTGACAGCGGCGAGCACCTGCGCAGTGTCGGTGACATCCCCCTGGGTTTCCTCAATGTGGTGATGCCATGGTGAGCGTCGAACTGCTGCATGACCCCTTGGTGCATGTCGCCAGCGTCGGCGGGCTGGCCCTGCTGCTCGGCGCCGCTGCGCTGCACAAGCTGCACGATCCCCGGGCGTTTGCCGAGGTGCTGCAACGCTATGCGCGCGTATTGGGCCGCTGGTGCGCGGCGCCGGTGTGGGCGCACCTGTTGCCGGTGCTGGACGTGTTGGCCGCCGCCGGCTTGTTGCTGAGCCTGTGGTGGCCGTTGGCGACGCTGCCCGCCGTGGTGATGCTGGTGCTGTATGCCGGCGTGCTGGCGGCGGCCGTGGGAGAGGGTGCATCCCTCGAAGACTGCGGCTGCCACTTCGGCGGCCGTCGCCAGCCGCCGTCCCAGGCGTTGGTCTGGCGCAACCTGCTGCTGGCACTGGTCGCCGGCAACCTCTTGGTACCGATGAACGAACGCGCGCTGAGCTGGCTCGACGGCTGCACCCTGGTGTTCGCCTTCGTCTGTGTCGCCGCCCTGTATCTGCTGGCCAACCAGCTGATCTCCAACCGTGCACTTGCGAGGTAACGGCCATGACCTATGCACTGATCATTTCCAGCCTGTTGTCCTGGGCGATCATCCTGATGCTGATCCTTGCCGTGTGGGCGCTGGCGCGCCAGGTCGGGCTGCTGCATGAGCGCATCCAGCCGGTGGGGGCGCTGTCCCTGGGCAAGGCGATAAAGGCCGGTGACACGGCGCCCGTGTTCACCCTGCCGAGCCTGACCGGGGGCTCGGTCAACCTGGGCGGCGCAAGCGGGCAGGGCACTTTGCTGTTCTTCCTGTCCGAGACGTGCCCGGTGTGCAAGACGCTGCTGCCGGTGCTCGATGCGTTGCGCCGCCAGGAACGCCTGAGGGTCGTGCTGGCCAGCGATGGCGAAGCGGATGAGCACCTGGCCTTCATCGCCGCCCACAGCTTGCAGGCGTTCCCCTACCTGCTGTCGCGGGAAGTGGGCCTGGCCTACCAGATCAGCAAGCTGCCCTACGCTGTGCTGATCGATGAGCACGGCCGCGTCGCCAGCCATGGCCTGATCAACACCCGCGAGCACCTGGAAAGCCTGCTGGAAGCGCGGCGCCTGGGGCATGCCACCGTCCAGGCGTACAACGCCGCGCAACAGGGGATGCAGCCATGACGATCCGTTGGTTCGACGAGGCCACCCAACTGCTGACCCGCCGTGTCGCCCGCGGCACTTCGCGCCGCGGCTTTCTTGGCGGCCTGGGCACCTTGCTGGTCGGCACCGGGGCGACCACCCTGCTGCCGGTGTTTCGCGGCGGCGCCTTTGCCCAGTCCAGCGCTGGTCTGCAGGAGTCGGGTGATCCGAACAGTTGCGAGTACTGGCGTCACTGCGCCATCGACGGTTTCCTTTGCGGCTGCTGCGGCGGCACGTCCAGCAGTTGCCCTCCGGGCACCGTGCGCTCGGACATCACCTGGATCGGCACCTGCCGCAACCCCACCGACGGCAAGGACTACGTCATCTCGTACAACGACTGCTGCGGCAAGAGCAACTGCGGCCGTTGCGTGTGCCAGCGTGACCAGGGCGACACGCCGCTGTACCGCCCGCAGAGCTCCAACGACCTCAACTGGTGCTCCGGCAGCCAGGCGGACATGCCGTACCACTGCTCGCTGTCGGTGGTGATTGGGGTCAAGGAGTAGGGCATGGCCGTGCGCCGGATAGGGCTGCTGACGCTGGCGGTGCTGTTGCTCGCCGGCAATGCCCGGGCCACCGAGCCCCGTCAGTTCGACTACATGCTCAACTGCCAGGGCTGCCACCTGCCCGACGGCAGCGGCAACCCGGCGCGCAACGTGCCGGCGTTTCCCGGGCAACTAGGCAAGTTCCTCGGGGTGCCGGGGGGGCGCGAGTACCTGGTGCAGGTGCCGGGTTCGGCTTTGTCGGGGTTGTCGGACGAAGCCCTGGCCGGCGTCCTCAACTGGATGCTGGCGCGTTTCGACGCCCGTCATCTGCCCGCTGATTTCAACCCCTACACCGGTGCCGAGGTGCGGCAGTGGCGCGGGGCGATGCCCGCCGACGTCGAGACCACGCGCAATCGCCTGCTGCAACGCATCGCTGAACAAGAACGACGATCAGGGAACCCCGACCGATGAAACAAAGCCTTTACGCTGGCCTGCTGGCCATGACCGCGGCCTTCGCCGCCCACGCCGAAGCGCCACCGACCCAGGCCACCACCTGTGTGGCCTGTCACGGTGCCCAGGGCCAGGGCAACCCCGCCCTGGGCGCGCCGCGGCTGGCCGGGCAGCAGGCCGAATACCTGCTCACCCAGCTGCGCGACTTCAAGGCAGGCCGCCGTGGCTATGCCGCCGCAGACACCCATGGCGCACAGATGCGCGCCATCGCCACGACCATAGGCGATGGCGACCAGGAACCGCTGGCGCGCTACTTCGCAGGGCTTGGCGGTACTTCCAGCACTGTGCCAGCTGCGTCCGCTAGTCAGGGGCAAGCGCTTTACCAGGGTACCTGCGGCGCTTGTCACGGCCCTCAGGCAGAGGGCTTCGCGCACTTGAAAACGCCCAATCTGCGCGTGCTTGACCGGGTCTATCTGGAGCGTCAGCTGACGGCGTTCAGCGATGGGACCAGAGGGGGCGAGCAGCATGGCAGCGAGCTGGCGATCTGGATGCGCGGCATTGCCTTGCAACTGCATGACGATGATCAGCGGCGGGTATTGCTCGACTACATCGCCAGCCCTTGAATCGGGGCTGCTGCGCAGCTCATTCACGGCATAAGGCCGCTACTACAGGAATCGTGAAGGCCCACTGTCCCTCTCCAACGGAAATACCTCCTACCATGCCATCACCCAAGTTTCTCAAGGGCTTTCGCCACGAACTGGCCAACCGCGCCTTCGCCCTGGCGGCGGTCCGGCGCATGGCTTCGCGCTTGCAAGGCCAGCCGTCCCATCCATTCTGGAAGACCTATGCCGACCTCGAACGCTTCAATCAACCGCGTTACCAGGCCGCCGCCGACCGCTGGGGGCTGGATACCACGCCCGGCGTACTGACACGGCTCAAGGCCTGGCTGCTGTCCTCGGTCCCGCGGCCCCTGCAAGGCCTGATGCTGCGCATCGTCCACCACGAGACCGTGAAGTACATGGCCTGGCTGCAGGGCCTGCGCCAGATTGGCCCCGCTGATGCGCAGCGTTTCCTCGACTACATGATCGAGCAGGAGCAACTGCAGCTGGACATGATGCGCATGGCGCTCAATGGGCGCTACCGCGATGTGGTACGCCAGGCCGACACCTTCTTCCTCAAATACAACGGTGTGCGGCTGCTGGCCGAACACCCCTTGCCACCTGCCACCGCGGAGCTGCCATGAACGTCCTGATCGTCCATGCCCACAACGAACCCCAGTCCTTCAACAGTGCCATGGCCCGCCTGGCCGTGGAGGTTCTCGAGGGCCAGGGCCACAGCGTTCAGCTGTCGGATCTCTATGCCATGGACTTCAACCCGGTCGCCAGCGCCGATGACTTCCGTCAGCGCGCCAATGCCGACTACCTGGTCTATGCCCTGGAGCAGCGCCATGCGGTCAACAACGGCACCCTGGCCGCGGACATCGCCGCGGAGCTGGACAAGATCCGCTGGGCCGACCTGATCATCCTCAACTTCCCCATCTACTGGTTCAGCATGCCGGCCATCCTCAAGGGCTGGATCGACCGGGTGTTCGTCTCAGGCTACTGCTATGGCGGCACGCGCATCTACGACCGTGGCGGGCTCAAGGGCAAGCGGGCGATGCTCAGCTTCTCACTGGGTGGGCAGAGCCACATGTTCGGGCCGGATGCGGTGCATGGCGAACTTGACGCGATGCTGCGTCCGATCCAGCGCGGGGTGCTGGGCTATGTCGGGTTGTCGGTGTTGCCGCCGTTCGTGGCGTTCCATGTGCCCTACATCAGCAAGCAGGCGCGCCAGCAGTACCTGGCGCAGTACCGCGAGCATCTGCTGACGCTCGATGAGCGGGCGCCGCTGGTGTTCCCGTCGCTGGATGATTTCGATGCCACCTTGCACCCAAGGGTCCTGTGAAGGGGAGCGATGCTCATGCCTGTTCATGTCGAGCGTTGCGAAGGCATCGCGTTTCTCACCCTGGATCAGCCGCAGCGACGCAACAGCTTCGACCTGTCCATGGCCGTCGCCCTGCGCGATGCCGTGCGCGGCCTGGCGCTGGCGCCGCCGAAGGTGGTGCTGCTGCGCAGCCGGGGCGAGCACTTCTCGGTCGGCGGTGACGTCCATCACTTCCAGCAGTTACTGCAACGTTCGCCCGACGCCCGTAGCGCAGGTGTCGCGCAGTTGGTCGGCGCGGTGAACGAGGCGGTGCTCGGGCTCACAGACCTGCCATGCCCGGTGCTGGGTCTGCTCAATGGCGCCGTGGCCGGCTTCGGCCTGTCCCTGGCGCTGGGCTGCGACCTGCTGGTGGCCGCCGAGGACGCCCGGCTGGTCTACGCCTACGGTGCCATCGGCATCACCCCGGACGGCGGCGGCAGTTGGCACCTGCCGCGCCACCTCGGGCTGCACCGCGCCCTGGCCCTGGCGTTGCTGAACACGCCCTTGTCGGCCCAGCAGGCCCAGGCGCTCGGGTTGGTGGTCGAGGTGGTGCCCGCCGACGCCTTGCCGGCCACCGGCCTGGCGCTGGCCAGGCGCCTTGCCGGCGCCGCCGCCGCTGCGCAGACGGGGGCCAAGCGGTTGCTGCGTGCAGGCCTGGAGGGCGATCTGGCCAGTGCGCTGGACCGGGAGCGAGGTGTGTTCGTGAGTCTTTGCGCCAGCGATGACTTTGCCGAGGGGGTGGAGGCCTTTTGTGAGCGCCGTCCGGCGTCCTTCGGCTAAAAAATTCAGCCATCTTCACGGGATCTTGATAATCGCTCGAAGGAACGTTGACAGACCCTCGCTAGAGTGCGCGCCAGTTGAAATGCGCCGGGCAATCCCGGTGCGTTTCCCGTGGTGTCGAAAACCTTATCCAGCGAGTCATGATCATGTTCGAAACAACGTCCATCAGGAAGATACTGGGCACTTCGCTTGCCCTCAACGCGGCGCTTGCCTGCAGCCAGGCCAGTGCCCAGGAAAAGACTGCGCCGGACATCATCTGGGGCGACGAGGCCCAGGTCAGCGCAGGCTTCGCCCTGCATGCCGCGCCGCGCTACATGGGCGCGAAGGGCAGCCAGGGCCACCTGCTGCCATCGGTGACCCTCCAGCGCGGCATCTTCTTCGCCGACAGCCTCAAGGGCGTGGGCGTGCAGCACCAGTTCGACAACGGCTTCAGTGCCAGCCTCTCGGTTGGCTACGACTTCGGCCGTGCCGACGGTGACAGCAAGTACCGCAATGGCTCGGACGATTTGAAAGGCATGGGCGAGGTAGGCGGTGCGACGGTGGTCGACATCAACCTGGCCCAGCAAGTCCTGCCCTGGCTGGCGATCACCGCCGATGCCGAGCTGCGTACCGGTGGCTACAAGCGCGGCAACCGCTATCAGTTCGGCCTGCTGAGCACGCTGCACCACAACGACGCCGACACGGTGACCCTGGGCGTCAACGCCCATTCGGGGCAGGCCAGGTACAACCGGACCTACTTCGGCGTTACCCGCCAGCAAAGCGACAACACCGATTTCGATCGATTCAAGGCCGACCAAGGCATCTATGCCTACTCGGGCGAGTTGTCGTGGATGCACCGGTTCGACCCGCACTGGTCGACCATCGCCAGCGTGAATGTGACGCACTATACCGACCAGGTCCGCCACAGCCCGATCATCCGCCAGGACACGCCAGTCACCTCGACCGTCGGCGTTCAGTACGCGTTCTGATTCAGGCCTGCGGCAGGAACGCCTCTTCGATGAACGCTTCGAGCGCCTGCGCCTCGATGATCTCGATCGAGAAATGCCCGAAACGCTTCGGCAGCCAGATGATGCGGGCACCGGCAGGCGACTGCAGGTGTTCGCGCGCCAGCGGCTTGCCGTTCTCGTCCTCGGGCTGGATGCCGTTGGCCGTCAGTTGGTCATAGGCCTGTTCGATGTCCGGCGTGGAGTAGCAATGGCGGTAGATCATCCCTTCGCCGTGAGTATCGAGCAGGTCCTTGAGGTTGCCCGCCAGCGGCTGCACCAGCATGAAACGCTCCTGACCGATCCGGGCGATGGCGTAGTGCACATGCAGGCCGCCGCGCTCCCAGACGAGCGTGCGCGAGATCTCGGCGCCCAGCACCTGGGCGTAGTAGGTACAAGCGGCCTGCAGATCGGCGACCAGCACATCCACGTGGCTGAATGTCAGGTCCATCGCATCGCTCGCTTTCTCGGCAGGTGTTGTCATCATCAGGCTCAGTGCTGGGTGGGGGAGGCGCTGTCTGCGTTGGCCTGCTCGGCGCCCAGGCTGGCTTCGGCCGCCAGTTTCAGCCGGTCGGCCTTGGAAATGTAGGTGTTGCGGTTTTTCGGCGCCAGCTTGGCGCTGGCCTTCTTGGCGTGGGCTTTCAACAGCTGGTTGATCTTTTTACGACGGTTCATGTTTTTTCGCTTCATTGGCGCCTTGTGGTACGGCAGGACGAACGATACAACAAAGCACCACTGACGAATCGTCATATTCGCGCTACACCATCACCTGACGGGGTTGAACGAGCGACAGGCACGGAGCCTGTCGCACCCGACAAGGAGGTCATCATGCAAGGAACACCACGGCATTGCGCCTGGATGAGAACGCTGTTCTGGGGCTGGCTGGCCGTTGCCTCGCCGATTTTCGCCGAGGAAATCTGCGCGTTGCCCGACGTCGTCGAGCCCGCCCCGGTGCGCCCGGTGGACTATGTCAACAAGGACCTGCCCACCGACTACCTGGCGCTGGTGCTGTCCTGGTCGCCGGAACACTGCGAGACCCAGCGCAACAAGCCCAAGGCGCAACGGGACAAGCATGCCTTCCAGTGCTTCTCCGGCAACCGTTTCGAATGGGTGGTGCATGGACTGTGGCCGCAGAACCGCTATGCCAAATCCAACCAGGACCATCCTCGCAACTGCCAGAGCGTCGGCTCGCTGCCGGCGCCACTGGTCAGGCAGCACCTGTGCATGATGCCGGGGCCGGACCTGATGCAGAACGAATGGCAGGCCCATGGTACCTGTGGCTGGTCGTCCGCCGACCGTTACTTCGCCGATATCCAGCGGGTGTACGACACGCTGCGCCGTCCCGATACCCAGGCCATGCTCGGCCGCAACCCTGGTCCCAATCAACTGCTGGACGCCAAGGTCAGCGATATCAAGCAGGCTTTCCTGGCCCGCAACCCCGCGCTGCCGGCGCAGAGCCTGCGAGTCTCGGTAGGCTCGGGCAACCGGCTGAAGGAACTCTGGGTGTGCCTGGACAAGCAGCTTGCCCCGATCTCCTGCCCGAGCGGCGGGACCCCTGACAGTCAATCGATCAAGGTCAGGACGCCGTTCCAGTAACCGGCCTGCAAGGAGTGCACCCATGCGAGCATCCGCCACTGGCGACTATCTGCGGGTACGGGCTATCGCCGGCACCCATGTCGTGTTCCTGGCCTGGGACTTCGTGACGCCGCCGAGCCTCGAGGCTCTGGTCGGCGAACAGAACCTGCTGGGCTTTGCCGTGCACCGTCGGTACTTCGACGCGGCCGGCAAGGTGCGGACCCAGTACTACCTGCGCGGCCTCAAGCGTTTCGCCGACAAGGACAAGGGGCTGCCACCGGGCACGCTGGTGCCCACCAGCGAGCATCCGATCCAGAGTTTCCTGTGGGCCGACTACACCGTCGCCGCCGATGGGGATTACGAGTACAGGGTACTGCCGGTGTTTGGCGAACCCAAGAACCTGCGCATCGACGAAGCCCGGAGCGTCGCGGTGCGCGTGCGCTGTGAACCCACGCTGGCGCCGGCCGGCGAGGGCTTGGGGCACGATATCCACTTCAACCGCGGCGTGATCGGCTCCCAGGCTTATGCCAGGGAGTTCGACAACGTTGCTCCCGACCCCGATGCGCCGGCATCAAAACCGATGAAATGGCTTTCGCGGGGCTTGTACGAAGCCCTGCTCGACTTCATCGGGCGTGGCGGCGCTCAGGGCATGGGCTTGCGCGCGGCGTTCTACGAGTTCCAGTACCTGCCAGTTGCCCAGGCCCTGCGCGAGGCCGCCCGCGAAGGCGACGTGCAGGTCGTCTTCGATGCGTACAGCAAGTACAAGGCGAACAACCTGGCCACCATCGAGCAGGCCGGCCTGCAGGCCTGGGTTCATCCGCGCACGGTCAGCGAAGGCATCCGCCACAACAAGTTCATCGTGCTGCTCAAGGACGGCCAGCCGGTCAGCGTCTGGACCGGTTCGACCAATATTTCAGCTGGCGGGATCTTCGGCCACTCGAACGTTGGCCATGTCGTCCACGACCCCATCATCGCCCGGCAATACCTGGACTACTGGACGCGGCTGCAACAGAACATGACCCCGGCCAGGCTGCTCGGGCCCAACGCCCAGGCCAGCCCATTGCCCACCTTGCCACTGCAGCCGGGCACCTACCCGCTGTTCAGCCCCCGCGAGCGCAAGGAAACGCCCCAGGCGCAAAAGACCTTGCAGTGGTACGCGGACCTGGCCGGCAATGCCCGGCAACTGGTGTGCTTCACCGCCGCGTTCGAAATCGCCCCGGAATTCCAGAAGGTGCTCCAGGCCCAGAACGACGTGCTGCGCTACGTGATCAAGGACGATCCGCTCAGGAAGACCGAAGACATTGGCACCGACGGTGACGTGATCTTCGCCGCCGGCAGCTACCTGGGCGAGGACAACCCGCTGGTCAACGCGCTCAAGGAGCGTGACAACCCGCTCAACAGCAACGACTTCGTCCATACCAAGTACCTGTTGGTCGACCCCCTGGGCGAGCAGCCCACCGTGGTGACCGGGTCGGCGAACTTCAGCGCCGCCTCCCAGGAAAAGAACGACGAGAACATGCTGGTGATCCACGGCGATACCCGGGTGGCGGATATCTACTTCGGTGAGTTCATGCGCCTGTTCGACCACCACTACGCGCGCTACCTGGCGGCGAAGTACCAGGCCCGGCCGGGGAGCACCGGCAACTACCTCAAACCCCAGGTCGGGCAATGGTTGCCTGCACACCTGGATCCGTCTAACTACCGGTCGAAGCGGCGCCGCTATCTGGTCGGCTGACAGTCCCCTCAGGCCATGCGCCGCCTGGGCATGTAGGTGATTTGCTCCATGATGGGTAGGAGAAACATAGCGATACTGTATGAATGTCCAGTATTTATTGGGGCTTCTCCCAACGGCCGGCTTCTGTGCGCAAAATCGCGCCGTGGACAATAAATCCAGCTCCGTTAGTTTGAAGGCCTCTCCTTCGGAAAGGGAGAGTTCTCAAATCAAATGGAGCTATGAACATGAACCAACCACAAAACCAGAACCCACTCCGCCATGGCCGCGTCACTTCCCCGGCTTCCCGCGGCGCCGTCGCCATCGACCTCGGTGTGTTGAGCGGCTGGCAGGTCGACGAAATGGAAGGCGGCAAGAACTTCCCGGCCCTGGCGGCCGGTCCGTTCCCCGCACCGTTCCAATCGGACAACCCAAGCGTCGCCCCGCCCGCCGACGGCTATATCCTCAGCGGCGGCAAGACCGACGCCCGTGACTGCGTCAACTTCACCGACGAGGAGATGAGCAAGAAGCTCAACCGCGCCTTCACCTGGCCGCTGGTGAACGTCGACCCCGGGCAGCTGTTCAAGGTGACCTGGCGCTACACCGCGCCGCACACCACCCGTGGCTACCGCTGGCTGATTACCAAGGACGGTTGGGATCCGAAACAGCGCATCACCCGTGCGCAGCTGGAGGACAAACCGTTCGCCGAGGACTTCTACCCGCAGGTGCCGTACTACAGCCATGCCGGGGAGCTGAAGGCCAAGGTCGACCACGAAGTGAAGCTGCCGGCCAACAAGAAGGGCCGTCATGTGATCGTCCTGATGTGGATCGTCGCCAACACCGGCAACGCCTTCTACCAGGCCTTCGACGTCGACTTCAAGTAAGTCCGCGGATCTTCCACACGTTCTAAAGGATTGGAACATGTCAAAGATTGACTTTACCCAACTGAAGGGCGCGCGGGACGATGCCGCCTCGCGCATGCCCAGCCTCGAGGGCAAGAAGATCCTCATGGGCTACTGGCACAACTGGCCGGCAGGCCCGGCGGACGGCTACCAGCGCGGGCAGTTCGCCAACATGAGCCTGGAGGAGGTGCCGCGCGACTACAACGTGGTGGCCGTGGCGTTCATGAAGGGCAGCGGCATCCCGACCTTCAAGCCTTACAACCTGTCCGATGCCGAGTTCCGCCGCCAGGTCGGCGTGCTCAACAGCCAGGGCAGGGCGGTGCTGATGTCGTTGGGCGGTGCCGATGCGCACATCGCGCTGAACCCGGGCCACGAACAGCCGCTGGCCAATGAAATCATCCGCCTGGTGGAAACCTACGGTTTCGACGGGCTGGACATCGATCTTGAACAGAGCGCGATCGACTTCGCCGCCAACAAGACCGTCCTGCCCGCCGCGCTGAAGCTGGTGAAGGATCACTATGCCGCCGAGGGCAAGCATTTCATCATCAGCATGGCACCGGAGTTTCCGTACCTGACCAGCGCCGGGCGCTACGTCGACTACCTCAAGGCACTGGAGGGGTACTACGACTTCATCGCCCCGCAGTTCTACAACCAGGGTGGCGACGGGCTGTGGGTACAGGAGGCCAACAACGGCAAGGGCGCCTGGATCGCCCAGAACAACGATGCGCTCAAAGAGGACTTCCTCTTCTACCTGACCGAAAGCCTGGTCAGCGGCACCCGCGGCTTCACCCGGATCCCGGCCGACAAGTTCGTCATCGGCCTGCCGGCCAACGTCGATGCTGCCGCCACTGGCTACGTGGTCAACCCGACGGCGCTGACCAACGCGTTCAAGCGCCTGTACGCCAAGGGCGTGTCGATCAAGGGCCTGATGACCTGGTCGGTCAACTGGGACAACGGGGTCAACAAGGACCACGTGCCCTACAACCAGGAATTCAGCCGACGCTACGGGCCGCTGATCAACGGCACCAAGGCACCTGCTCGCACCCGCAAGGCACCGACCGGCGCCTGATCGAACTCGCATCGGGCAGACGTGCCTGATGCCCGGCAGTCGAGGCCTGCCGAGGTGAACGATCGATAAGAATCCGATGCCGCAAGGCATCGGATTTTTTGTTGTCTGCAGGATAGGGGCAACCCTGTGAGCCCTATGGCCGGAAATAGCGCGCCTCGAACGCGTCCAGGACACTAGAATGTCGCTCATGACCAACCTCTGCCTGGGCTGGTGCCCACCCTATGACGTCGAAGCGATGCTGGGCTTCCTGCGCCTGCGCGCCATCCCGGGCCTGGAGTGGGTCGAGGGCCGGCAGTACGCGCGCACCCTGCGCCTTGTGCAGGACTCGCAGGCGTGCAGCGGCTGGCTGAGCGTGAGCCTTGATGACGAGCGCGCCCAGGCGCAGGTGACGATCAGTGACAGCCTTGCCAGCGTGCTGCCCATGCTGATCAACCGCGTGCGAACCGCGTTCGATCTGGATGCCGACCCGGTGGCGATCCACCGCGTGTTGCAGGCCAGTTTTCCGACCCGCGAAGGCATGCGTGTGCCCGGCACGCTGGATGGCTTCGAACTGGCGGTGCGCGCCGTGCTCGGCCAGCAAATCACCGTGGTCGCCGCACGCACGCTGGGCGCGCGCCTGGTCACCGCCTTTGGCGAGCCCATCCAGACTCCAGTCGCAGCGCTGGACCGACTGTTCCCCACACCGGCCACCCTGGCGGCGGCCAGTGGTGACGCCCTTGGCCGACTGGGCATCACGCGCCAGCGCCAGGCGGCGCTCAAGGCCCTGGCCGAGGCCGTGGGGGAGGGGCGCCTGGTGCTGAGCCCCGGCGTCGATGTCGCGGCCACCTGCGCCCAGTTGCGTGCCTTGCCCGGCATCGGCGACTGGACGGCCCAGTACATCGCCTTGCGCGCGTTGCGCTGGCCCGATGCGTTTCCGGCGGGAGACGTGGCACTGCAGAAAGCTCTGGGTGTGAACAGTGCCAGCGCCGCTACGCAGGCCGCGCAGGGCTGGCGCCCCTGGCGGGGTTATGCGGTGCTGCGCGCCTGGCAAGGGCTGGCGGGCGAGGCGCGTGCAAACTGACAGGCAGCACCCTTGGATCGCGGTGTGGCAAATAGCTATAACTGCCACTCGCCTGATGACCCGCTGCGCTATATCATCGCGCCCCCACAGCCGGCAGCAGTCACCCCTCGACCTACCGTCGGCAACCGATGGAACGCGATCCCCTTCAAGGACTTTTCATGCCTGGATTTCTCCGTGCATTCGCACGTCTGTTACCCCTTGCCCTGTTGACGGGCTGCGCCGCCAAGTCTCCGGTCCTCGTCACTGCGCCCCTGCTACCGGCCGCAGGCGATCCGGTCGCGTACCTGGTCGGCAGTATCGGTCCGCTAGGTCGCGACAGTGCCTACACCAACCAGCGGATCCTGTTGCGCAAGCGCGGCTCGCAATACGGCGCGGCGGCCTGGTGGGGCCATGCCGAGGTGGAACATACCCCGAAGGACATCGAAGAGGTACGCGGCAACGACAAGAACGCGCTCCCTGGCGAGGCCAGCGTCTTCGTCATGCCGCTCAAGCCCGGCGACTACGAATTCTACGATTTCCAGTTCTTCTGGACGGGCTTCAACGGCGCCTACAGCACCCTCCAGGCGCGGGAGCAATTCCTGGTGCCCATGCACCTGGAGGCGGGCAAGGCGTATTACATCGGCGAGTTCCGCTCGCGCTGCCTTGGAACTTCGGCCTGCATGTTCTTCCATGGCGACCAGCAGCCAAGGGATGAAGTGATTGCGCGGCGTCAGAATCCTGGTTTGCCGACCTTGCAGGCGTTGAATCTGAACCTGGCGCCGGCGTTTCCTTTCGTGACGACGCTGCCCGTGGCCGGCTCGGCGGATGATAAGCCAGGCAACCAGGAGTCCAAGCAATGAAAAAGTCCCTGCTTCTCACCGCAGGTCTGCTGCTGGGCGGCTGCGCCGGCACCCAGACCCTCCCCGACCCGCAGATCAGGGACGGCCAGGATTACCTGCCGCCGATCACGGTGATGGTCGATTCGCTCGAGCACAGTTACGAATTACGCAACTACCTGCGAGAAAGCGGAGTATTCAGCAGCGTCGAAAGCGGCAGCGCCGCAGAAGGGCAGACTCAGGTGATGGTCAAGCTGGATGCCCAGCGCAAGGTCGCGCCCATGCCGTTGCTGTTCCTCAGTGCCGCCACCTTGTTCCTGCTGCCGTTGCAGAGCGACATGGACACCAAGGCCGACTTCACCGTGATGCGTGATGGCAAGGTGCTAAATCGCTACCACTATGAAAACTACATGGCCAAGTACGCTTGGCTGCTCGATCTCGGTATTCCCGAGCGCCAGGAAAACATCCGCCGCGTCGCCCGCGCCTTCGCCCGTGACATGCAGGCCGCGAGCCTGGCGGGCAATGCGCCGCAGGCGCAGCGATGAATCGCCTGTGCACGTTGGGGCTGGCCGCTGCGGGACTGCTGGCGCTGGGCGGCTGCAACCCATCGATGAAGCCGCTGGGCTACCACGCTGAAAAACCCTATGTGCCGATGAGCCTGGTGGTGATGCCGGACGGTTACACGCGCTTCGACATCCAGGAGCGCAACGAGCTGACCGCGGCGGTCAGGTCGTCCGGTGCGTTTTCCTTCGTCGACCATGGGGTGCCCCGCAAAGGCTATGGCCTGGTCATCACTCAGCCACCGGGCAAAGGGGCAGGGGTGCTGGTGGCGCTCAACGCGTTGACGTTGCTGACCTTCCCGATGCCCTACAGCTATGTGCACAACCTCACCGGCCAAGTCTACAAGGATGGTCAACTGCTGCGCACCTTCAGCTACAAGCGCGAGGGCCTGAGCGTGGCCGCCTGGTACGTGCCGCCGCCGATCACCGAGAACCAGCGGCAGATGCTCACCGAGCTGATGTCGGACCTGGAGGCCAGCGCGCTGATTCCCCATGTCGGTGACGAGGGGCAGGAGGCGGTGAGCGCTGGGTTGGGGCTGTCCGGCGCAGAGTGAATCTGCCCTGGTTGGAACGGGGCACCGCGTTGGTTCTGGCAGCGCCAATCGCTCAGGCTTGGTTGGCGCTGCTTGAAAGTGCCCTCAATACGGCCATGGCGCTCTGGGCCTCATCCACACCGACAAAGATGTGGTCATGGTAATAGGCCGCCACCACGTTGCAACTGATGCCGGCCTTGCCCAGCGCGGTGGCGAACGCGGCGGTCAGGCCCACGGCTTCGAGGGAGGAGTGGACGGTCAGGGTGATCCAGGCGCACACGTAGGTGTAGGGCAGTTGCATCGCGTCCGCGACCTTTCGCTCCAGGATGACCGTCCAGCCTTCGCGCTCCCTGAAGCTGCTGACAATGTTCAGGTCTTGTAGTTGTGAGGCGTCGGTGACCGTGGCAAAGACATACTCACCGTCATTGAGTACGGGTTTCATGGACTGGAGGAGTTTTTCAATCGAGGTTTCGCCATGCATCGTGTGGGCTCCTGGGGTGGTGAGCCGGCAGTCTAGAGGGTTAACCAGGGACGATTGAAATTAGCATTGCACGCAGGGCATTAGGACAATCGATGAGCCGGGTGCTTATCGACCCAGGCGTAATTTTTCCAGTGCCTCCAGGGCGGCCCGCAGTTCAGCGGATGACTGCGGCTTGTGCAGGTCGATGCCGGTTTCGCGCTCCAGCTGCTGGATAAGATCATCGCGCTTCATGTCGAACTTCTGCGCCACCAGCAGGGCGCATGAACGCGCGTGCGAGGCACGATGCGAGAAGGGCTGGTTTTCATCCAGCAGTTTTCTTCTGTGGGAATTGAAGGACATTGTCTTGCCTGACTATCAATGGCCCATGCCGTCGTCAATAGAATGGGGGGAAACATAGGGCGCAGACTTCTTCAATCGATGTGTTTGCGAAGGAAAAAACGCTTGTGGCCTGGAGGGAAATCGTCGAGATGCCCGAACTCGGTGAACCCATGTCGCTTGTAGAACTCAGGGGCCTGGAAATCGAACGTGTCGAGCCAGAGGCCGACACAGCCCCTCTCACGCGCGACATCCTCCGCCATGCGGATCAGGCGTGAGCCAGTGCCTTGACCTCTGGTCTGTTCAGGTATGGCGAGCAATTCGATAAAGAACCAGCGATAAAAAATCTCCCCATGAAGCCCGCCGATGATCTCGTCGGTAACCTCGTCACGCACCAGCAGAGCGATGCTCTCCGGCTTAGGATCGCCTGCACGGGAAGTGTTGTGAGCCCGCAAGGGCTTGAGGATGGCTGCGCGTTCTTCTTCTCCCGGCCCGACCATCATGTCTATTCGAATCGCCATTGCTAGTCCTTTAGGTCACGACGTTGGGGAATAAACCTTGGTATCCATCCTGTTGCGGATGGAGTACCGGCTGACACTCTACCGCAATGGACGGGTAAATGGTTCATGGTCCTGTGGCCGCTCAGCGCCACGTTGCCAGGCGTACCAGCGAGGGCAACAGCAGCGCCCAGATCGGCGCCAGCAGCAGGGCGGTGGTGACGGTGCCCAACGGCAGGTCGACCTGCGCCAGCCGGGCGCCGGCCAGGTAGGCCAGTGGTCCGCCCAACGCGCCGAACAGCGCCCCGCGCCAGAACGGCCAGCCGGCCCAGGCCAGGCTGTGGCGCAGGCCGCTGGCCAGCACCAGCCACAGCATCGCCAGCCACATGGGTAGAGGACGGCTGTCGAAAGCGAACACGCCAAGCGCGCCGAGCAGGCTATCCAGCAGGCAACCGGCCAGCGTTACGCGCAGTAGCGCCCGGAATTCGCCAGCGCGATCCCGGCACAGGAATACATGCGCCACCATGACCGGCGGCACCACCAGCAACAACCAGGGCCATCGCGCCCCGAGCACGCACAGCCACCAGCCGGCCTGCAGCCACAGGGCATTGGCGATCAGCCAGCCACGGCGCATGGGTCAGTGCCCAGGCAACGGGGCGCGCCGAGCCAGGGGGCCGGCCCACAGCAACTGGGCGACGCCGATGGCGCGTTCCTCGAATCCGCCCTGGCAGTAGCACAAGTAGTACTCCCACAGTCGCTGGAACATGTCGTCGTAGCCGAGCGCCGCCAGCTCACCACGTGCCTGGCGCAGGTTGTCGCGCCAATGACGCAGGGTGCGTGCATAGTCCAGGCCGAAGTCCTCCAGGTGCACGAGGTTCAGCCCTGTCTGGCGGCTGGCGGTGTCGAGCAGCACGCTCAGCGACGGCAGGGCGCCGCCGGGGAAGATGTAGCGCTGGATGAAGTCCACCGAGCGCCGGGCCTGGGCATAGCGCTGGTCGCGGATGGTGATGGCCTGCAGGAGCATCAGCCCGTCAGGTTTGAGCAGCGCGGCGCACTGGCGAAAGTACACGGGCAGGTAACGGTGGCCAACGGCTTCGATCATCTCGATCGAGACCAGTTTGTCGAAAGTTCCCTGCAGGTCGCGATAGTCCTGGCGCAACACCGTTACACGGTGTTCCAGCCCCAATGCCTGGACGCGCTGGAGGGTGAACGCATACTGGGCTTCGGAGAGCGTCGTGGTGGTGACCCGGCAACCGTGTCGGGTCGCGGCGTGGATCGCCAGGCTGCCCCAGCCGCTGCCGATCTCCAGCAGGTGATCCTGCGCACCCAGTTCGAGCTTGCGGCAGATCTGCTCCAGCTTGTTCAACTGGGCGTGCTCCAGGGGTTGCTCGGGGTGTTCGAAGCGGGCCGCCGAGTACATCATGGTCGGGTCGAGCAGGTGTTCGAACAGGACGTTGCCCAGGTCGTAGTGGGCCAGGATATTGCGTTTGGCGCCGCGCCGGGTGTTGCGGTTCAGGCGATGCAGCAGGCGCAGCAGGGGGCGTCCCAGGCGTGCCAGGCCACCTTCCAGGGCGTCCAGCACCTCCAGGTTGGCCACGAACAGGCGGGTCACGGCCGCCAGGTCCGGGCTGTGCCAGTAGCCGTGGATGTAGGCTTCGCCGGCACCGATCGAACCGTTGCCGGCCACCAGGTTCCAGGCCGCGCCTTCAAGGATCTCCACTTCGGCCAGCAACGGGCTGCCGGCGTCGCCGAAGCTCCATTGCTGTCCCCGCTCGCGCAGTCGCAGGTGGCCGTGGCGCAGCTTGCCCAGTTGCGCCAGCACCGCGCTGCGGGCCAGCCCACCCAACAGGGGGGTGAGGCCTGCGGATTTGCTGACGCTAAGGGTGGGGTTCGACATGATCGGGCTCCTCGCAGCGGTGGCCAAGCGCCAGGGCGCCCTGGCTGGCGGTGTGGTCGTGAATGGGGATGCGCTTGAGCAACAGGCGCAGGGCTTGCCAATAGATGGCCGAGACGGTGCGCAGGCTCATCCAGGGGAAGGACAGCAGGTATCGGTGCAGCGCGGCGCGGCCCAGCGGCTGGCGCCGCACGGCGAGGTCGGCTTCGAAGACTTTCTGACCGTCTCGCCAGTTCTCCATGTGTACGTGAATCCGTTGCGCATCCAGATGGAAACGCAGGTGGTAGTCCATGGCCATTGGCAGGAAGGGCGAGACGTGGAAGGCCTTGGCCATGACGAATGGCTGGTCTAGACCGTCCCGTACCGGCAGTACATAGTGGAAGCGCTCGCGCCATGGCGTATTGCGCACTTCCAGCAGGATCGCCGCCAGTTGTTCGTTACGGTCATGGCAGAAGTACAGGCTCACCGGGTTGAACGACAGTCCCCAACTGCGCAGTTGGGTCAGCAGACGCACCGGGCCCTCGGGAGTCTGGCCGGTGGCTTGGCCGACCAGCCGGCGGGCGGCTTGGGCCAGCGGCTCGCCGGTGCCGGTCAGCGCCGGCAGGTAGTCGGTCTCGCGCCAGCTCAACGGGGCCAATCGCCCGTGGCCTATCCAGCGCGACAGGCCCAGCAGCCAGGCCTGCTCGTCAAGGTCCAGGTAGAACATACCGATCCGGTAGCGGAAGGCATGCGGGCGGGGCCCCAGGCGCCGATGGCTGACCCAGCCCGGGCACAGGCTGCTGTTCACAGTTGCTCTCCGAAGTGTTCGGCGACCTTGAGCGCACTCACCACGCCGTCCTCGTGAAAGCCGTTGCCCCAGTAAGCGCCGCAGTAGTAGCTGTGGCGCTGGCCCTGCAGTTCGGCCTGGCGGGCCTGTGCGGCGGTGGCGGCGATGCTGTACTGGGGGTGGGCGTACTGGTAACGGGCGATGATCTGCGCCGGGTCTACCTGCGCGGTCTGGTTGAGGCTGACACAGAAGGTCACCGGGGCCTGGATGCCCTGCAGTATGTTCATGTTGTAGGTCAGCGCTGCCGGAGCCTGTTCGGGGCCGCCCAGGCGGTAGTTCCAGCTGGCCCAGGCCTTGCGCCGGCGCGGCAGCAGGCGGGTGTCGGTGTGCAGCAGCACGTCGTTGCTGGCGTAGGTGATGGCCCCGAGCACCGCGCGCTCCTGGGCGCTGGGCGCCTCCAGCAAGGCCAGGGCCTGGTCGCTGTGGCAGGCGAACACCACGTTGTCGAAGCGCTCGCTACCGGCCTTGCTGAACAGGGTGACACCGCCTTCGTCGCGGCTCACCCGGTCGACCTTGCACGCCAGGCGGATGCGCTCGGCGAACGGCCGGCACAGCGGTGCGACATAGCTGTGCGAACCACCTTCGACGACCCGCCAATGCGGACGTCGGTTCACCGACAGCAGTCCATGGTTGCGGCAAAAGCGCACGAAGAACTGCAAGGGAAAACCGAGCATGTCCGCCCGTGACATCGACCAGATCGCCGAGCCCATCGGCACGATGTAGTGCTCGACGAAGCGCCGGCCATAGCCCTGTGCCTGGAGATAGCCGCCCAAGGTGGTGGAAGGGTCTATTCGCCCGCGGTCCAGGTCGGCCAGGGCCTGGCGGTTGAAACGCAGGATGTCGCGCAGCATGCCCCAGAACCCCGGCGACACCAGGTTGCGCCGTTGCGCGAACAGGGTGTCGAGGTCGTGGCCGTTGTATTCGAGGCCACTGCTCGGGTCATGCACCGAGAAGCTCATCTGGGTCGGTCGCGAGGCAACGCCGAGCTGGTCGAGCAGGCGGATGAAGTTCGGGTAGGTCCAGTCGTTGAACACGATGAAACCGGTATCCACCGCATGGCGCTCGCCGTGCCAGGGCACTTCGACGGTATGGGTGTGGCCACCGATCCAGTCGTCGGCCTCGAACACCGTGACTTCGTGGCGGCGCGACAGCAGGTGGGCGCAGGTCAGGCCGGCGATGCCGCTGCCTATGATCGCGATACGCATGTTGGGCTATTCCTGTGGCCGTCTTGCCAGGCGTCGACCCAGCGCCAGGCGCCAACGCGGCGGCAGCGCGCCGAGCAGGCGCAGGGCCAGGGTGAACGCAGCGGGGAAGTTGATTTCCAGTGGCCGCCCGGGCAGATGCCGGGCGATATGGCGGGCGGCGCGTTGCGCCGTCCAGCGCTGGGGCATGGGGAAGTCGTTACGCCGGGTCAGAGGCGTGTCGACGAAGCCGGGGCTGATCAGGGTGACATCGATGCCTTCGTTGGCCAGGTCGATACGCAGCGATTCGACCAGGTAACGCACGGCGGCCTTGGACGCGCCATAGGCACCGGCTCGGGGCAGGGCTAGCCAGGCCACCGAGCTGCCCATCACCACCACATGCGGGCGTTCGCCACGGCGCAGCAAGGGCAGGGCGGCGGCCAGGCAATGGCACAGGCCCAGCAGGTTGATGCGCATCACACGTTCGACCAGGTCAGGGTCGAATCGACCTGGCTCCAGATATTCGCAGGTCCCGGCGTTGAGGATGACCCCGTCCAGCGCGCCCCAGGTCTGCTGCAGTTCGTCGGCGATCAATGCCAGCCGTTCACCGTCTTCGATGTCGCCAAGAGCCACCAGTGCCTGCTCGGGAAAGCGTGCGACCAGGGGCGCCAGGCGTTCGGCGCAGCGGCCTCCCAAGGCCACCCGGTGCCCCTGTTCCAGCAATTGCACAGCCAGTGCGGCGCCGATGCCACTGCTGGCGCCGGTCAGCCAGTAGCGGCTCATGCCAGCCGGCCCTTGAGCCAGCGAATGGCGCCGCCCATGACCGGGACATGTTCATACAGCAGCGCGCCAGCGTCGAAGTAATCCTGGTGAACCTGTACCCGCTGCTGCCATTGCAGGTGGCTGCAGCCTTGCAGACTGATGGGACGGCCACTGGCGAGGCGCGGATGTCTAAAGTGCAGGGTCCAGCGCAGGTAGCCCTGTCCGGGCCGGACCTCGTCGGCGCCGGTGAAGGCATAGCGGATATCGTGGACGTTGGCGTAGAGCTGGGCGAAGTACGCCTGCAGTGCCGGCAGGCCATCGATCTGGTGCAGCGGGTCGCGAAAGCGGATGTCTTCGCTGTACAGGTTTTCCAGCGAATCAAGATTGCCTGCCTGCAAGCGGGCAAAGTGATGGGCGAACTGCAGCAGGTAGTCTGACATACGCGGCTCCGGGCAATCCTGTACAACGATGACAAGTTGTACAGGTATGACTGAAGCCTAGGACTAAAATTGTACAAATACAACTATCTTGTACAGCTTTTTCAATCAGCGTCCCGTCGCCTCCAGCGCCTGGCGCAGGCGCGCAACCTCCGCTTCCAGTTCACGCACTTTCTCCTCGGCGGCCACCTGGGCGGTGACATCGCGCTGGATACCGATGTAGTAGGTCAACTGGTCGGCTTCATTGCGTACCGGGGTGATCGACAGCTCGTTCCAGAACGGGCTGCCATCCTTGCGGTAGTTGCGCAGCACCTGGCGGCATGGGCGACCGGCGCGGATCGCCTGCGCGATGGCGGCGACGCTCGGCTGGTCATGGTCGGCGCCCTGGAGAAACCGGCAGTCCTGGTAGAGGATATCGTCCGTGGTATAGCCGGTGAGCCGTTCAAACGCCGGGTTGACATAGATAAGAATGCTGTCGTTGCCCTCCTGCTCGGCGACGACGATGCCATCGTTGGACTGTTCGACCATCAGTTGCAGGAGTTTCGCGTTGATCATGGAGCTCACCTGTCGGAACGTGGATGCAAATGCGCAGCGTAGCTACCGTGCGAGAGCCTCGGGCGCGTTTGCCGACCATGATGACCCAAGCAGGCTCGCCGCAACAGGTGCCCATGGGTTTAGAATGTGCTCACATCCATTTGAACCCTGGCCATGACCGACACCCCTTCCTTCGACTTGCTGCCCATGCGCGACGTGGTCAGCCTGACCGGCATCAACCCCGTGACATTGCGGGCCTGGGAGCGCCGCCATGGCCTGATCAGCCCACAGCGCACCGAAGGCGGCCACCGGCTCTACACGGCCCGGGATGTCCAGCGCATTCGCGACATCCTGCGCTGGACCGGCAACGGCGTGCCCATCAGCAAGGTCGGCGGGCTGCTCGCCGGCCAGCCCGAAGCGCCCCCCGCGCAGGACGATGCCTTTCACGATTGGCGCCTGGCCGTTGTCCGGGCCACCAAGGCGTTCGACGCGCAGGCGCTGGAAGGTATTCATGGACAGCTGTTCACGCTGCTACCCAAGGCCACGGTGATGCATGAGGTGTTCATGCCGGTGTGGCGTGAACTGGCCGAGGGCGAGGCTTTCGGCGAGCGCAGCCAGTGGCTGTTCCTGGACACCTTCCTGCGCGCCCGGCTGCTACTGCGCCTGCACATGAACCAGGCCGATGCGCCACGGGTGCTGCTGGCCGGCGCCGAGGGCCTGGCCGACCTGCAGTTGCTGTGTGCCGGCCTGCTGCTGAGCGATCGACGGCAACGCATTGAAGTGCTGGGGTGTGGCCAGCCGCTTGAGGAGCTGGCGCTGGTGTGCGGAGCAATCCAGCCCGCGGTGCTGGTGGTCGCGGTGCAGGGGCCGGTAAGCGCGGCCTTGGCGAAACGGCTGCGTTCGTTGCAGATGGAGATCCCTTGCCCGCTGGCCTTGGTGGGGGAGGGGTTGGGCGCTTCGCAGGAGGTGTTGCAGGGGATTCCGATGTGTCTGCTGGATGAGCGCGATCCGCAGGCGCCCGGCGTGCTCGATGCTCTGCTCAGGGGCGCCCTGGACCTGTAACGGCTCCCTACAGCGCTTTCATCTGCGCAATATCCCGCGCCACTTGATCCGCAGAACGGTCGAACATCGCCTGCTCCTGCGCATCCAGCGGCAGTTCGATCACCTGCGTGATACCTGCGTCCGAGAGCACGCAGGGAACCCCCATGGCAATATCCGTGCGCCCGTACTCGCCCTCGAGAATCGCGACCGCCGGCAGGATGCGGCTGCGCCCGTTGGCAATCGCATCCACCATTTGCGCAATCGCCACGCCCGGCGCATCGCAGGCGCTGCCGACCTTCTTCAGGGCAAGGATCTCGCCGCCACCTTTGCGGGTACGCTCAACGATCTGCTCGATCTGCTCACTGGACAGCAAGTGCGCCAGCGGCACCGCACCGACCGTGCAATAGCGCATCAACGGTACCATGCTGTCGCCGTGCCCGCCCAGGACCAGCGCCGTGATATCCCGTGCCGAAAACCCGGTCTGCTCGGCAATGAAACACTTCATGCGCGCGGTATCCAGCACCCCAGCCTGGCCGAACACCTTGTTGCGGCTCAGGCCACTGAGGCTCCAGGCCCGATAGGTAAGCACGTCGACCGGGTTCGACACCACCAGCACCGTCGCGCTCGGCGCATGCTGTTTCACATCGCGCATGATGCCATCGAGTATCGGCAGGTTGGTGGCCAGGACATCCTGGCGCGACTGGCCAGGCTTGCGCGGTACGCCGGCGGTGATCACCACCAGGTCGCAACCCTGCAGCAACCGGGCATCCGACCCGCCGTGCACCTTGGTATCAGAGCCTGACTCCACCGCCGCCTGCCAGACATCCAGCGCCTTGCCCTGCGCCAGCTCGCCCTGGACGTCGATCAGCGCCAGTTCACGGCAGAGGGCTTCCCGGGCGATGACCTGGGCCGCTGCCTCACCGACGATACCGGCACCCACGATTGATAGTTTGTTCATCTCGCACCTCCTCGCGGCTTGCGTCATCAGTGACACGCTCGCCTGTACAGGGAAGTATTGACCGCCCTTGGTAAAGGGCTACACATTAGTCACTGCCAGCCAGCTGGACGCCAATTCCCATCACCTTGAAAGGCCTGCCCCTCAGAGCACTTTGACCGCCCGTCCGATGAACTGCACAGGCCCGGTCGGAAGTCCGCTGGCAGAGCCACCCACATTCTCCAGGGTCAGCTCGAACAACTGGTTGGGCTCAACCGCAGGCAGGCGCTCCAGCGGCACGGTGACCTGCTCCCCGGGCTTGATCAGCCCGAGCGAGATGGGTGCTGGCCATTGTTCACCCTTGGTCCAGAACTGCAGGACCTTATCTCCGGGGACCTCGGACTTGCCCAAGGGAATCAACTGGACCTTGTCAGTGCCACGGGCCTGGACTACCCAGCCAGGTGCCTGGGTGGCGGGTGCCACCAGCACGACCATATAGGTGGTGGCAGGCGACTGAACCGTCAGCAGTGCAACACCCAGCAACAAGCTGGCTGCAAGGCTGGCAGCGGCCAGCCCTTGCCACAGCCCCAGGCGTCGCCACCATGTGGGCTGGGCAGGGCAGTCGCCCAGGCTACGGTTGATCCGTTGCCACAGTCTGGGACTGGGCGGCAGGGGCGCGGCCAGCGCGTTCAACCCCAGCAGCCGCTGCTCCCAGGCGTCCACGGCGTCACGCAGTGCACGGTCGCTATCCAGGCGCCTGAGCACGCTATCCTGCTGCTCGGCCGACAACGTGCCCAGCACATACTCGCCGGCCAGTTGCTCGAGATCATCGGTGCTTTTGCTACCCGGCTCGTTGTTCATCCCATGCACTCCCGCAGCGCCTTGAGGCTGCGTTTTATCCACGACTTGACCGTGCCCAGCGGGGTGTCGAGCAAGCGGGCGATCTCGGCATGGCTGCAGCCGTCGACGTAGGCATGCAGGATGCAGCGGCGCGGCGCGGTGTCGAGCTGGTCGAGGCAGCGGTCAATCCTCGGCGAATCGGCTTGCATGATCATGTCTTCGTGATAAGGCGCGATATCGGCATCGTCGAGCACGACCTCACGGCGGGTATCGCGCACGAAGTTCAAGGCCAGGTGCCGGGTCAGGCTGTACACCCAGCCACGCGCCGAGCCACGTGCCGGATCGAAGCTGTCCGCGCGGGTCCAGATGCGGATGAAGGCGTCATGGACGATGTCCTCGGCGGTGGCGTGGTCGCGGGCGATGCGCCGGGCCACGCCGAGCAGCCGGGCACCCTCCTGGTCGTAAAGCGCCTGCAGGGCGCCGCGATCGCCCCTGGCACAGGCCTGGAGACAGCGCTCGTAGTCGAATGGCGTCGTGGGCAGGTTCAAGGTCGGGCCGATCCTCATGCTATCGGGAGCCCCGGCCGGTCGGCCGGGGACTGTCGATGAGCGTAGCTCAAGGTTGCTGGCGCGCCTTGCGCACAGGCCCTCAGTTGGTGGCCCAGAAGATGTAGTCGGCCTGGTACTTGACGATCTGCTTCTCGCCCTTGTTCTGCGCCGTGCAGGCGGTCTGCGGGGCGACACCGCCACGGGTGGCCAGGCGCTGGACGAAGCTGACGCCGCTCATGGCGCCCTTGCCCTCGGCGGGATTGGCCTTGACCAGCTGGTACGGCAGGTCACCCTTGGCCGCCGGGGCGATGGCCAGCTGCGTGCCGGTGATCTTCGAGCCGTCCTTGGCCTGCCAGGTGGCGGGCGGGCCGAAGTAGTCGCCCACGGCCTTGCCGGTCCGGTCCTTGAGCACGGCCTTCGGGCCGACGAAGGTCCATTCGGTTTGGCCAGGGGCATCGGGCTTGTCGCGGCATTCGTAGGTGATCTCGCCGACACCGACGGTTTCCAGCGCTACCTTGTGGCCGTCCGGCACCTTGACGGCATCGGGGACCCCAGTCTGGGCGTGGGCGGTCGACAGCAGCATGGCCAGGGCGAGGCCGCAGGCGGGCAGGAACGAAACGTGTGCGATGTTCATCGAGCGATCTCCTGGTAGGGACATGGCAGGGCATGCAGGTGTTGCCCTGAGGTGAGTACCCACCAGCACGCGATTTGGATGCACCCAGACGAAAAAAAGAGCCTTGGCCGACAGCGCGCAAGGTGGCCAGCGCTCTTCCTCCGATGTCGAGCGTTCATCGGGCAATGGCGTTTTTTTACGCTTTCTTTATGCCGGCCTTTGCAGGTTGAGAAGATACTGGCGCGGCTTTTTCTGTCCCCCGCCTGCCTGCCCGAATTCAGTGTTTACGCAATACTGACGAGACGTTACCTGTGAGCCAATCCGCAATCGTTGAAAACCCGTCCCACGCCAACAAGAGCACAGGCGTCGGCCTGCTGGTCGCCGCCGTCGGGGTCGTCTATGGCGACATCGGCACCAGTCCCCTGTACACACTCAAGGAGGTGTTCTCCGGCCATTTCGGCGTGCAGGCCAACCTCGAGGGAGTGCTGGGCATCCTGTCGCTGGTGTTCTGGTCGCTGATCTGGGTGGTGTCGGTGAAGTACGTCCTGTTCATCCTGCGCGCCAGCAACCAGGGCGAGGGCGGGATCATGGCGCTGACCGCGCTGGCCAGGCGGGCGGCACGTCCTTATCCGCGGCTGAGCAAGGTGCTGGTGCTGCTGGGGCTGTTCGGCGCAGCGCTGTTCTACGGCGACAGCATGATCACCCCGGCGATCTCCGTGCTGTCGGCGGTGGAAGGCCTGCAACTGGGCATCGATGGCATCGAGCACTGGGTAGTGCCCCTGGCGGTGGTGGTCCTGGTCGGGCTGTTCATCATCCAGAAGCACGGCACGGCGCGCATCGGCATCCTGTTCGGGCCGGTGATGGTGCTGTGGTTCGTGGTGCTGGGGGCGCTCGGCATCCATGGCATCGTGCAGCGGCCCGAGGTGCTGCAGGCGCTGAACCCGTCCTGGGCGGCGCACTTCTTCGTGGCTCATCCGGGCATCGGCGTGGCGATCCTGGGCGCCGTGGTGCTGGCCTTGACCGGTGCCGAGGCGCTCTACGCCGACATGGGACACTTCGGCCGCAAGCCGATTTCCCGCGCCTGGTTCATCCTGGTGTTGCCGGGTCTGGTGCTGAACTATTTCGGCCAGGGCGCGCTGATCCTCGACAACCCGGCGGCGGTGCGCAACCCGTTCTACCTGCTGGCCCCGGAGTGGGCGCTGCTGCCGATGGTCGCGCTGGCCACCCTGGCCACCATCATTGCCTCACAGGCGGTGATCTCCGGCGCTTTCTCGCTGACCCGCCAGGCTATCCAGCTGGGCTATGTGCCGCGCATGTTCATCCAGCACACCTCCAGCGAAGAGCAGGGCCAGATCTATATTGGCATGGTCAACTGGGCGCTGATGGTCGGCGTGGTGTTGTTGGTGGTCGGCTTCGAGTCGTCCAGCGCCCTGGCGGCAGCCTACGGCGTCGCGGTGACCGGCACCATGTTGATCACCACGCTGCTGGCCTCGGCGGTGGTGCTGTTGCTATGGAAGGCCCCGCGCTGGCTGGCCATTCCCTTGCTGTTGGGTTTCCTGCTGGTGGACGGCCTGTACTTCGCCGCCAACGCGCCGAAGATCCTGCAGGGCGGCGCCTTCCCGGTGATCGCCGGCCTGGCGCTGTTCGTGCTGATGACCACCTGGAAGCGCGGGCGCAGCATCATCGTCGAACGCCTGGATGAAACCGCCTTGCCGCTGCCCTTGTTCATCGCCAGCGTGCAGGCGCAGCCGCCTCATCGCGTGCAGGGCACGGCGGTGTTTCTCACCGCCCGCTCCGATGCGGTGCCTCACGCGCTGTTGCACAACCTGCTGCACAACCAGGTGCTGCACGAGCAGGTGGTGCTGCTGACGGTGGTGTCGGAGGATTCGCCGCGGGTGACGCAGGACAAGCGCTTCGAGGTCGAGGCGTTCGGCCAGGGCTTCTTCAGGGTCAACCTGCACTTCGGCTTCATGGAGGAGCCTGACGTGCCCCTGGCGCTCAGCCATAGCAGCACGGCCGAGCTGGACTTCAGCCCCATGCGCACCACCTACTTCCTGAGCCGGGAAACCGTGGTGCCGACCAAGCGAATCGGCATGGCCAAGTGGCGCGAGCACTTGTTCGCCTTCTTGTTGAAGAACGCCAACAGCAACTTGCGGTATTTCAAGCTGCCGCTGAACAGGGTGATCGAGCTGGGGACCCAGGTCGAGATGTGAAGGGGGGCTCAAGGGGGCGGTGGTCCGCGATGACTGCGAGGGGCGAGCGCTTCCTCCCGAGCAATAGCATGAATCAAGCCCGCAGCAGATGAACAGCCAGCCCGGCCACGGCGCAGGCAAACAGCACCTGAATCACCCCCCGCTTGAAGCGGAACAAGGCGACTGCCGCAGCAAACGCGATCACCGCTGAGGGCCAGTCGAATGCCCCACTGAAACCCTTTGGCCAAAGCACGTGGTAGCCAAAGAACAGGGCCAGGTTCAGGATCACGCCCACGACCGCCGCGGTGATGCCGGTCAGCGGTGCGGTGAACTTCATCTCGTTGTGCGTCGACTCCACCAACGGGCCACCGGCGAGGATGAAGAGGAATGATGGCAGGAACGTGAACCAGGTGACCAGGCTCGCCGCGACCGCACCGGCAAGAAACGGGTGCTCGGTACCGAACATGGGATGCACGTAGCCCCCAACGAAACCGACAAAGGCGACCACCATGATCAGTGGTCCCGGCGTCGTTTCTCCCAAGGCGAGGCCATCGATCATCTGGGTCGGCGTCAGCCAGCCGTAGTGTCCGACAGCGCCCTGGTAGACATAGGGCAGCACCGCGTAGGCACCACCAAAGGTCAGCAGTGCGGCCTTGGTGAAGAACCAGCCCATCTGTGGCAGGGTTGCGCCCCAGCCAAACGACAGCGTCAGCAGCCCCATGGGCAGGACCCAGAGTGCGGCACCGACCACAAGCAGGCGCAACAGGTGGCCCCAACGGAATCGGGCGTGCGTGGGAGCCGGGGTGTCGTCATCGATCAGTGCCGGGCCATGGTTATGCTTTGCGGTTCCGTGACCGCCACCGATCACGAACTGGGCTGGGGCAAGGCGGCCTCCCACATAACCGATGATCGCGGCCATCAGCACGATCAGCGGGAACGGCACGTTGAGGGCGAAGATGGCAACGAACGAGGCGCCGGCCATGGCCCATAACCAGCCATGCTTCAACGCGCGCGAACCGATCCGGTGGGCTGCGTGGACGACGATTGCCGTGACCGCCGGCTTGATGCCATAGAAGATCCCTGCCACTACCGGGACCTCACCGAAGGCGATATAGACCCAGGACAGACCGATCAGGATGAACAGTGAAGGCAATACGAACAACGCGCCGGCAATCACCCCGCCCCAGGAGCGGTGCATGAGCCAGCCGATGTAGGTGGCCAGCTGCTGAGCCTCAGGGCCGGGCAACAACATGCAGTAATTCAGCGCATGCAAGAACCGCTTCTCGCTGATCCAGCGCCGGCGCTCGACCAGCTCCTGATGCATGATCGAGATCTGCCCGGCGGGCCCGCCGAAACTGATGAATCCCAACTTGAGCCAGAACAGGAAGGCTTCATACAAACTGACCGGCTGCCGGGTGTCTTGCGAAGGTGGCTGTGTGCTCACAGCGGAGGGAGTATCAACCATTTTGAGCTTCCTCACTTGCGAACGCCGCCAGCAGGCCATCGAAAATGTCCTCGGCTACCGTTTTCAGTTGATCGTCATCGCCGACATTTTCTCTCAAGCCCGCGAGCATACGCGTTTTCAGAGGCCGCATTCCAGCGCGGGCAGCGTCGATCGTGAGCAGGTGTCTTAGAACGATTATGAGGAAAACTAAAGATCAGCTTAAAATAAATGAGCTTTCCTCAAGGTGTTCATCTGCTGACAATCCCCCCATTGAATTTTTCCTTCGAAGCCGGGCAAGCCGGAAGACTTTTCAGGATCTACTTCGGGAATGAGGGTACCGGGTCACAATGAATAAAGAATTTACCTTCGCGATTAGTAGTATTCGTTTCGACGAAGACTATCGACCTGCGGACAACACGCGCATCACCACCAACTTTGCCAACCTGGCCAGGGGCGAGAGCCGTCAGCAAAACCTGCGTAACACGCTGGCGATGATCGACAATCGCTTCAATGCCCTGGCGCATTGGGACAACCCCAAGGGTGACCGTTATTCGGTAGAGCTCGATATCGTTTCCGTCGAGATGAAGATCGCGGATGAACAGACGGGCGATGCCTTGCCGTTGATTGAAATCCTGAAAACCAGCATTGTCGATCACAAGACCCACGAGCGCATCGAAGGCATTGTCGGGAACAATTTCTCCTCGTACGTGCGGGACTATGACTTCAGCGTGCTGTTGCTGGACCACAACAAGGGGCAGTCCGGCTTCAGCACGCCGCAGGCATTTGGCGAACTGCACGGGAAACTGTTCAAGTGCTTCGTGAACTCGAGCACTTTCAGGGAGCATTTCAACAAACTGCCGGTCATCTGCCTGAGCGTTTCGAGCAGCAAGACCTACCAGCGCACTGAAAATCAGCACCCGGTCCTGGGTTATGAATACCAGCAGGATGAGTACTCATTGACCGATGAGTACTTCGCCAAGATGGGCCTGAAGGTGCGCTACTTCATGCCGCCGAACAGCGTCGCGCCGTTGGCGTTCTATTTTGCCGGCGACTTGCTGGGTGATTACACCAACCTGGAACTGATCAGCACCATCAGCACGATGGACACCTTCCAGAAGATCTACCGCCCCGAGATCTACAACGCGAACTCGGCGGCAGGCAAGTCCTATCAGCCCAGCCTGAAGCACCAGGACTACTCGTTGACTCGAATTGTCTACGACCGCGAAGAGCGCAGCCGTCTGGCCATAGAGCAAGGCAAGTTTGCCGAAGAACAATTTATCAAGCCGTACCACGCTGTGCTGCAGCAATGGTCCGCTCATTACGCTGTTTGATCGATCGAATACACAAGGCCTTGGGTCATGAAAAAACTACTCCCCACTTCGACTGCCGGCAGCCTGCCCAAACCGTCCTGGCTGGCACAGCCGGAAACCCTCTGGTCGCCCTGGAAGCTGCAAGACGAGGCGCTGATCGAGGGCAAGCAGGATGCGTTGCGTCTGTCGCTGCAAGAACAGCAACATGCCGGTATCGACATCGTCAGCGACGGTGAGCAAACTCGCCAGCACTTCGTCACCACCTTCATCGAACACCTCGACGGCGTTGATTTCGAGAAGCGCGAAACCGTGCGTATTCGTGATCGCTACGATGCCAGCGTGCCGACCGTAGTGGGTGCCGTTGCGCGCCGTAAGCCGGTGTTCGTCGAAGATGCCAAGTTCCTGCGTCAGCAAACCTCGCAGCCGATCAAATGGGCGCTGCCAGGCCCCATGACGATGATCGATACGCTGTATGACGCGCACTATAAAAGCCGCGAAAAGCTGGCCTGGGAATTCGCCAAGATCCTCAACGAGGAAGCCCGCGAGCTTGAGGCTGCCGGCGTTGACATCATCCAGTTCGACGAACCGGCCTTCAACGTGTTCTTCGACGAGGTGAACGACTGGGGCGTTGCCACCCTGGAGCGGGCCATCGAAGGCCTCAAGTGCGAAACGGCCGTGCACATCTGCTATGGCTATGGCATCAAGGCCAATACCGACTGGAAGAAGACCCTGGGTTCGGAGTGGCGCCAGTATGAGGAGGCGTTCCCCAAACTGCAGAAATCCAAGATCGATATCGTCTCGCTGGAGTGCCACAACTCCCACGTTCCGATGGAGCTGATCGATCTGATCCGCGGCAAGAAGGTGATGGTTGGAGCCATCGACGTGGCCAACCACGCCATCGAAACCCCGGAGGAAGTGGCCAATACCCTGCGTAAAGCGCTTCAGTTCGTGGATGCCGACAAGCTCTACCCGTGCACCAACTGCGGCATGGCGCCGTTGCCGCGTGCCGTGGCACGCGGCAAGTTGAATGCCTTGAGCGCAGGTGCAGAGGTCGTGCGACGAGAGCTCGCGAAGTAAGGCTGAGCGCGAGGTGGAAGGGGCGGGGCGCGCAGCTTCGGCCCTTTCCTATTGCTGACGGGTCGCACCCCATATCCAGGATCTACTATGTCGCTCTTCAGTACTGCCATCGAGCCACTGCGCTTTCGCGAAGCGCTCGGGCACTACGCCTCCGGCATCACGGTGATCACCTCGCACTGTGATGGCGAGCCGCTCGGCTTTACCTGCCAGTCGTTCTACAGCGTGTCGATGAACCCGCCGCTGGTGTCATTCAGCGTCATGTCCAATTCGGCCAGCTACCCCGGGATTCGCAAAGCCGGCCGCTTCGCGGTCAATATGCTGTCGGGTGAGCAGGTCGGGATTTCCAACCAGTTCGCACGGCGCGGCACGGACAAGTGGCAGGGCGTCGACTGGCAGGCCTCGCCGCTGGGCAACCCAATCATCGCAGGCAGCCTGCATTGGCTCGATTGCGAGATTCACGCCGAACACGCCGCCGGTGACCATCTGATCGTGATTGGCGAGGTGAAAGCGCTGAACTTGCAGGAAGCGGCGGCTGCCCAGCCATTGCTGTACTTCAAGGGGCAGTATTGCAACCTCGCCGAGTTCAGCCCGGCCTGAGCCTTGGCAATGGCCAGCACGGCCGAGGTCCAGCCACGCTCTGGGATTTACCGGCATGCCCACGCCACCCACTTCATGGATGGCACCGACGATGCGCTGGTCAGTGCCCTGGGCAGACAGTTGATTGGCGCGTATCAGGGGGGCGGCGGGGTGAATTTTGTCGCGCCTTCTTCGTCACCCGTGGATTGGACAGGTTCATCGGACGAGGAGGGCCCGTGCAGACTGATCACGTATTGAGCAGGCAGCCTCCCACCTGGCTGTTGCGCAGCTTGCTGGCCGCATCACTTGGACATGTAGTCGATCACTGCCTGGTAGTCCTCGGCGGTGCAGTCCATGCACAGGCCTCGCGCCGGCATGGCGGTGAAGCCGGTCTTCAGAGCAGGATGTAGTCACTGAACTGGCGGATACCTCCATGCTCGCCCTTGACCAGATGCACATAGCGTCCCGCCACCAGATCGACCGGCAGACAATCGTCGACGTCGAGCACCGCGTCGGTATGCGGCTTGAGCCAACCAGATGCCATGCGTTGCTTGCCCAGGCGCTTGGCCTCGGCCTTGTCGGTGGCCGCCACCAGCAGGTAGCGATGCGCTTCACCGAATACCTGCCGTTCATAGCCGCCCAGGTTCAGGAAGAACAGGCGCATGGTGTCGGGGCCCGGAGCCACCTGGCTCAGTTCGACGCGATAACCATCGACACCGGCAACTTCCAGCCAGGAGTCGATGTGCAGGCCGTTGGCGCTGCCGAACCAGGCTTCGCGCAATTGCGGATAGAGCTGTTCCAGCGTATCGGCCTGGGCGAAGACCACATCGTGGACTTCGATGTGGGCTCGAGGGTGACGACCGCCGAGCATGACGATGTAGAGCATGATCAATCCTTCAGGGCAGCAAAAAGCGCTGTGGTGTGAACACTACAACGCTGTTCGCCAAGCACGCAATCAGCGTAACGGTTGCCTGAACACTCCGTGCAGACGTCGCCAGGCCAGTACGACACCACTGCGCGCAATGACCAGGCCACTGATGCTCATGGCAACGAGCAGGCTTTCGCGTAGCAGTCGCCTGGCCAGCCGGCGTTGTCAATCCCAGCTATACAGCAGTTTGAACAAACAGCGGCCGAACCGTTGCGTGTGCGACTACCTCGCCGTTCGGCGTTTCGCCTGGGCACTTTGGGGCGCCTTTGGCGTGCTCATAATCACGCTTTGTGTGTTTGCAGCAAGTTTGCGTGAGGGCTATGCGTTGCTGACCTTGGCATTCGTGCCTGTCGATATTGCGGACTTGGCGATATTGCTAGTGACCTGATCGAGGTCTGGCGCTGTCCATCAAAATCTATACGGTTTCAGCGAAAAATTGTACAAGATGCTATTGTTGTACAGTATTTGCGTGCGATCGAGGTCATCATGGCGCACCGTACTCGTTGGACTTGCCTTTGTCTGTTACTGGTTATCTTCTCGGCGGGCGCGAGCTGGAGGGCCGAGCTGCCTGGTGCGCAACGGCTCGGGAGTGGTGAGTTTCTTCTCCATCTGGCTAGACCCACGCTCCAGGGGCCCGCAACTGCGCCTGCTTGGGCTGGCTAGCAACGACTGAGGAACATGAACATGTACAAAGTACTGTTGCTGGTTTCCTGCGTGCTTCTGGGCAGCTGCCGCAATGTCGTTGTCGAGCACTATGCCCAGGAGCAACCGAAACTCGACCTGGCTGCATTCTTCTCGCGACCGGTGCAGGCCTGGGGGATGTTCCAGAAGCGTTCCGGGGAAGTGGTCAAGCGCTTCCATGTGCGTATCGACAGCCGCCGCGAAGGTGAGCGGCTGATCCTCGACGAACATTTTCTCTATAGCGATGGCACGCGCCAGCAGCGTACCTGGACACTGGTGCCAGACGGCCCTGGTCGCTGGCGCGGAACAGCAGGAGATGTGATCGGCGAGGCGCGCGGTGAAGTGGCGGGTAACGCGTTGCGATGGCGTTACCAGCTGGACCTGCCAGTTGACGGGCGGCACTGGCAGGTAGACCTGGACGACTGGATGTACCTCATGGATGACGACACCCTGATCAACCGTTCAAGCATGAGCAAGCTGGGCGTCGAAATCGGCCAGATCACCCTGTTTTTCCGCCGCCAGCCAGAGGGCACACAATGAACCTGATAGCGCTTACCCAGCTGGTCTCGACCGGCGCAGCAAAGGAGCTTGAACTGCTGTCGCTGGAGGGTGGCTTCTACCTTCTGCGCGCCTTGACCGACGCCGGCCCCGTGACATTGAGCGATGCCCATGGGCAGCCCGTTCGCGTGCGTTCCACTACCGAGCTGCGGCAGCTGTTGGCCGACCTGCCACCCGTGCCTTGCATGCTGGTACAGCAGGTGGTGCATGATGAGATGTGCGGGCAACGTGACGGCCCCATTGCGCCGCTTCGCGTACCGGTCACGCTCACCAGCCAATGGTAGCCAGAACGATGCGCCTGGGCCTTGTGCTGGGTGACCAGCTGTCGTTCGACCTGGCGAGCCTGGCTGCCCTTGACCCCGCCCGCGATGCTGTTCTGATGGCGGAAGTGGAGGGTGAGGCTCGCTATGTGCCGCATCATCCGCTCAAGATCGTGCTCATCTTCAGTGCCATGCGGCACTTTGCCCAGACCCTGCGTGAGCGGGGTTGGCAGGTGCATTATGTCGAGCTCGATGCTGACGGCAACAGCGGCAGCATCGTTGGCGAGTTGCATCGCTGGCAAGAAGCCCTGGGCGCCACGCAAATTCACCTGACCGAGTGCGGGGAATGGCGCCTGGAGCAGGCTCTGCGTGATGCCGGATTGCCCCTCGTGTGGCATCGCGACACGCGTTTTCTGTGCTCCCGCGAAGCCTTTGCGCGCTGGGCCCACGAGCGTCGTCAGCTGCGTATGGAGCACTTCTACCGGGGCATGCGCAAGCGAAGCGGCCTGCTTATGCAGCCCGACGGCAGCCCGGCAGGTGGGGCCTGGAATTTTGATGGTGACAACCGCAAGCCCCTGCCTCGCCAGTTGCGTGGGCCGTTCGCTGCGCATTTCGCGCAGGACGGGATCACAGCAGCGGTGGTCGCCTTGGTACGACGGCGCTTCAGCGACCACTACGGGGACGTCGACGGCTTTGACTACCCCGTGACCCATGCCGAGGCAAAGCAGCTGTGGCAGCACTTTCTGGATTTTGGCCTGGCGGCTTTCGGCGACTACCAGGACGCGATGGCCGAGGGCGAGCCGTACCTGTTCCATGCGCGCATCAGTGCGGCGCTCAACATCGGGCTTCTGGATGTGCGATGTGTGTGTGAAGAGGTCGACAAGGCCTGGCGCGAGGGGCGGGTGCCGCTTAATGCAGCTGAAGGCTTCATTCGCCAGTTGATCGGCTGGCGCGAGTATGTGCGCGGTATCTATTGGCTGCGCATGCCTGAGTATGCCGGGCTCAATCACCTGGGCAACGACCGAGCGTTACCTGAATTCTATTGGACCGGGCGCACCCGCATGCGCTGCATGGAGCAAGCCATCGGGCAGACCCTGCGGTTGGGCTACGCGCACCATATCCAGCGGTTGATGGTGACCGGCAACTTCGCCTTGCTGGCGGGTATCGTGCCTACCGCGATTTGCGAGTGGTACCTGGCGGTATATATGGATGCCTTCGACTGGGTCGAGCTGCCCAACACGCTTGGCATGGTGATGCACGCCGACGGCGGCTACCTGGGGTCCAAGCCATACTGCGCCAGTGGTCGTTACATCCAGCGCATGTCCGATCATTGCCAGGCGTGCAGTTACAAGGTGAATCATGTGATCGAGGACGACGGCTGCCCGTTCAATGCCCTGTACTGGCATTTCCTCATCCGCCATCGCTCCTTGCTGTCGACGAACCCGCGTTTGGCTCTGGTCTATCGCAGCCTTGATGGCATGACTGCTAGTCGGCGCGACGCCGTGTGGCAGCGTGGCCAAGCACTGTTGGCGCAGCTTGATGCGCAGCAGCCGTTATGAAAAAGAGTCTTTTGCCCAGCAAGGTCTGCGTGGCATGTGATCGGCCGTTCAACTGGCGCAAGCGCTGGGCCCGCTGTTGGGACCAAGTGCGCTACTGTTCAGAGCGATGCCGCAGGTCAGCGCCGCGCCGCGAGGCGCGCGAGCAGTGGCATGGCCAAGGCCCATATCGGCATCAGTAGCAGGCCGGTTTGCAGCGCGCCAAGCGGCAGGGCGACATCCGCAAACCTTGCGCCGCCTACGTAGGCCAACGGGCCACCCCGTGCACCCATCCCTCTTGAAGCGCGCATCGTGGCGCTGTGCAATGTGTATGACGCCTTGTGCATGCCCCATCCCTACAAACCCAGGTAGAGCCGCGCCCAAGCCTTCCTCCTGGAGCAGTCAGGGCAGCATTTTGATCCGCATTTGGTCCAGGTCATCCAAGGATGCTTCGAGCAAATCGAGCAGTATTTCGAATCATCCAAAACGGCACAGGGCCTTCGCCTACAAAGGTGGGTGTTTGTGGCAGTTAGCCGTCAGGCCGAATTCACCTGAAGTCGAAAACGTCACTTCAGATTCTATTCAGATTCGACCCCGATAATCCCCCCGTCGAACCCAATCGGGGGGAGTTTCATGACCGAATCTCAATGGAGCAGTCTGCTCCCGCTACCCATCGGTAGCCATGCCGACCACCGCGCGCAGCTTTCGCTTTGTCTGGAGGGAGATGCTTCACGTGCGGATCTTGAGCAATTCATCCACGCGTGCTTCGCCGCCGTGCATCAAGCGAATGTGCAGCATTACCTGCCAGAACTCCTGGCATTGCATGACAGCCACGGCCGCCTGATCGCCGCGGCCGGCATGCGCCCGGCCAGCCAGGGTCCAGTATTTCTCGAACGGTACCTGGACGTGCCTTTGGAAACCGCCGTTTCTCAAGTTGCGGGTATTTCATTGGATCGCACCTGCATAGTCGAGGTAGGAAACCTGGCCTCCCTCAGCGCTGGCAGTGCTCGCATCATGATCATCGCTGTCACGTGGTTGTTGGCCAACCGCGGCCTTGAGTGGGTCACGTTCACTGGGGCGGCGACACTGATAAACAGTTTTCAACGGCTTGGGCTTACGCCCTGCGTGTTGGCCGCCGCCGATCCCGATCGCCTACAGGGGCAGATGGATCAGTGGGGGACCTACTATGACCAACATCCGCAGGTGTTTGCCGGAAACATCGGCTATGGCTTCGACGCCCTGACCCGAGCCGGCGTGTTCCAAAGGCTGGGTTTTCCAGTGCTCGCCGAGGAGACTGGCCATGCCGCGTGAACTGGAGCGGTTTCAAGAGCTGCTGATGTCGTTCGCCCGAGATCATGCCGGTGCCGTGGCGGTGAAAGGTGATGCTCACAGCTACACATACCGGCAGTTACTCGGTGAGGTGGGACTGCGAGCCCATGTGCTGCACCGGCAACCTGCTGGGGCATTGGTGCTGGCCCTGGATAACGGCCCTGATCTGCTGTTCTGGGACCTGGCCGCCTTGTTCGCAGCGCGCCCCTGCGTGATCGTGCCGTCGTTCTTCAGCGCGACGCAGTTTGATCACTGCATTGCCCAGAGTGGTGCTTCAACCGTGCTTTGCACGACGCAGTGGGAGCCGCGACTGGTCAGTGAGGGGTTTGTTCAGGAAGGTGAGTTCTGGGTGCGCGAGCGGTTGGCCAGCGCCCGATTGCCTGATGGTACCGCCAAGATTACCTACACCTCTGGCAGCACCGGGCACCCTAAAGGTGTCTGCCTGAGCGCTGACGCCATGCTGCGGGTAGCACGGGAATTGGAGGCGGCAAGCCGGCCCACTGAACCGCAGCAGTACCTGGCCGTGCTGCCTTTGGGCGTATTGCTGGAGAACCTCGGCGTATATGCCGCACTGATGGCGGGTGCCTGCGTACAGCTCTATCCGCAGCATCAGTTGGGCATGGGCGGGGCAAGTCAGGTGGATTTCAAGCGACTGCTGGGCGCCATTGCCCTCAGTGGTGCGCAGAGCCTGATCCTCGTTCCGCAGTTGCTGATGGGGCTGGTCACGGCCATCGAGCGCGGGTTGATGCGCGTTGGCCCACTGCGTTTCGTGGCGGTGGGCGGTGCCCGGGTATCGCCAAGCCTGCTAGCCCGGGCCGAGGCGGTCGGGTTGCCGGTGTTCGAAGGCTACGGCTTGTCGGAGTGTGCCTCCGTGGTCGCATTGAATCGCCCTGGTGCCGTACGCCACGGCAGCGTCGGCCAGCCATTGCCCCATGTGCAAGTGCGTATTGCCGACGACGGCGAGGTGCTGGTGGCCGGCTCGACACTGCTTGGCTACCTTGAGGACGCCCCGGTGACCCAGTCCTGGTGGGCAACGGGCGACCTGGGCCACCTCGACGAAGAAGGCTATCTGTTCCTCGATGGACGCAAGAAACACCAGTTCATCACCAGCTTCGGGCGCAACGTCAACCCGGAGTGGGTAGAAGCCGAACTCACCCAGAGCGGCGTCATCGCCCAGGCATTCGTGCATGGCGAAGCCTTGCCGCACAACCTGGCTCTGCTTTGGCCTCTTGACCCTGCCGCCAGCGACGATGCCATCGAACAGGCCGTGCAGCAGTGCAACGCGCAGTTGCCCGACTACGCCCGGGTACATACCTGGCGGCGCTTGCCGGCCCCCTTCAGCACCCGTGACGAAACCCTGACTGCCAACGGCCGCCCGCGACGCGAGGCGATCCTGCAGCACTACCAAACCCTGTTATCCGACATCTCGTTGTGAGGCTACCCATGTCCTTTTTCGACACCCTGCAACTACAAACAACCCAAGAGCGTCAGGCGTTGTTCGCCGTGCCGGTGATCCGTGACGCCCTGGCCGGCCAGGTCAGCCTGGACAGTTACATTGCCTTCCTGACCCAGGCCTACCACCATGTCCGCCACACGGTTCCGCTGATGATGGCCTGTGGCGCGCGCTTGCCGTCGCGCCTGGAGTGGCTGCGCGGCGCGGTGTGCGAGTACATCGACGAGGAATACGGCCATGAGCAGTGGATCCTCAACGATATCAACGCCTGTGGTGGTGATTGGGAGGCGGTGCGTGATGGTCGGCCGGCGCGGTCGATCGAGCTGATGGTCGCCTACCTCTACGACCTGATCGCCCGTGGCAACCCGGTCGGGCTCTTCGGCATGGTCAACGTGCTCGAAGGCACCAGCATCGCCCTGGCCACCCAAGCGGCGGGCACGATCAAAACCACACTGAACCTGCCTGACAAGGCGTTCAGCTACCTGAGCTCCCATGGGGCGCTGGACCAGGACCACATGGTGACCTACAAGCAACTGATGGACCGCCTCGATGATGCCGCAGACCAACAGGCCGTCATCCATGCGGCGAAGGTCGTCTATCACTTGTACACCGAAATGTTCCAAGGCTTGCCGCGCGCGGGGCAGCGAGAGGTGCATCATGCGCTTGCCTGAGTCCGTGGTGATCCTCACCGGTGCCAGTGGCGGCATCGGCCTGGAGCTGGCCGAACAGTTGTGCGCTGCCGGTGCCCAGGTACTGGCTGTCAGTCGGCACATGGGCAAGCTGGCAGGCTTGATGAATCGCTACCCGGATCGCCTGCGTTGGCAGGAGGCCGACTTGCGCAGCCAGGCGGGGCGCGAACAGGTCGTGAGCCGAGCCCGCGAGATGGGCACTGTCAACGTGCTGATCAACGCGGCCGGCGTGAATCGCTTCGCCCTGCTCGACCAATTGGACGAGCACGCGCTCGACGAGCTGCTGGACATCAACCTCAAGGCACCGCTGCAGCTGACGCGCGCCTGCCTGCCGCTGCTGCGTGCTCAGCCCAAGGCACTGGTGGTCAATGTCGGGTCCACCTATGGCTCGATCGGCTATCCCGGCTACGCCACCTACTGCGCCAGCAAGTTCGCCCTGCGCGGCTTCTCCGAGGCACTGCGGCGCGAGCTGGCCGACACCACGGTCAACGTCTTGTATGCCGCCCCCCGGGCGACCCGTACCGGCATGAACAGCAGTGCTGCGACTGCGCTCAATCAAGCGCTTAAAGTCGGCATGGACGACCCGGCGGATGTTGCGCGCGCCGTTCTCGCGGCGGTGCAGTCCGAGCGCAGCGAACTTTACCTGGGGTGGCCGGAAAAGCTTTTCGTGCGCATCAACAGCATGTTGCCGGGCGTGGTCGACCGCGCACTGCGCAAGCAACTGCCCGTCATTCGGCGCTATATCGCTAACCACTCCAAGGAGTCGATCAAATGAAGCGTCTGTTCGTCGCCAGCTTGTTGGCATTCGCACCCTTGACCTGGGCATTGGACCAGGCAGGCACACAGCACCTGAGCGATCTGCAGCAGCACTGGGCGCAGATCCAGTACCAGGTACCCAAGGACAAACGTGCCGACGCCTTTGAAAAGCTCTCCGCTGACGCGGCGGCATTCGTTCATCAGTACCCCGGATCACCTGAGCCGTTGATCTGGCAAGGCATCATCGACAGCAGTTGGGCGGGCGCCACCGGTGGCCTCGGCGCACTGGGCAAGGTCAAGGCGGCGAAGGCCAGTCTTGAGCAGGCCATGAAACTGGACCCCAATGCCCTGCAGGGTTCGGCCTACACCAGTCTTGGCACTTTGTACGATCAGGTGCCCGGCTGGCCAATCGGTTTCGGCGACACCGACAAGGCTGACGCCCTGCTGCGCAAGGCGCTGCAAATCAACCCAAATGGTATCGACAGCAACTATTTCTGGGCCGATCATCTGTATCGACAAAAGCGCTACCCTGAGGCTACTGCTGCTCTGCAGAAAGCCTTGCAGGCCCCGGCCCGCCCAGGGCGTGAGTTGGCTGACCAGGGCCGGCGTGCCGATATCGATGTTTTAATGAAAGCGATCAAGGACAAACAGGACTGAACATGCGGCTGCTGCTGGTTGAGGACGACATCGCACTGGGAGAGGGCATCTGCGACGGCTTGCGCCAGGAAGGCTATACGCTCGACTGGTTGCGTGACGGCGTCAGTGGCTTGCATGCGCTGCAGCATGAAGCCTTCGACCTGGTGATCCTGGACCTTGGCCTGCCGCGCATGGATGGCCTGGAACTGCTGCGGCGGGTGCGCGCCGGCGGCGACAGCCTGCCGGTGCTGATCCTCACCGCGCGGGATGCGCTGGACGACCGCATTACCGGGCTTGATGCCGGTGCCGACGATTACCTGGTGAAACCTTTCGACCTCAACGAACTGAAGGCACGCTTGCGCGCCTTGCTGCGGCGCAGTGCGGGGCGAGCGAAGGTAGTGGTCGAGCATGCCGGGGTCAGCCTCGACCCTGCCACCCAGCAAGTGCACTACAACGGTGTCGAAGTGGTGCTGACCCCGAAGGAGTATGTGCTGTTACATGAACTGTTGGCGCAACCCGGCAAGGTATTCACCCGCGAGCGCCTGACCCAGCTGCTGTATGGCTGGGACGAAGAGCCCGAGAGCAATACGCTGGAGGTGAACATCTACCACCTGCGCAAGAAGCTGTTCAACGGGTTGATCCGAACGGTACGCGGCATCGGCTACCTCGTCGAGGCCAAGGCATGAGCTCGCTGCGCCAGCGCACACTGTGGCGGGTGATGTTGTTGCTGCTGCTCGGCACCGGTCTGCTGGCGCTCTACAACTACCACGATAGCCGCCGCGAAATTAACGAGGTGTATGACGCCCATCTCGCCCAGAACGCCCGCCTGCTGCAGGGTGTCATGAGCCTGCCGGTGCAGGACGGCTCGCGTGAGGCGCTGTACCAGGCCTTCAATGAGGCGTTGGGCAGGGCAGGGCGACATCAGGTGGGGCACCCTTACGAAAGCAAGCTGGCTTTTCAGGTCTGGCAGGTCGGCGGAGCCCTTCTGGTGCATACACCCAGCGCGCCAGCGTTCGATTCGCCACCGACGGTACCAGGCTTTTACGACTTCACCAGCGGCGGCGAACAATGGCGCGGTTTCGTCTTGCCGGTGCCGGAAAAACGCTGGGTGATCTGGGTCGGCGAGCGTGATGACGTACGCTACGACCTGATCGACCGTATTGTCCGCCATACCCTGTTCCCGTTCCTCCTGGGCAGCTTGGCATTGGCGCTGTTGGTCTGGGCGGCGATCGGCTGGGGGCTGCGGCCGTTACAGAACATGGCCAATGTCATCCGCGCGCGCCACGCCGACTCCCTTGAGCCATTGCAACTGGTGCCGCTTCCCTCGGAGCTTGAGCCGATGCAGGCCGCCATCAATCGCCTGTTGGCGCAGATCGAGGACCTTTTGCGGCGTGAGCATCGGTTCATTGCCGATGCCGCTCACGAAATGCGCACGCCGCTGGCCGTCCTGCGCCTGCATGCACAGAACGCGCTGGCCGCCAGCAACGACATGGAGCGGCAAAAAGCGCTGGGGTTCCTGATGGGCGGGGTCGACCGGCTGACCCGGGTGGTCAACCAGTTGCTGACACTCGCCCGCGTCGAGCCGAAACTGGGGCAGCGTGCCAGTACCTGCGTCGACCTGGCTGAGGTGGTTACCGAGACCTTGGCTGAGCTGACCCCGTGGATACTTGATCGCGGCCTGGAGCCCTCGCTGGAGATCGGTGAAGGCGACCATCACCTGGCGATCGATGCTGGCGCGTTGGGCATTGCGCTACAGAACCTGGTGTCCAACGCGGTTGAACATTCACCTCCGGCAGGCCGCATAACCGTATCACTCAGGCGTCTGGATGGCGCCTTGGAGCTAGTGGTCGAGGACGAGGGGCCAGGTATCGATGAAGCAAGCCTTTCTCGTGTATTCGAGCGCTTCTATAGCCGCAACAGCCCGAATGGCGCCGGCCTTGGTCTGTCGATCGTTGCGACCATCATCGATCGCCTGGGCGGGCAGGTCCGGTTGGAGAATCGAGCGGGCGGGGGACTGGCCGCCACCTTGCTGCTGCCAAGGGATTGAGTCCATCGGCACATGCGCTGGCCAAGTCCTGCCGATGACCTGCGGCGCAACGCAACGTTGATAGCTTCAGACTGCGCCGCCCGGGCTTGAACTGGCACTGAGCCTCGCCGCCGGTGCGGCGAGGCCAGGAGGGCAGCAGTTGTGCGACTGCCTGGCCATCCTTCTGGCGGCGTTGGTCTTGTGCACGATCAGGTACATCGGTGGGGACGGCATCGGGTAAACGCCCACCTGGCCGAGATGGGCCAAAATGCGACCCGCCGTCACAGTACCTGAGACTGAACGAAGGGTTGCGGCAGCGCCGTAACTTTGATGGCACGCACTGGCACGGCAAATTTGGCGCCGATTCGGGTGAAGCGTTCGAGCAGGTGAAAGTTGATGGCCTGTTGAATATCCATGTAGAGGTTATAGCCAGGGTCTCTCACGATATAGACGCATTCGAACTCCAGCGCCTCTTTGCCAAAGCCGCGCAAGTGAGCGCGGTCGAAACGCACCTGCTGCTGGGCCTTGATCGCCTCTTCGACGATGGCGGGCGCCTGTTTCACCGCCTCGGTGGGCGTGTCGTAGGACAAGCCGAACTCGAACACAATACGTCGTTCCTGCAAGCGCTTGTAGTTCTGGATGGTGCTGCTGATCATGCTGGCATTGGCCATGACGATCTGCTCACCGCCCAGGCTGCGGATGCGAGTAGTCTTCAGCCCAACATGTTCCACCGTGCCGGCCAGTGGGCCGATGACGATGAAATCACCGACTTCGAAGGGTTTGTCGACGGCAATCGACAATGAGGCGAACAGGTCACCCAGGATGTTCTGCACGGCCAGGGCCACGGCAATGCCGCCCACACCCAGGCTGGCCACGAAGGCGGTGATATTGACGCCGAGATTGGACAGCATGGCCAGCAACACTACCGACCACAGCAGCACCCGTGCCCCCCAGGCCGAAAGCGTGGCCAATGCACTGCCTTGATACAGGCCGTCGGCGCTGTGCCGGCTGAAGTAGCGTGTCAGCCCCAGCGCGATGGCGCGATTGACCCAGAGGCCGATCTGCAAGGCGGCGACCACGAACCACAAGCTACTGACCCGGCCCAACCAGCGCTCGGGCAGGTCCAGCATGCTCAAACCGACCAGCAGCGAAGCGAGCAGCAGCAGGCTGTTGCTGGTACCAGCCAGTACCTTGGCCAGCACCTGACTCATCGCCCCGTCATGTTCGGACCAGCGCTGCACCCGGCGCATCAACAGGCCGATGACAGCTCTGGCAATCACGAACGTCAGCACGGCAACGCACAGCGCTACCAACAGGTTGAGGATGGAAATGCCGAAGAATGTGGTGTCGGTGAACAGTTCGATGATTCGATCATTCATGGGGAGCCCACCTCCAGATGGCTCAAGGCAGGGCCGCAAGGCGGCCCCTGGGATTGCGCGGTGACGTGTGGGTTACTTGCCGTGGGTGGCTTTCAGCGCCCTGGCCTGTTCCAGATGGTGTTGCAGCGTTGGCAGCTTGTCGCTGGCAAAGGCCTTCAGCTCAGGCTTGTCGGAGGAGGCGGCCTCTTTCTTGAACAGTTCCACGGCCTTTTCGTGCGCGTCGACCTGGTTATTGACGTAGGACCGGTCGAACGACTCCTCGCGCCATTCGAGGATCATCTTCTTGACCTTGTCGGTCAGCGCCGCCTCGTCGGGCACGCTGATGTCCAGCTTGCGGGCGATATCACCGAGTTCCTGGTTGGCTTTGGTATGGTCTGTAACCATTTGCTGGGCGAATTGCTTGATGTCTGCGCTTTGGCTCTTTTCGTGCGCCAGGTTGCCGGTGACCACTTCGGCGATACCGGCTTCAGTGGCCGCATCGACGAAATCGTCCGAAGACGCTGCCTGTACCTGCAGCGAAGCCAGGCCCATCAACAGGGTTACCCCGGCGATTTTCAAGAATGGTTTGTTCATCTTTCACTCCTTCGCTTGGTGGCTGCGACCTCTATGCCGCAATCGGTTGAGCCGTAGGAGCAGGTGAAGGTTTAGTTTTTCTCGAATAACCGGCCACTGTGAGGGCGCAACCGGCGTTTTGGGCACCGCTCATCCACTATGTCGCAATCAGAACGAACTCACGGGTACCGTTCAGACTTGTCCAGCAGATGGCATGTAGAAGGAACTTTACCGATCTTGCGATCCTCCACCGGATGCGAGTGCTTCACCGAAATATTTCATGAACAGCCCGTTCAGAAAGGGGCAAGACCCTGACGGTGAATACATCACACTCCGGAGACCGCAAAATGAACAAATCCGACGATCAGCAGCAGAAAGGCCCCCATTCCTCCGATCATGCAACGACTGATCAGGACCTGGGATTCGATCCGGACTCTCCAGACCTGGACGACCCTCAAGTGGACCCCCAAGGCCCAGCGAAAGCGCCCAGGGATGTGGAAAAGAAACCGTGAGCTTGCCTACCCTGAATGTTTGCCTGAGCAGAACAGTAGGTTGAAGTGTTTGCTAGCCCACGGTTAGCAAGTGAACAAGCAAGGGCTTGGATCAACCGATCATTGAAGGCGGGTATATCATCCGGCATGCGGCGGGTGATCAGATTTCCGTCCACCACCTCTTCATCTACTTTCGCCAGGTGTGGACGTGGGACGTCTCGGACGGAGTGAGAAGTTCCATCGCACTACTTCAGCGGTAGGGTTGCTAACCGTCTGACCGTTGCGGTTGAACATTGCGCGGTGCTTGGGCTCTCACTTGCAGGGATAGAACGAGGCGGCCGTCATGAGCATCGAACGCAGCATTCCTGAACTTGAAGCCTGGTACGCGCAGTACGACGACATCAGCTACCGGCGCGAATCGCCGGACGCCTACCACCATGAACTGGTTCGCACCGCCGAGGCGCTAAGGGACGATGGTGCCATTGACTGGGATGACTGGTTGGCGCTGAAGGCACTGGCCGACGAGGCTCATATCCGGGCTCTGGAAGATGCCGTGCAGGCTCATGTGAGCGACCCTGACGCATGAGAGCGCTGAAGATCGCCACCTTCAATATCAATGGCATCCGCAGCCGCCTGCCCGCGCTGTTGGCCTGGCTGGAGCGGGAGCAGCCGGACATTGCCTGCTTGCAGGAACTAAAGGCGGCCGACCAGCAGTTTCCTCGCCAGGCCATCGAAGCGGCAGGTTATGGCTGCCTTTACCAGGGGCAACCCTCCTGGAACGGTGTGGCGATCCTGGCGCGCGATAGCGAGCCGCTGGAGGTACGTCGCGGGCTGCCCGGCATGCAGGACGATCAGCAGAGCCGCTATCTCGAAGCTGCGGCGCACGGTGTACTGGTGGGCTGCCTTTACCTGCCCAACGGCAACCCGCAACCCGGCCCGAAGTTCGATTACAAACTGCGCTGGTTCGAGTGCTTGATCAAGCATGCCCAAACACTGCATGTCAGCAGCCATCCTGCGGTATTAGCGGGGGACTTCAACGTTGTGCCCACCGATCTGGACATCTATAACCCGCGCTCATGGCTCAAGGACGCGCTGCTGCAACCTGAATCGCGGGCGTTATTCCAAGAATTGTTGGCCCAGGGCTGGGTCGATGCTGTTCGTCACCTTTATCCCGAGCAGCGCATTTACACGTTCTGGGACTATTTTCGCAATCACTGGGCGCGTAATGCCGGGCTTCGTATCGATCACCTGCTGCTCAACTCGGGTCTGAGCCCTTATTTGAAGCGGGCGGGCGTGGATGCCTGGGTGCGCAACGAAGCCAAGGCCAGTGATCATGCGCCGGTCTGGATCCAGTTGGGCGGGCGCCGCCAGCAACGCTAGGCTGTTCCCTGCAACGTGCGGGCAGCTTGCAGTTGTGTGTTTTTTCGCCACCCTCGCAGATTCATGGCACAGAGGCACAATTGCAGGATGATCAATGCCCAGGCTTCTGCTTGCCAGCCCCAGACGGCCCACAGAACGTTGCTTGCAAGAAAACAACAGAAACCTGCCTTCCTGCGCCCCGGACGGCGTGAACCGATGCACCAGGCTGCCAGCACGGTCATTACCATGGCGGGCCATTCAAGTAAGCCAATCCAATATTCCATGAAACCTTCCGACTGATGATGGGTAGCTGAAACTGATCACCTGCCAGCGTACTGAGCGCTGGCAGGTGATCGCTTGACTAAGCTGCTCGCTGCTCGCCCTTGAGCATCTTTTTCTGCATTTCCATGGTTTGCCCCAGCTCCTCGAGGGTGTCCTTGCTGAGCAGCTTCTTCGCGGTGGGGAAGAGTTCGCCTTCCTCTTCCTCGATGTGATGCTCCAACAACTCTTTCATGACCTTGACCCGCCCGGCGAATTCGACGGTGCCGGTTTCGGTATGCAGGAGGTCGGGTAGGACGAGGGAGTCGACAGTCCGGTGTTCTTCCTTGGCCTCGTAGTACATCTTCGCTTCTTCCTTGCCACCCGCTTGCTTGATGGCCGGGTAGAGTATTTCTTCCTCGAGCGTGGTGTGGATCCGCAACTCCTGCTCGATCCTGTGAAGTAACTCGGCCCGTTTCTTCACTGCGCGCTCGGTGGTGGTCGACAGTTCTTCGAGAAGTTTTTTCACCAGCTTGTGGTCTTGAATCAGTAAGTCGATAGCGTTCATTGGCGTTACCTCATCACGGATTGAGTCAAGAACTTGCTCGTGGTTGAGTACGCGCAGAGTGACAGGGTTCAATGCTTACGATGGCTGGCATCATCGCGTGTGCATGCGAAGCGATGGACGTAGCTTTACTGTTGCCAAAAGGCCTCACTTGGCAGGAATGATCGAAATCTTTCCATTGCGTTCGACGATGGCGAACTTGACCTGCTCAATGTTCTCGATGCCTTGGCTGTCCCGCGCTGACTCGAGGATATCGTCCTCCGTGAGGCGTACCCGGTGCATGCGGTGATGCAGAAAGCGCCCATTCTCGACAACCAGGGTAGCGTGCCCATCCAGAAACCTGGCCAAGGGCTTGGAGTTGAGCTTCGCGAGCGAAAGACCGACGTCCAGGACGATCAGCGTGGCAATCACCAGCATGGCATTGGTGAACGAAAAGTCCTCGCCCAGAAGCGCCTGCTGGGTGGCCTCCCCGATGATCAGCAGCAAGACGAAGTCAAAGGTCGTCAGGTCGGCCAGCGAGCGCCGCCCGGCTACGCGAAACAGCAGCATGAGGGGGACGTACATTCCGGCTGCGCGGAGGATCGAATCCATGACGCACCCCTAGGGGTAAAGGAATGTGGAGAAACGAACGGCGCTTTTGGGGCCAGCCCTGACGCTGCCCTCCAGAGTGCCTACGTGCTCACTTCGAAGGGTCAGGTACAAGGTGGCCACGCCATCTTGCCTTGTACCCAATTGGAACAGCATGGCCTGGCCATGTGACATCGACCGTTGCGGCTCCGGTTGTAACGTCTCGATACTGGCGTCACGAAGCAATGATCCTGCGAGTTGCACCTCTACCGGCTGACCAGGGGTACCCTGAACGGTGATGAAAAGGCTATCTGTCGTGCCGCTTCGGCTGAGGCGCTGATACTCAACCCGTACCCTGCCATCCTGGCTCACCACCTCGGCATCGCTCAACGGGCCATTACCGAACAGGCCTGCCAAGGCAAGCAGTACCATGGTCACGAGTACATACCACCCCACGCGCTCAAAGCGCCAGACGCGCTGCTGCATCGGCATGTCTTCTTGAACAGGGTGACGCCGGGATACCAGTTCATCTTCCGACATGATCACAGCCCTCAAGCGCGCTCACCGTGTAACCAGCGCTGGTGATAGTGGGAAACCTGGGTCAGACCGAACAGGGCGCCTTCGCGCATGACTTCAGATCGCTCGCCGAAGAACCGTCGAGTGCGCGTGAAAACGGCAATTGGATCGCCGGCGAAAGCCCACGCAAAGCACATCGTCCCCGGCGGTATTCCGGATTCGGGCGCCGGGCCGGCTACCCCGGTGGTGGCGATAACCACATTGGCATCGCTGTCTCGCAAGGCGCCCAAGGCCATTTCCCAGGCCACTGCTTCGCTGGTCAAGCCGTATCGTTCGATGGTTTCGGCGCTGACGCCCAGCAGGCGTTTCTTGGCGCTGGGTGAGTAGACGACGTAGCCGCTTTCCAGCACCTCTGCGGTACCCGGTACCGCCGCCAGCAAAGCCACCATGCAGCCCGCAGTGCACGATTCTGCTGTGGTCAAAATCAGTTTGTTGTTCTTGAGATAGCCGAGGGCGGCCAGTACAGGGTCGTTTGCCATTCCAGTGTCGACTCGCTTGTTTTGCGGTGGACGCGATCCTGGGGTATTTGGTTCATCGCATCTATTGCCCGGCTATCTCGAGAAGTGAGTGTGACGTGAACTTTGCCCGTGCTTCGGCTTCCCTAGTTCAAAGGCAATGGCAGGAGAGCAACATGAAGAAAGTGAGCGATAGGCAAAAGGAGTCTGCGCAGACGAGGCCGCATGGGGAAGAAGAGCGAGACAACGATGCTCATCGTCCGGATGGATCCACCGGTACATCACATGACTCGACAGCGCAAAAAACGGCCCGTGATCACGATCGGCACAAACACTGAATCTGCCCCGCAAAAGGGAGGCCCGCCAGCACGGCGAGCCTCTTGGCGCTAAAGTATCGGTTTGCCGCCAGTCACCGCGTAACGTGAGCCACTGATGTAACTGGCCTGGTCGGAGCCCAGCAGCACGTAGATCGGCGCGACTTCGACCGGCTGCCCCGGCCGCCCCATCGGGTAGCTGGAACCAAAGTTCTTGACGGCCTCGTCCGGCATGGTTGCCGGAATCAAAGGCGTCCAGATAGGGCCTGGCGCGACACTGTTGACCCTGATGCCTTTCTTGCCCAGCAACTGAGCCAAGCCAGCAGTGAAATTGGCAATGGCCCCCTTGGTCGTGGCATAGGCCAGCAGGCTGGGGGATGGATCGTCGGAGTTGACCGAGCTCGTATTGATGATCGAACTGCCCTTGGGCATGGAGGGTAGTGCCGCCTGGCAAATACGGAAGATGGCGGTGATATTGGTATCGAACGTTTTCACCCATTCATCATCGTCGATTTCCTCCAGGGTCTCATGGGACATCTGGAACGCCGCATTGTTGACCAGGATGTCGATACGCCCGAACTGGCGGACGGTCTTTTCGACGATGTCGTAGCAGTGCTGTTTCTGCGCCAAGTCTCCGGGTAACAGCAGGCATTGACGGCCCGCGGCCTCGACCCAGCGCGCGGTTTCTTGCGCGTCTTCATGCTCATTCAGGTAAGCGATGGCGACGTCTGCACCTTCACGGGCATAGGCGATCGCTACTGCCCGCCCGATGCCGCTGTCTGCTCCGGTGATGAGCGCGATCTTGCCTTCGAGTCGATTGTGACCGGTATACGACTGCTCACCACAATCCGGGTAGGGTTCCATTTTGCGCTGTGAGCCGGGGACATTTTGAGGCTGTGAAGGGAAGGGCGGGGTAGGGAAGTCTCGCATGGTAGAAGCTCCTGCAGTTGAGAACGTTCATACCGGTTCGAAAGGCCGGGCCCCGGCGTGTTGGTTTCAATCTGCGGTTGATACGACGAGCGGTGGGGATACCAATCCAATTGAATTTCACGCCCCATCGCCGTTCTACCGAGCTCAGCTCCAGGCGCATCTCGTCGTTCGGAGCCCAACTCCCGGAGTAGCAAGTGCCTCGAATCATTACCCCAACGACCCCTGAACACGAGATCAGCGAGCACAATGCCAGGATGTTTGGTTCTCCCAAGGAGCGTCTGGACTTTTACCGGCGTGAGATCCAGTACGAAACCAGCATCCTGGCCAACCGCACCGACGCCTACCTGGCGGCGCAGTCATTCCTGGTCATCGCCTTCGTCTCCTCCATGGGCAACCTAAATCAAGGATGGGGCGAGATGTTCACCCTGATCGTGCCCGCGTTCCTCGCCCTGCTCGGGGTATTGAGCTCGCTCAATGCCTGGCCTGGCATCCGTGCGGCCTACAACATCATCGATCATTGGCAGCTCAAGCAAAGCCATCTGCTGCGCAGCGAGCCGTTGATGGGGTTGGCTTACGACGAATCGCCGCTGTTCTGCGAGGCGGAAACCTCGCGTGCAGGCCATCGGAAATCACTGCTGTTCTCGCTGCGCACACCGTGGATCTTTCTGGTGTTCTGGGTGCTGCTGGGTAGCTACTCGGTGTACATCCAACTCGCCTGACAGTCCGCTGCATGGATTGGCTGCGCGTCGTCCTGCGAATCCGATGGAATTATCTCTTCCAGGAGTCGCTCAATAGCGTATGAACCAGGGAGCGGATCTTGTGCCAGCACTTCAATTGTACGTAATCGAGTATGACCTTCACGGTGACCATCGGACGTTCATCATCCGCCTGGAGAAAATGGACAACGCCGTGGCTTGGCACTGGGCCAGTTGCGATGCCGGCGTTGGCATCATCCCAAGATTCAGTCAGCAGAAAATCAAGTTGGTCAGTCGACCGATGGCCGAGCGCTACGGCATCGCCAAGGTGAAGTGGCGGCTCGCTGGCGATGGCCCTGAATTCGTGGCGCCACCTATCGACGTCAAAAAGTTTTCGGGCGTTGCTGGAGGTAGTTGAAGCCCAGCGCCCGATCCATCTGCCCACGGCCCAGGGTGCCCGCTGCAGCGCCTGGCACGAGGATGACCTTGCGACAGTCATCCTGCTTCTGATCGAACAACTTGTAGCCCATGGCTGCTTCTTCGAGGGCCAGGCGGTGAGTGACGATCAATTCCGGTTGTAGACGTCCTGCTTCGATGTGTTCCAGCAGTTCGGGCAGGTATTTCTGGACATGGGTCTGGCCCATCTTGAAGGTAAGGCCCTTGTCGAACGCGTCGCCGAACATGAATGCGTGAATGAAGCCCGCGTACACACCGGGGACACTCACGACGCCGCCACGCCGCACGGCTGCAATGCTCTGGCGCAATGCTTTGCCACTGCTGCCTTCAATCTTCAGGGCCGTCATCACCGTTTCGGCAGTGCTGCCCTTGGCCTCGAAACCGACCGCGTCGATCACCGCATCGACCCCGCGCATGCCGGGTGTCTGACGAATGATGCTGTCGGCTGGATCGTCGTCCTGCTCGAAATTGATCGGTATGACGCCGTAAGCCTCGCGGGCGTAGGCCAAGCGGTAATCATTGTCATCGACCATGAAGATGGTCTGAGCGCCGAGCATTCGCGCGCAGGCTGCGCTCAGCAAGCCCACTGGCCCGGCGCCGTAGACTGCCAACGTTGAACCCGGGCCAATCTCGGCATTGATGACCGCCTGCCAAGCGGTGGGCAGAATGTCCGAGAGGAACAGCACCTTGTCATCGGCCAGGTTTGTGGGCACTTTGAACGGGCCGACGTTACCCTTGGGTACCCTCACGTAATCCGCTTGGCCACCAGGGATTCCGCCATAGAGATGACTGTACCCGAACAGCGCGGCGCCCGGTGGAATGCCTTTCTTGTTGATGATCGAGCCACGACCTGTGTTGGTGGTTTCGCAGGCAGCGAACAGATCACGCTGACAGAAAAAGCAGTGGCCGCAAGCGATCACGAAGGGAATCACAACCCGATCGCCGATCTGGAGATTGGTGACGGCACGCCCTGTGTCTTCGATGATGCCCATGAATTCATGGCCAAAGATATCGCCCGCTTCGGTTTCTGGAATTTTTCCTCGGTAGAGGTGCAGGTCGGAACCGCAAATGGCCGTAGCGGTGACCCTGAGGATGATGTCGTCTTCTTGCTCGATGATGGGATCAGGGACGTTATCGACTCTGACGTCGTTTGCTCCGTGGTAGGTCAGTGCTCTCATGAAAGTCAGCTCCTGCAGCCGCGTGTTTGCGTTATCGGTATGCAGGGGAAGCCATGGCGGACAGTAAAGTTCAGACCAACAAGTCTGGCGGTACTGATTTGCTGCAGCCCCGAAAATTGGCGGAACCATTCAGATCATGCTGGTATCTGAGCAATCATCGTCGTACCGAGGAGCGTGAGGTGCTGGTGCGGACGATCCTGCCGACCTGGCTGCTGCTGACCGCAAAGCGGGTGGGGGGACTTGGCCCCCGCCCGATCAGAGCACTTTGTCGAGCGTGATCGGAAACTCCCTCACACGCTTGCCTGTGGCATGGTAGACCGCGTTGGCCACCGCAGCGGCCACCCCGACGACGCCGATTTCGCCCACGCCCTTGGACCCCAGTTCGTTGACAATATCATCGTGCTCTTCAACGAAGATCACTTCGATATCCCCACAGTCTGCATTGACCGGAATGTGGTACTCCGCCAGGTTGTGATTGACGATGCGGCCTAGCCGATGGTCGGTCAACGCTGCTTCGTGCAGGGCCATGCCCACCCCCCACACCACGCCACCCAGGATCTGACTGCGCGCGGTTTTCGGGTTGACCACCCGTCCTGCGGCCACAGCGCTGACCACCCGGGAGACCTTGATCGTGCCAAGCTCTTCGTCGACGTGGACTTCCACGAATACCGCCGAATGGGTGGCGGTGGAGAATGGTTGGCGCCTGGCGCCGGGCTCGGCGTCGATCTGCACTTCGAACGCACCGGCGGGTGCGCTGGCGACGATGTCCGCCAATGCCAGGCGATGGCTGCCAGCGTGCAGATAGCCGTCGGCGAAAGCGATCTGCTGCCCGGCAGTGCTGGCCACCTGGGGGTGCATGTTGCGCGCGTGTGCCAGCACCTTGGCGCGCAGTACCTGGCAGGCCTGGCGCACGGCCGAGCCCACCGACGACACCGTGAATGATCCACCCTGAAGCGGTGCGGTGGGGAGTGAAGAGTCACCCAGCACGAAGGTGACATCCTGCACCCTGACGCCAGCTGCCTCGGCGGCGATCTGGGTCATGACGGTATAAGTGCCGGTCCCGATATCGGTGGTGGCACTGCTGACGGTGAGATGGCCCTGGGCATCGATGCGCGCCCTGGCGCTGGCCTTCATCTGCATGGCTTCCCAGACGCCGCCGGCCATCCCCCAGCCGACCAGCTGGTTGCCATTGCGCATGCTGCGCGGTTGGGGAGTGCGGTTATGCCAGCCAAAACGTTCGGCACCTTGCTGGTAGCACGCCAGCAGTTCCTTGCTGGAGTAAGGCTTGCCCTCGTTGGCGTTGTTGGCGGCGAAATTGCGCCGGCGCAGATCTACCGGGTCGACCTGCACTGCACAGGCGAGCTCATCCATGGCGCATTCCAGCGCAATCATCCCGGACGCAGCCCCAGGTGCCCGCATGTCCAGCGGGGCGTACACATCGAGCGAGGCCAGGCGATAGCTGAGCGCAACGTTGTCGCATTGGTAAAGCATGCCACTCCATTCCACCAGGTGCTCGGTGAAGTCCTCGAAGCGGGAGGTCTGGCCAAGCGCATCATGAGCGATCGCCAGCAAGCGCCCGTTTGCGTCTGCACCCAGGCGCAAGCGTTGCTCGGTGCGGGGCCGGTAGCCAAAGGTGAACATCTGCTGGCGTGTCAGGGTCACGCGCACCGAGCGCTTCAGGTGCAACGCCGCCATCACTGCCAGCGGCAACTGGTACTGCGGGCGCAAACCCGAGCCGAAGGCGCCGCCGACGAATGCCGCGCGCACACGGATGTTTGCCTTGGGCAGGCCGAACACCTTGTGCAGGTAGTCCTGGCAGTTCTGCGTACCTTGGGTCTTGTCGTGGATTTCCAGGGTGCCGTCGGCCTTGTAGTGCACGGTCGACGCATGGGGCTCCATCGGGTTGTGGTGCTCGTTTGCCGTCAGGTAGGTGGCATCCACCTGCACCGGCGCCCTGGCAAACTGCCCGGCGAAGTCGCCACGCGGCGCTGGCGTTTCGGCGGGTGCCGCATGCGATTGTTGGCAGGCGCCCAGGTCTGTCTGGTGAGCCTGCTCGGCATAGTCGATTTTGATCAGCGAGCCTGCATAGCGGGCCAGTTCCAGGGTTTCGGCGATCACCAGCGCCAACGGTTGCCCACTGTACAGCACTCGATCATTGAACAAAGGCCGAAACGGTGAGCCCTCGGCAGTGTCGGCATCGCTGTAGTCGTTGTCATAACTGGATATAGGCGGGCGATGGCCATGGTCGAGCACGGCGATTACCCCGGGCACGCGCATGGCCTGCGTACTGTCGATGTCGAGTACCCGGCCGCGGGCAATGGTACTGGACACGACGCTGCCGTGCAGCAGGCCCGCCTCGGGGTATTCGCCCGCATAGCGGGCCTGCCCGGTGACCTTCGCCACACCGTCCACGCGGTCCAGGGGTGTGCCGACGACGGGTGTGCTTGTGATCATGGTCGTGCCCCCCTGACAGCGGCACCGCGCGCCGCGTCATCCAATGCCCGTACGATGGCTCGCTGGGCGAGGGTCACCTTGAAACCGTTGTGGCTCAGGGGTTGTGCACCTTGCAGCAACGTTTGCGCGGCGCGGGTGAAGAGCGCTTCAGATGGCACCTGGCCAGCCAGCATGCACTCCACAACCGGGTCCCGCCAGGGTTTGTGGGCAACGCCGCCCAGCGCAAGGCGCGCCTGCCGGATCACTTCGCCATCGAAAGTCAAGGCGGCAGCGACGGACACCAGCGCGAACGCGTAGGAGGCGCGGTCGCGTATTTTCAGATATCGAAAATGATGTTCGAACATCGGGGGCGGCAGCTCGATGCCAGTTACCAGCTCAGCGACTGCCAGTTGATTGTCGCGTTCGGGCGTGCCCCCGGGCAGACGATGGAAATCCGCAAAGGGTATCTCCCGTTTACCCGACTGCCCTGCTACATGCACCACGGCTTCAAGCGCTGCCAATGCCACGCACATGTCCGAGGGATGGGTCGCGACACAGGCATCGCTGGCACCGAGAATGGCATGGATGCGGTTCGACCCTTTACGCGCAGGGCATCCGCTGCCGGGCTCACGTTTGTTGCAGGGGGTGCCGGTGTCGTAGAAGTAGTAGCACCGGGTACGTTGCAGCAAGTTGCCACCGGTGCTGGCCATGTTCCTCAACTGCGGTGACGCCCCGGCCAGGATCGCGTCCGACAGCAGTGGATAATGCTGCTCGATCATCGGGTGCCAGGCCAGCTCGGCATTGCTCACCAGAGCACCGATCAGTACACCGCCGTTCGAGGTGGGATGGATACCGTTCAGCTCAAGGCCGGTGATATCGATGAGCCGCTCGGGACGAACGACGTTTTCCTTCATCAGGTCGACAAGGTTGGTGCCCCCGGCGATGAAATGCGAGCGTGTGTCAGCCAAGCTCACCGCTTCGCGGACTGATGCGGGCTTGCAGTAGTTGAAGGGCATCATGAATTTGGCCCTCGTTGCGGCTGGGCTGCGCCTCTTATCAACGGCAGCGCTTCCTCCACCGCTGCGACGATGTTGCCGTAGGCACCACAACGGCAAAGGTTGCCGCTCATCTGCTCGCGGATGGCCTCGCGGGTGTCGGCACGTCCTTCGTGCACAAGCCCGACCGCAGAGCAGATCTGCCCCGGGGTGCAGTAGCCGCACTGGAACGCATCGTGCGTAATGAAGGCGCGCTGCATCGGGTGCAGGGCGTCACCGTTGGCCAGCCCTTCGATGGTCACCAACTCGGCCCCGTCACACATGATGGCCAAGGTCAGGCAGGCATTGACGCGCTTGCCGTCGCGCAGCACCGTGCAGGCACCGCACTGACCATGATCGCAACCTTTCTTGGTGCCGATCAGGTCCAATTGCTCACGCAGCAGGTCGAGCAAGGTGACCCAGGGATGCACCTGCAGTGTTCGGGGCTGACCATTGAGGGTCAGACAGATGGGGTGCTCTGCAGCCCCGTTGGAAGCGATCGCGCTCATGGTAGGTCCTCACGGTCAGGGTTCGCGCAGTCGGCTGCGTCTCAGTTGTGCGACCGGGCCGGCCGAATAAACGTTCAGCCGGCTCGCCGAGGTGTCGCTCATTTCTTGCCAGGCAGCACCGAGCCGAGCACCTGCTTGGCTGTCTGCACGATGATGCCCGCCTGGTCGGGGTCGCCCTTGAGCAAGGTACCGGCAAACTTCTTCGCCTGTTCCAGCGTGATGTGGGGAGGCAGGGGCGGCACGTTCGGGTCGGTCTTGAACTCGATCAGTACGGGTCGATCAGCCGCCAGGGCGCGCTCCCACGCAGCGGCAACGTCCTCTTCGCGATCTACGTAGATACCTTGCAGGCCAATGGACATGGCAAACACATGGTAGGGCACGTCAGGGATTGTCTGCGACGCTTCGAACTTGGGGTCCCCCTCCATGACCCGTTGCTCCCAAGTCACCTGGTTGAGGTCCTCATTGTTGAACACGGCACAGATCCATTGAGGGTTGTCCCACTGCTGCCAGTATTTGGCCACGGTGATCAATTCGGCGAGGTTGTTCATCTGCATCGCCCCATCGCCCACCAGGGCAACCACGGTCCGTTGCGGGTGGGCGAACTTGGCTGCAATCGCATAAGGCACGGCTGCGCCCATGCAAGCCAGGCCGCCAGACAGCGAACACTGCATCCCGTGGCGAATCTGCAGGTCGCGGGCAAACCAGTTGGCGCAGGAGCCGGAGTCGCTGGTGATGATGGCGTGGTCGGGCAGGCGAGGAGACAGTTCATGGACCACGCGTTGCGGGTTGATCGGGTCAGCCTTGACCAGCGCGCGTTTGGCCACGGTCCTGTCCCACCGTGCACGCCAGGTCTCTACCTTGTCGCGCCAGCGCCGGTCGGTCTTGTGCTCGAGCAACGGCAGCAGTGCGCGCAATGTTTCGCTGGCATCGCCGATCAGGTTGACCTCCATCGGGTAGCGCAGGCTGAGCATGTCGGGTTGCAGGTCGATCTGCACGCCACGCGCCTGGCCTTCCTTGGGTAAAAACTCGGAATAGGGAAAGCCGGAGCCGATCATCAGCAAGGTGTCGCATTCGGTCATCAGCTGATAGCTGGGTTCGGTGCCGAGCAGGCCTATCGATCCGGTGACCCACGGCAGCTCATCCGGCAGCACAGCCTTGCCCAACAGCGCTTTGGCAACCCCGGCACCCAGTTTTTCGGCGATTGAAATGACCTGGTCTGTCGCCTGCAGTGCGCCGGCACCCACCAGTATCGCCACCTTGTGCCCAGCGTTTAATACATCGGCGGCGCGCTGCAGGTCTTCGTCGAACGGCAACACGCGGGGCTTGCTGTAGCCGATGCCGGAATGCACGGTACCGTGGGCCCTCGGTGGTTCGTTGTAAGGTAGGTCCTGCAGGTCGTTGGGCAGGATGATGGTGGTGACGCGGCGTTCGCCGACGGCCGTACGCACTGCACGGTCAAGCAGGTGGCGCACTTGCTCCGGTGTCGATGCCTGCTGGACGAACGCACCGGCGACGTCCTTGAACATCGACAGCAGGTCCAGCTCCTGCTGGTAGTGCCCGCCCAGTGCCGCGCGGGCCTGTTGACCCACGATGGCCAGTACCGGCTGGTGATCCATGCGTGCATCGTACAGGCCGGTAAGCAGGTGCGAGGCGCCCGGGCCGGAGGTGGCGATGCACACGCCGAGCTCGCCGGTGAACTTGGCATGGGCGCTGGCCATGAAGGCGGCCATTTCCTCATGGCGGGCCTGGATGAATTGAATCTTGCCGTTGGCCCGACTCAGCGCGCCGAACACACCATTGATGCCGTCGCCGGGGTAACCGAAGATGCGCCGTACGCCCCATTGATACAAACGCTCCACCAGAAAGTCGCCTACCGTGCCGGTCATTGCCTGCTCCCGTTCTGTTATCGATAGGCGTCTGGAGTTGGCACGTGGCCGGAAAGTTTCATCGGTCTGTGTAGCGCTCTGCCGGCCGGAACCTGGCAACAGCCGAAGGGCTCGAAGGTAAACCAATCACTCGATCAGGAAGCGCATCATGACGCGCATGAATACGCAAGATGCCAGCGTGCAGGCCTTGTTTTTCGAAGACGACGGCGCGACGCCGAATAGCCGTTTTCCGGTACTGCTCTACCGGCTGAAACTCGATCGGGCAGGGGATACTGCCAGCGCGTTCGAGGCCCTGTTTGCGGCTCACGAATGGACCCCGCTCTGGCGCGACGGGATCTTCGATTATCACCACTTTCATCCTAACGCCCACGAGGCACTCGGGATTGCCGATGGGCGGGCCCGATTGACGCTTGGCGGGGAATGCGGGCAAAGCGTGAGCGTGGAGCGGGGGGATGTGCTGGTGCTGCCAGCAGGCACGGGCCATCGCTGCATCGAGTGCAGTGATGATTTCCTGGTGGTGGGCGCCTATCCTCACGGGCAGGAAGATTACGACATTCAACGGCCCGATAGTGCGGCGCACCAGCGTGCCTTGGAGCGCATCGCCAAGGTGCCGCAGCCTGAGCAGGATCCGGTCAGTGGCTTGCATGGCGCGTTGAAGACACGCTGGCGATGAGGCTGCACATAATTTCTATGTGTTTGAGTGTTTCTGGTGCTTGGCTGGGACTCGGTCACAGGCTATCGGGATCCCCGAAGGCACAGGGCATCAGGGCAGTGCAGAGTGCTTGATAGCGTGCATTGAAAGCCCGCAGGGCGAGAGGTCTATGGCGGCAACACGTCCCCGTTACAGCAGCGCGGTAGTCAAGGTTACAGGTTAGGCTGATGGACAGATGCAATGACAGTGGGGGCGTCAACCTGATTGCGTTTACGGCGTGGGCTGCCTGGAGGGCTTACGGATGATGGCACGCTGGCGTTGGGTCGCTGTTACGGGGTCTTCGGAAATGATAGATGCCGGTCAAGTGAGCACAGCTGAGCAGCCCTCGATCAGTAATAAAGAGGACTGCTCTGAAGACATTTGCAAACGCCTATCCGTTTACGTCCACAATCAAGCGACCCCGGATCTTTCCATTTATCAAGTCTGAGGCTGACGCGATCACGCTTTGCAGGCCGATTTCTTTTGTCATGAGCGATAATGCGCCCAAGTTCAGCTGAGTCGACAGTCTCTCCCACGCTTGCACTCGTCGCTCATAAGGCTGAGTCACGCTATTGATGCCGAGCAGGCTTACCCCTCTGAGAATGAACGGTGCGACGGTGGCCGGAAAATCCATACCTTGAGCCAATCCGCAGGCAGCTACCAAACCTTCGGACATTGTGCTTGCGCACGCATTGACCAGCGTATGGCTGCCGACCGAGTCCACGACGGCCGCCCATTTCTCTTTCGCCAACGGACGCCCCGGAGCCGACAGTTCGGCGCGGTCGATGATAGTTGTCGCACCCAGGCTTTTCAGGTATTCGTGCTCACTGGATTTGCCCGTGGCGGCGGTTACGGTATACCCCGCACCTGCCAGAAGGCTGATGGCGAAACTGCCCACGCCGCCGGTGGCGCCGGTAACCAGCACTGGCCCGTGGGAGGGTTTCAGCCCATGGCGTTCCAATGCCATCAGGCACAGCATGGCGGTATAACCGGCTGTGCCAATGGCCATCGATTGGCGCTCACTCAGCCCCTGGGGATGGGGGATGAGCCAGTCGGCGTTCAACCGAGCCTTTTGTGCAAGGCCTCCCCAATGACCTTCGCCAACGCCCCAGCCATTGAGCAGCACGCGATCGCCAGGCTGGTAGCGAGGATCGTCACTCGTCTCAACAGTACCCGCGAGGTCGATACCAGGGACCATCGGAAACTGACGTACAACCGGCCCCCTACCGGTGATTGCCAGTGCATCTTTGTAGTTCAAGGTGCTGTAGGCCACCTTGACGGCCACGTTTGCGGGTGGGAGTTGATCCTCCCGCAGCTCGGTGACGCGGGCGGTGTGTTGGTCATCTTGCTTCTCGATCAGAATGGCATTGAACATGGTGCGCCCTTATTTAGACCGGTTGTCTTTAAATCATCCGAAAGGAATCAGTGGGTGATTCCGTTCAGAAAACCTTGATAGAAAATGTCCAGCGGACGGACATTCTGCGTAAGCCGTGCACGAAGCACGGCACCCTCCCAACCTACCCAAAAGTAGGCTGCGAGTGCCTTGCAGTCATGTCCGCAAGGCACTTCACCCAGATTGACTGCTTCTTCCAGGCAGGCTGCCAAGCGCTGCTCCCAATCCTGCAGGGTCAGTTCCAGCTGTTCGCGGAAGCTGTCGGGGAGCACCAGTACCTCTTGGCCAAGGTTGCCTACCAGGCAGCCTCTTCTAAACTGATACCGGGCCATCCCCGCTTTCGCCTCCTCGACGAAGTTGGACAGCCGTTGCAAGGGCGATGCGCTCAAATCACCGAAGTTGCGCTCGAGCTTTTGAGCGAAATAGTCGGCATAGCGTTGCAGTACGGCTTGGCCAAATGCTTCTTTACTGTCGAAGTAGTGATAAAACGAACCCTTGGGCACCTGCACGCGCTTGAGCACGGCCTCGATGCCGGTGGCGGCGAAGCCTTGTTCGGTGAGGATTTCCATACCGCAACGCAATAGCATTTCGAGGGTTTCGCCATGCTCACGTGCGACTTTGGGGGGGCGGCCTCGACGAGGTGCAGGTTTGGAGATAGTCATGCGTTGTAATTTAGACTGATCGTCTCTAATGTCAACCTCCGAGCGATTCGATCCCCGAGCAGCCGAGTGTTGGATGCGTCATGAAAAAGCGTTTACCGCCCTTGAACTGGCTTCGAGCATTTGAGGTTTCTGCCCGGATGCTCAATTTCACCCACGCCGCTGAAGAGCTCAACCTCACGCAAGCGGCGATCAGCCAGCAGGTTAAAGCGTTGGAGTCCCAGCTGGGCGTTGCGTTGTTCAAGCGTCTGCCACGTGGACTTGAGCTTACCGAGGTGGGTAAATCGTATTTTCCAGTGGTCAGAGAGTCGGTTGAACGCCTGGCTGCATCGACCGACGAAATCTTTGGGCAAGGCCATCGCAGCGCACTCATTTTGCGTAGCAGTCTGGTTTTTTTTACCCACTGGATAGCCCCGCGCTTACCTCGATTTCAAGCAAGCCATCCAGACATACCCATTCGCATTGCCAGCAACATCTGGGTGGATGAAACAGCGTTCGATGCCGATCTCGAAATCCGCTACGGGCAGGGCCGCTGGCCCGGCATGAAGGCTGAACGATTGACCTGGGATACCCTGGTGCCGGTGTGTTCGCCTGCGCTGATCACGCAAGACCGCCCGCTGCAGCGCCCCAAGGACCTTGCCAGACACCCGTTGCTGCACGTGTTGGGTTATGAGGAGGGGTGGGGCTACTGGCTGAAGAAGAACCATGCGGAGAACGTTGATTCCTCGCAAGGGTTGCAGTTCGACACCCTTATCTCGGCATTGACGGTGGCGGAATTGGGGCAGGGTGTAGCCCTGGCGCGTTCCTCGTTGGTCAAGCACCTGTTGGATCAAGGCCGTCTCGTAGCCCCCCTCGGGCGCAGTGTGCCCACCAAGGAGGCGTTCTACCTGGTGTATGCCGCCCACAGCATGGTTAACCCTGACGCCGCGGCTTTTGCACAGTGGCTGTGCGAAGAGGCACAGGCCTTCAGGGACGAGCACCGCTCGCTGGAGGAGGAAAACGCCAAGCGATAAGGAAATTTCCCCAGCAATAAAAAAAATGGCCCCTTAGGGCCATTTTTTATTGCTTTCGCGATGCCGTCGAATTTCTGAAAGTAGCTTCCACATCGCAAGCCCTTGGATGGATCAATCGTCCAGGTGACCGGTTGGTACGAGGTCTCAATAACAACAATAACCGCGCCGGCGAATCTCGTTGGCCCGGGGCTAAGTAGGGTTATCGTCATGCAGCATTGCAACCAATTGCCTTTGCAAGGCGTCAATGTCATCGATTTTGGTCAGTACATCGCAGGCCCTGCCGTCGCGATGATCCTTGCGGACCTGGGCGCGACTGTCGTACGCATCGACCCGCTCGACGGGCCGCTGTGGGACAGCCCAGCCAACGCCACGCTCAACCGCAACAAGCTCTGCCTGCGGCTGGATCTGAAGACTGCTCAGGGGCTGCATCAGGCTCGCGAACTCATCTCCCGCTCAGACATCGTGATCGAGAACTTCCGGCCGGGTGTCATGTCCCGGCTGGGCCTTGATTTCGCAGCGCTGCGGCGCGCTCGCCCTGAGCTGATCACGCTATCGATCCCTGGGTTTGCCAGTGATGACGAATTGCGTGCGCAGTGGCGTGCGACGGAGGCGGTGATCGCTTCGGCCTCCGGTGTGTTCACCGATATGGGCCAGAACCGCGTACTGATGGGCATCAACCCCAGTTTCTCGCCGCTTCCGCTGGCGTCGGCCTATGGCACCATGCTGGCTGTGTCTTCTGTCGTGCTTGCCTTGCAGGCGCGTGAGAAGCACGGCGTTGGCGATCAGATCGAAGTGCCGCTGGCCGCCGCCGTGATGGAAGGTCTGTCGTACAACTCGATCAAGATCGACGGCTACCCGCTGCGTTACAAGACGCTGCGTGAGAAGGAGAGCGAGCGGCGCCGTGCCGAAAACCTGCCGATGAACCTGAGCTACCATGACCTGCAGGAGTTCCTCGACCCGTTCTACCGCACCTATGAATGTGCCGATGGCCGCAAGTTCTACGCCGTTTGCCCGTCCCATCGTGAGCATGCCAAGCGCTGTTTGCAGGCGATGGGCATCTATGAAGAAATGGTGGCCGCCGGCCTGCCCAAGGTAGATGACCCTTACCTGCCGATCGAACAGTGGGAAGGCAACGCATCGCTGGGCGTCTACCCATTGCCGGCTGACTGGGCGGCACGCATCAGCGCCCGCATGAAAGAAGTGTTCTTGACCAAAACGGCGGCGCAGTGGGAAGTCATCTTCGGGGAAGGGCGTTTCCCAGGGGCGCCGCACAGATCGACCCAGGAGTGGCTCCACGACGAGCACTCGAATACTGCTGGTTTGATCGTCGAGGTCAATGATCGTGAGTTCGGCGTGATGAAGCAGCCTGGCCCGATTGCCTGGTTGGAGGGGTGTTCGGAGCCCATGCTCAAGCCGCTGTCGCGTCGTGATGTCAGCTTCGAGCAAGCACTGGCAACACTGTCCGAACGTCCTGATCCTGTATTGCCGCCTGCCAAGCTCGACACGCCTGCCGGTTGGCTGGAAGGCGTTAAGATCCTCGACCTGACGAATGTGATCGCAGGGCCGCACTCGACATCGTTCCTGGGCCGCTTCGGCGCAGATGTCATCAAACTCGACCCTGTGGTGCCCAACTATGACCCGTGGAATACCGTGGTCTTCGGCATGTCGTCGGCACGAGGCAAGGAAAGTGTGCTGGTCGATCTGAACAAGCCCGAAGGGCGCGAGGTTTTCAATCGCCTCGTGCGCGAGGTCGATGTAATCGTCATGAACGCGCCGGATCGCCAATTGGCACCGCTGGGCCTTGATGAGGCGAGTCTGCAGGCGGTGAATCCTGGCGTGATCTTCTGTCAGCTGGACTGCTTCGGCGGCCCGCGTCGCGGACCTCGTACGGATTATCTGGGGTATGACGACCTGATCCAGGCCACTACCGGAATCATGCTGCGCTTTGGCGGCGGCATGGAAACGCCGGAAGAACATGCACACGTCGGCACGATCGATGTGATGTGCGGGTTTGCTGCTGCGCTGGGCGTGGCAACCGCCCTGTATCGTAAGCATCACTCGGGTGAGGCCTACCGGGCACGCACCTCGTTGGCTTCGCTGGGCAACCTGGTGCAAATTCCATTCTGCTACGACTACCCAGGCCGTGGCCCATTCAATGAGCCATCCGGCCGTGACGTGGTCGGCTACAGCGACCTTTCCCGGTTCTACAGGACGGCGGATGGCTGGATCTACCTGGATGCCAGCGAAGGGGAGCTGCACAAGTTCGCGGCCATCGCCGATCTCAGCGGCGTGACCTGCGCAAGTGATCGGGTGGGCTATCTGCAATCTGCTATCGGCAGGATGAGCAGCGCGGTGCTTCAAGAGCGCCTGCAGGCTGCCAACATCGCTGCCGCAGTACCGGACAACATCGATCACCTGCGCAGCCAGTACAGCCGCAGTGCCGATGGCCAGCCGGGTATCGAGAATGGCAGCTACTCCTTCAGCATCTATAACGACCATCCGAGCGGGCATCGGGTTACGCAACTCGATCCTTACGCCATTCGCCCACGGGTCGGGCGTATCCGAGCGCTGTCACCGGCTGAGAAGTTCGGTGCCTCGACTCGCAAGGTGCTGAGCCGCTACGGCTACACCGAGGCGCAGATTCAGTCGCTCCTGGACGCCAGCGCAATCGGCGAATCCTGGAGTGAAGAATATCTGCCGAGCTGACTGCTGAGGGCAGGTCAAGGCGCTGGATTTACCGCCCTGGCTTGCCCATTTCGATCAAGCGAACACGAGCCCAAGGCTGCTCGCGGGCGCGTTCATGCCCAAAAAATGAGATAGAGCCATGAATTACAACAGCATCCTTCCACGAATCCTGCAAACCGGAGCTGGTGCCAGCCAGCAAATCCATCAGGTTCTAGCCAGCCTGGGCTGCCACAAACCGCTGATCATCACTGACCGGATGATGGTCGAGCTAGGCTACGCAGGGCGTATCAGCGCAGTCCTGGCAGAGCAGGGGATTCAAGGCGACGTATTTTCCGACACCGTACCCGAGCCGACCGTCGCTTCGATTCAAGCCGGCGTAGCGACCGCCAGGGAAGGTGGCTACGACAGCATCATCGCACTGGGCGGCGGAAGCCCTATCGATAGCGCCAAAGCGATCGGCATTCTGGCCAAATTCGGCGGTGTCATGCGCGATTACAAGTTCCCGCGCAACGTGACCGAGATGGGTTTGCCGATCATTGCCATTCCAACCACTGCCGGCACTGGCTCGGAAGTGACCCGGTTCACCATCATCACCGACGAATCGACTGACGAAAAAATGCTCTGTGTGGGCGCAGGATTCATGCCGTTGGCGGCACTGGTCGATTACGAACTCACGCTGTCGTTGCCACCTCGCGTCACCGCCGATACCGGTATCGATGCATTGACCCACGCCATCGAGGCATACGTCAGCAAGAAAGCGAACCTGTTTAGCGATGCCCAGGCACTGGCTGCGATGCGCCTGATCGGGCCGAACCTGCGCAAGGTCTACCACGACGGTAGCGACCGTGCTGCGCGCGAAGCCGTGATGCTGGGGTCGACCTTGGCGGGCCTGGCGTTCTCTGCAGCTTCCGTTGCCCTGGTGCACGGCATGAGCCGCCCGATCGGCGCGGCATTCCATGTGCCCCATGGTTTGTCGAACGCCATGCTGCTGCCTGAAGTGACAGCCTTTTCCATTCCCGCTGCACGTGATCGGTACGCCGATTGCGCACGTGCCATGGGCGTCGCCACGCAAAGCGACAACGACCAGTCGGCGGTAGAGAAACTGCTGGATGAGCTGGTGGCGATCAATGATGAGCTCAAGGTGCCCACCCCTGCAGAGTTCGCCATCGATCGCGAAAAATTCTTCGAGCTGATGCCAACCATGGCCGCTCAGGCGCTGGCGTCCGGTTCACCTGGCAATAATCCGCGTGTACCGACCGAGGCCGAGATGGTCGAGCTGTATCGCAGCCTTTGGTAATGGCGCCTCATCGCATTATTTGAATAACAAAAAGTGGAGTTACACATGAATACTGTCGGTCATCTGATTAACGGCGAAGTCGTTGTCGAATCCAAGCGCACCCAGGATGTCTTCAACCCTGCCACCGGCCAGGTCGCTCGCCAGGTCGCCCTGGCATCGAGCCAGACCGTGGAGCACGCCATCGCGACTGCTGAGGCTGCTTTTCCGGCCTGGCGTGATACGCCGCCCATCAAGCGCGCACGCATCATGTTCCGCTTCAAGGAACTGCTGGAGCAGAACGCTGATGCGATCTGCAAACTGATTGGTGAAGAACACGGGAAGATTTCCCATGATGCGGCAGGCGAACTGCAGCGGGGTATCGAGAACGTCGAGTACGCTTGCGGGATCGCCGAGCTCCTGAAAGGTGAACACAGCAAGAATGTCGGCCCGAACATCGATGCCTGGAGCGAGTTCCAGCCCCTGGGCGTGGTGGCAGGTATCACGCCGTTCAACTTCCCAGTGATGGTGCCGCTGTGGATGATCCCGGTGGCCATTGCGGCGGGCAACTGCTTCATCCTCAAGCCTTCCGAACGCGATCCAAGCTCCACGTTGTTCATTGCGCAACTGCTGCAGGAAGCGGGCCTGCCCAAGGGTGTACTTAATGTGGTGAACGGCGACAAGGAAGCGGTCGATGTCCTGCTGCGCGACTCGCGCATCCAGGCAGTCAGCTTCGTAGGTTCGACCCCGGTGGCCGAGTACATCTACGCCACCGCTACGGCTCACGGCAAACGCTGCCAGGCACTGGGTGGGGCGAAAAACCACGCCATCGTCATGCCTGACGCCGATATCGACAATGCGGTGAACCAGCTGCTGGGCGCGGCGTTCGGTTCCTCCGGTGAGCGTTGCATGGCCCTGTCGGTCGCCGTTGCGGTGGGTGACGCGGCAGCCGATGCGCTGATCGCTAAGATGAAAGAAGCCATGAAGAACCTGAAGGTAGGGGCTTACAACGACAGCACGAACGACTTTGGCCCGGTGATTACCCGCCAGCATCAGCAGAAGGTGGTCGGCTACATCGACAGCGCCGAAGAGCAGGGTGCTACGGTGGTTGTCGATGGTCGTCAGCCAAACGTTGCGGGCTATGAGGAAGGCTTCTTCGTCGGCGGCACCCTGATCGATCACGTCACCCCAGACATGCAGAGCTACAGGGAAGAGATCTTTGGTCCGGTTCTGCAGGTCGTGCGTGTCAACAGCATGCAGAAGGCCATGGCGTTGATCGACAAGCACGAGTACGGCAATGGTACGTGCATCTTTACCCGTGACGGTGAGGCTGCTCGTTACTTCTCCGACAACATCAAGGTGGGCATGGTCGGCATCAACGTGCCGCTGCCAGTACCTGTCGCGTACCACAGCTTCGGCGGTTGGAAGCGCTCGCTGTTCGGTGACTTGCATGCCTACGGGCCGGATGGCGTGCGGTTCTACACCCGACGCAAGACCGTTACCCAACGCTGGCCGTCGTCAGGTGTTCGCGAGGGCGCTGAATTCTCCATGCCGACCATGAAGTAACGCATGTACAGGAGGTGTGCCTGGCTGCCGCCAAGCACACCGTTTCGTATGACACCGATGATCAATGATCGTCGTACTGCCGAGTGATGGTGTGCTGTTTTGTGGTGCCGCTGAAATAATAATTAGATAAAGCTAGAGGCGAATATGAATAATAAGCACAATATATGTTCGGGAAAGGCGGGTGGCCTTTCATTTCTTCAAGGGACGAGGTCTGTTCGAGCAAGGTTTGCAGTTCGTGCTTGACCTATTTGTATTCAACAGGTGTTTGGTGTTGAGTCGAACGTTCTGAGGAGGTATGCCAAATGAGTACGTTGAAAGAAGGTGCGTCGATGGATGGGCGGGTGTTTTGGCCATCCATTGCAGTGATACTTGGCGTCACCGTTCCGCTTATTGCATTTCCCGAGGCTGGAAATGCAGTGATCAATCAAATGTTTGCGTTTGCCACCGGAAAGTTTGGCTGGCTCTACTTGGTTTCAGGCCTGATGACGGTCGCGTTTCTGCTGTGGATGGCGTTCGGGCGCTATGGAAATATACGCCTTGGACGAAAGAGCGATGCGCCAGAATTTTCCTACTTCAGTTGGGTCGCCATGATTTTTTGTGGCGGTATCGGCATCGCCATTGTCAACTGGGCCTGGGTTGAGCCGATTTATTATTTCAACGGCCCTCCTTTGAATGTCGCGGCTCACAGTCGGGAAGCGGCAGAGTGGGCGTTGACTTACGGACAGTTCCATTGGGGCCTGACCCCGTGGGCATTCTATTGCCTGCCAGCCTTGCCGATTGCCTATTCGATGTATGTACGGCGCCAGCCAGGGGTGAGATTGTCCGTGGCTGCCCGTGGTGTGCTGGGTGAGAAGTCCAACGGGTGGCTGGGCCTTACACTGGATACGGTGGTGGTGTTCGGGATCGTGGGTGGCGTGGGCACCTCCCTCGGCCTGGCCGTTCCGCTGGTTTCGACCTTGGCGGGCGACATCTTCGGTATTCAGCAGTCCTTCGCATTCGACATGGGGGTCCTGGCACTCTGGACACTGATGTTCGGCATGAGTGTGTGGTTCGGGCTGAGCAAAGGGATCAAGATACTCAGTGATATCAACGTCTACCTGGCGTTTGCACTGCTGTTGTTCGCGGCCGTCGTGGGTCCCACGCTGCTGCTGATCAATGGCTGGGCAAACAGCTTGGGCCTGATGATCAATAATTTCATTCACATGAGCTTGTGGACGGATCCGGTTGCTAAGGGTTCGTTCCCTCAGGACTGGACAATCTTCTATTGGGCCTGGTGGATTGCCTATGCACCCATGATGGGCTTGTTCGTCGCCCGAATTTCCCGGGGGCGAACGATCAAGGAACTGATTCTGGCCGAGCTTGTGTGGGGCAGCCTGGGGTGCTGGGTATTCTTCGCAGTCTGGGGCGGGTACTCACTTAATCTGCAACTCAGTGGTGAGTTGGACATCAGCGCTATCTTGACCGCGCAAGGTATCCCTGCGGCGGTGCTCGCCATTTTGAAAACCATGCCCTATTCGGGTATTGCTATTGCAGCGTTCGTGCTCCTTTGCTTTGTGTTCCTGGCGACAACGCTTGATTCGGCGGCCTATGTGCTTGCTTCGGTGACATCGAAAGAACTCAGTGGTTATGAGGAGCCTCAGCGCTGGCTGCGAATTGTATGGGCGCTGTTGCTGGCGGTCATCGGCATCGGGCTTCTCAAGGTGGGCGGGTTGAAGGCTGTGCAAACATCTACCATCGTCGTCGCACTGCCATTGATTCCCGTACTTGGCGTACTGGCTTGGTCACTGCTTCGCATGATTCGTGCAGATCTTGGGCATGCACTAGGAACGACCGAAGTTGTTTTGGACGACGCGCTGACGCTTGACAAGACTCCTGAAATGGACATGCGACAGACTGCTGATACTGTTTTGATTACGATACACCCAGAGGCTAGATAGCAAGGTTTCTATTTTTCTGCTTACTAGGAAGAACTCAGAATTTTCTGGGCTCTTCCTTTCCACCCAGCGTATGTATGCCGGACTCTAAGAATTCTGTTAACAGCAGCGGAACGCTATCGAACGGCTATTTGGTTGGTTGAAGGAGCTCCGCCGCCTGGGTACACGCTATTGCAAGCTAGCGGAAGGCTTCGTAGTGATAATTATGTTGGCTTGCTGGCGGCGGTGTTTACGACATTACTTTTCGTACAGCGCATAACAAGCGTGCGCGAAGCCCCTAAAGACTTTCAGGGTCGCCGAAGAACATTTGGACAGGTCTCTAGCGCGGGTTTTGCGGGTAGAAAAATCAGAAATTTACCCCCAAAAATACCCGCGATACCCCCAGTAGAATGCGCGATCGAGAATGGCGATTTCTGACAACTTTCGTACAGGCGCTCGCTGGACTTCAGTGTACCTCCACGGTTGAGTGGTCGAAGACGGGACAAGGCGGAATTCCTATTGGAATGCATTTCACGAAGGGCTGCTATCGACCCTTTGCAGCTGTTCGGGGTATCTACGAAACCGAGGTCGATTCAGTTTGTACAAATCATCCGAGCTCACTGATATTCTCGTCTGGCTTGACACGAAGACTGAGTGCATCGATCTGCCCACAAGCAATGGCCATACCGACAAGCGCTGGCAAGCTCTCGGCCTGCATTCGTTTCATCACGCGGCTTCGATAGAGATCGATGGTCTTGGTGCTGACATCGAGGTGTTCGGCAATCTCCCGGTTGCTGAACCCCTGCACCAGCGGGATGAAGACATCCTGCTCTCGCGGGGTGAGGGCGTTGATGCGCTCCTGAACCGAGGCAAGCTCCGTCATGCCAGCCAGTGAGCTCCCTGCTTGCTGCAGCGCTGCCTGAACGCTGTCCAGCAACAGTTGATCGTTGTAGGGCTTTTCGATGAAGTCGCAGGCACCGGATTTGAATGCGCGCACGACAATCGGCACATCGGCATGGGCGCTGACAAAGATGACCGGGGTCTTGATATCACGTTTTTGCAGCGCTTCCTGTACAGCCAGCCCACCCATGCCAGGCATGCGCACATCAAGCAGTACACAAGCCGGCCCGCTCAGGTCTGCCGCATCCAGAAAGGCCTGGCCGTTCGTGAAAGGCACGGCCTCGAGGCCTACCGACTCCAGCAGCCAGACCGTCGAGTCGAGCATGCCCTGATCATCGTCGATCACATAAACCCTTGGCTTCATCGCCGGTTGTCGCTCCTGAGGTTATTGGTCGGCAGGCGGCAGCACAGCACCAGACCACCTGACTCATAGGCACGCGCATGCAGGTTGCCACCAAAGCCTTCGACAATACTTCGGCTCATCGACAGGCCAAGCCCAAGCCCCTCGGGCTTGCTGGTGATAAACGGGGTGAAGATCTCATCGAGGCGTTCAGCAGGGACACCGCATCCCTGATCTGCCACTTCGATCTGCAGCCAATCGCCTTGGCGCTCTGCCGTGAGAAATATACGTGATGGTTGGCTGGAATGCTGCTCACGATTGGCCTCGATGGCGTTGCGCAGAAGGTTGAGCAGGACCTGCTCCAGCAGTACCCGGTCGGCGTTCACCCTCGGCAACTGCCCGCCCAGGCGTTGCTCGATACGCACCTGCGCGCCAGCCGCTTCCCAGGCGCACAGGCGCATGGCTTCCTCGATCACTTCGCCAATCTCCAGTGCCTGCAGCTGGCGTGGACCCTTGCGCAGGAAGGCGCGCAGGCGACGGATAACCTCGGCGGCATGGGTGGCCTGGGCGTTGATGCGCTGTAGCCCCTGCTCGACCCGGTCCCGCGCCTGGGGATCGTGCTCCAGGTTGCTCAGGTAGCGCAGGCTGGCATTGCTGTAGTTGAGCACCGCGGCCAGTGGCTGGTTGATCTCGTGGGCGATACCCGAGGCCAGCTCGCCCAGGGTGGCGACCCGGGCGCTGTGGGCCAGGGTTTCCTGGGCCTCGATGCGCAGAGTGATGTCGCGGGACACGGCGACGATCTCCACCACGGCGCCGGTGTAGGTCTCGCGGATCGCCCTGCAGGCGATTTCGAACCAGCGATAGCGGCCATCGGCATGCCGCACGCGACAGGTCATGGTGTGGTAGCCGTCCGCGTCCAGCGCGGTGCCGGCCTGCAGCAAGGCCTGGAGGCGCTCGCCCGGGTGCAGAAGACCACGCACGAGGCTGCCGCGCAGTTGTTCGGGCCACAGCCCGAGCAGGCGGAACGCGGCAGGGGTGGCATCGAGAAAGCGTCCGTCCGGGCTGTGCCGCGAGATCAGGTCGGTGGTGTTCTCGGTGATCAGCCGGTACAGCCTTCGCGCGCGACTGGCTTCGCGCTCGCCACCGCGTTCGGCGCTGGCGTCGCGGCAGCGCGCCAGTACCTGTTGGTGTTGGTCATCGGGAATGAAGGTCCAGAGCAGGATGCGCCCGTTGGCCTCGGCCTCGACCTCGCTGATGGCCCGGCCTTGCTTCAGGCTGGCGCGTACCAGCTCGACATGGTTGGCGGGCAGCCATTGCGCCAGGGGCGGCCCCTGGCGAACCAAGGCCTCGCAGGCAGGATTGAGCTGCACGGGGCTGGCGTCAGCGGCCAGCAGCAGGCTGGGTTGTGGGTCCAGGGCGAGCAGGGGAGAGCAGGTGGCGATCACGATAAAAGGCTCTTTTATAGTAGTTTTACCATATTGCTATAGTCGATCTTCCAGATACGATAGCGGTTCGCGTAAAAAAGCGACAGGGAGGAAAACGCCTCCCACACCCTGATCAGAGCTAACAATCAGCCACCGGGGGCTTGCGCACAGCGCGCGCCTGCCTCCACTACAGGACCCGCGCATGTCGATATTCTCCCAGGGCCTGATGCCCGCACCGGTCAACCACGTCGCCCTGACGCCACTCAGCTTCATCGAACGCACCGCCGCAGTGTATGGCCAGTACCCGGCCGTGATCCATGGCGCCATCCGCCGCGACTGGGCCGCAACCTATGCCCGTTGCCGGCGCCTGGCCAGTGCCCTGCAGGGCCGTGGCGTGGGTCGCGGCGACACGGTGGCGGTGATGTTGCCGAACATTCCCGCCATGCTCGAAGCGCACTTCGGCGTGCCGATGATCGGCGCCGTGCTCAACACCCTCAACGTTCGCCTGGACGCCGAGGCCATTGCCTTCATGCTGCGTCATGGTGAGGCCAAGGTGCTGATCGGTGATCGCGAGTTCCACGGCGTCATCAAGGACGCCCTGGCCTTGCTCGAACACCCACCTCTGGTGATTGATGTGGACGACCCGGAATATGGCGAAGGCCAGCCGGTCAGCGACCTGGACTACGAGGCCCTGCTGGCCGAAGGCGACCCCGAGTTCGCCTGGGAATGGCCCGAGGACGAATGGCAGGCGATCTCGCTCAACTACACCTCCGGCACCACCGGCAACCCCAAGGGCGTGGTCTATCACCACCGTGGCGCCTACCTCAACGCCATCGGCAACCAGATGACCTGGGCCATGGGCCACCGCCCGGTGTACCTGTGGACCCTGCCGATGTTCCACTGCAACGGTTGGTGCTACCCCTGGACCATTACCGCCCTGGCCGGCACCCATGTGTTCCTGCGCCGGGTCGATCCGCAGAAAATCCTCACCCTGATTCGCGAGCACCGGGTCAGCCACCTGTGCGGCGCACCGATCGTGCTCAACGCCTTGGTCAACATGCCCGAGAGCGCCAAGGCCGCCATCGAGCACCCGGTTCAGGCGATGGTTGCCGGCGCGGCGCCACCGGCCAAGGTGATCGGCGCGGTTGAGGAGATGGGCATTCACATCACTCACACCTATGGTCTGACCGAGGTTTACGGCCCGGTGACGGTGTGCGCCTGGCACGCGCAATGGGATGCCTTGACCCTGGAAGAGCGGGCGCGGATCAAGTCGCGCCAGGGCGTGCGCTACCCGACCCTGGACGGCCTGATGGTCGCCGACCCGCAGACCTTGGAACCGGTGCCGCGCGACGGCAATACCCTGGGCGAGATCTTCATGCGCGGCAATACGGTGATGAAGGGGTACCTGAAGAATCCCGAGGCCACCGCCGAGGCCTTCCGCGGCGGCTGGTTCCACACCGGTGACCTGGCGGTGTGGCATGCCGACGGCTACGTCGAGATCAAGGATCGACTCAAGGACATCATCATTTCCGGCGGCGAAAACATCTCCACCATCGAGGTCGAGGACGTCCTGTACAAGCATCCCGCCGTGCTCGAGGCCGCGGTGGTCGCCCGCCCCGACGAGAAATGGGGCGAGACGCCCTGCGCCTTCGTCACCCTCAAGAACGGCCACGGTGCCACCCGCGAAGGCGAGATCGTCGCCTGGTGTCGCGAACACCTGGCTGGCTTCAAGATGCCCAAGACCGTGGTGTTTGGCGAATTGCCCAAGACCAGTACCGGCAAGATCCAGAAGTACGTGCTGCGCGACCGCGCCCGGGCGCTCTGAGCGTTCAGCCACAGCGGCCAGTGCGGCCGCATCGCCGGCTTGCCGGCGATGAGGCCGGGCCTGCCAACTCAAAACCCAAAGCCTAACCGCGAGCCTGAGATGACCACCTACACCGCCCCCCTGCGTGACATGCGCTTCATTCTCAAGGACGTCTTCCACGGCCCTGCCTTGTGGGCCCATCTGCCGGCCCTGGCTGAGCGGGTCGACGCCGACACCGCCGACGCCATCCTCGAAGAAGCCGCCAGGCTAACCGGCCAGCTGATCGCCCCGCTCAGCCGCAACGGCGATGAACAGGGCGTGCAGTTCGCCAACGGCCAGGTGCGCACCCCCGACGGTTTCCGCGAGGCCTGGCGCACCTACCGCGAAGGCGGCTGGGTGGGCCTGGGCGGCAACCCCGAGCACGGCGGCATGGGCATGCCGAAGATGCTCGGCGTGCTGTTCGAGGAGATGATGTACGCCGCCGACAGCAGCTTCAGCCTGTACTCGGCCCTCACCGCCGGCAGTTGCCTGGCCATCGACGCCCATGCCAGCGCGAGGCTCAAGGCCACCTTCCTGCCGCCGCTGTACGCAGGCCGCTGGGCCGGCACCATGTGCCTGACCGAACCCCAAGCCGGCACCGACCTGGGCCTGATCCGCAGTCGCGCCGAACCCCAGGCCGACGGCAGCTACCGCATCAGCGGCAGCAAGATCTTCATCACTGGCGGTGAGCAGGACCTTACCGAGAACATCGTCCACCTGGTGCTGGCGCGGCTGCCGGATGCGCCGGTCGGGCCCAAGGGCATTTCGCTGTTCCTGGTGCCCAAGTACCTGGTGAACGACGACGGCAGCCTGGGGGCGCGCAATCCGGCCCACTGTGGCTCGATCGAGCACAAGATGGGCATCAAGGCCTCGGCCACCTGCGTGATGAACTTCGACCAGGCCGAGGGTTACCTGGTCGGTGAGTCGAACAAGGGCCTGGCCGCGATGTTTACCATGATGAACTACGAGCGGCTGTCCATTGGCATCCAGGGCATCGGCTGCGCCGAGGCCTCTTACCAGAGCGCTGCGGGCTATGCCAACGAGCGTCTGCAGAGCCGCTCGGCGGCCGGTGTGCAAGCCCCAGAGCGCAGCGCCGACCCGATCATCGTGCATGGCGATGTGCGGCGCATGCTGCTGACTATGCGCACCCTCACCGAGGGCGGCCGCGCCTTCGCCGTGTATGTCGGCCAGCAGTTGGACATCGCCCGCTACGCCGAGGATGCCGGCGAGCGCGAACGGGCGCAGCGCCAGGTAGCGTTGCTCACGCCAGTGGCCAAGGCGTTCTTCACCGACAATGGCCTGGAGAGCTGCGTGCTCGGCCAGCAGGTGTTCGGCGGCCACGGCTATATTCGCGAGTGGGGCCAGGAGCAGCGAGTGCGGGACGTGCGCATCGCGCAGATCTACGAGGGCACCAACGGCATCCAGGCGCTCGACCTGCTCGGGCGCAAGGTGCTGGCCGACGGCCGCCAGGCCTTGGCTGGCCTGGCAGCGGAAATCCGTGCCTGGTGCGTCGATGCTCCGCTGCACCGGGAAGCGCTGTTGGCAGCACTGGTGCGCCTGGAGCGCGTCAGCCAATGGCTGCAGGTACAGGCAAGTGACGAACCGAACCTGGTCAACGCCTCGGCGGTGGAGTACCTGCACCTGTTCGGCCTGACCGCCTACGCCTACATGTGGGCGCGCATGGCCAACACCGCGCAGGCGCTGCAGGCCGAGGATCCGGCTTTCCATGGCGCCAAGCTGGCGTGCGCGGAGTTCTTTTTCCAGCGGTTGTTGCCTCGTACCCAGGCTCTGGAGGACAGCATCAAAGCGGGTAGCCAGAGCTTGTATAAAATGTCGCCCGAGCAGTTCTGAGGCGTGCTTGGAGTGGAAATTGCCAGCGTCCGGGTTGCCCTGAGGCAGGGCGACCCGGACGCTGGCAGTGCGACTTAGAACGCCGTAACGGGCAAGGCCATGATACTGCTGGCGCCATTGATGATCGTGTCATGCTGGCCGTGGATTGCTCTTGTCTAGGTGCCGCGTCTTGCTGACCACGTAGCGCCAGTCGGCGCTGATCAGATCGACATCCTCCCAGCGCATTTTGACAAGTTCGCCCGGGCGCACTGGCAGCATCACCAGCAGGCGCATTGCGGTGGTCACGCTGCTCGCATCTAGTTCATCCAGGCGCAACAGGAACTGACCCAAATCTGCCGGTCGTTCGATCGCTGGATTGCTGGTGACTACGTGGCGGATCTTGAGCTCCTCGGTGTTGCTCAGCGCCACGTTGCGTTCCACCCAGCCCCTGCCTTCAGCGAAGCCGAGTACGGCGCGAATGATGGTGCGAACGCGCTTGGCCATGGCCATCGTCCGAGCACGGCGCAGCGTATTGATGATCGAAGTGATGTGTTCAAGTCTGATCTCGGTGACTGGTTTTTCGCCGATGGCCGGCAAGATGTGATTGCGCAGTGCGCCGCGAAACCCTGCAATGGACTTGCTGACCAAATCCGGAGATTTGAAATTCATCCACTCTTCGGCCACGTAGGCAAACGTACGCGCCTCGTTGAGCCATTGTGCCTCGATCTTGGCTTTTTTTGCTTTGAGTGGGTCGATGTGATTGGCCACGCTATTGCGCGCTGTCCGGGCGAGCTCACGGGCTTCCTTCAAGCCCACATCCGGATACCTGCCGATCACGAATACGTTTTCCTTGCCGCGAAGACGGTACTTCAGTCGCCAGTGCCGGGAGGGTGACTTGCCAGGCTTGAGCGAGGCAAGCACCTGTAGATACAGACCCGGTACGTCGCCATCGGCGTACTTTCCTGGTGTGGTCAGCGAACGGATGAAGGCATCGCTGAGCTTTGGAAGGAAAGGAGGTGGTTTGTCGGGGGGCATGGTGTGGGGATATCTTTTTTAATCTGGGCTTGATGTACCCCCGAGATACCCCCAGTCAAGCTGGAATTGAGTGGATTCTGACGGATGGCTATGGATGGAGAATATTTCTAACTATATGAATTTAAAGGCTTTATGGCGCTTGGGGGAACTCGGTCAGAGACTGTCGGGGTCGCCGAAAAACATCTGAATCCGCGAGCGTAACCACCGTTCCGCCGGGTCATTGTCCTGCGCCCCGCGCCAGGCCATGTGCAGCTCGAAGCTGCGCACCTCCAGCGGCAGGTCTTCCGCGCGCAACCCACCCGCCGCGGTCAGCGCATCGGCGGTGTAGTCCGGCACCGTGGCGACGATATCGGTCCCCGCCAGCAAACTCCCCAATCCGTTGAACTGCGGCACCGCCAGCACCACATGACGCTTGCGGCCGATCTCGTCCAGCGCCTCGTCGATGAACCCCGAGAGGTCGCCGGCGAATGACACCAGGGCATGGGGGCGGGCGCAGAAGTCATCCAGGGTGATGCTGCCGGGCATGCTGTCGGCGCGTAGCAGCTTGGGCATGCTGCGGCGCAGCACCTTGCGCTTGGCGTTGGCGGGGAGTTCACTGGTGTAGCTCACGCCCACCGAGATCTCGCCCGAGGCCAGCAGGGTGGGCATCAGCAGGTAGTTGACCCGGCGCACCACCAGGACGATGCCGGGGGCTTCGGCGCGGATGCGCTTGAGCAGCTGCGGCAGCAGGGCGAATTCGGCGTCGTCCGACAGACCGATGCGGAACACCGCGTTGCTGGTCGCCGGGTCGAACTCGGCGGCGCGGCTGACGGCGGTGGAGATCGAGTCCAGCGCCGGCGACAGCAGGGCGAAGATTTCGTGGGCCCGTGCCGACGGTTCCATGCTGCGGCCGGTGCGCACGAACAGCGGGTCGTCAAACAGGTTGCGCAGGCGCGAAAGCGCGGCGCTGATCGCCGGCTGGCCGAGGAACAGTTTCTCGGCGGCGCGGGTAACGCTGCGTTCGTGCATGAGCGTTTCGAACACGATCAACAGGTTGAGGTCTACGCGACGCAAGTCGTTACGATTCATTCGATGCGGCTCGCCAGAAGTGGGGCAGGGGTGAATCTTAAGGCCAAAGGCTGGTACCCTGCACCGATTTCCGGGTGCCAATGCACAGATTTGTCAGGGGCCCAATCAATGACAGGCATGTCGACTATTAACAGCCACTGATGGTCCAACCGTGAAAGCCCGGATAAAGTCCGTGGTAATACGAGATTCACACAGGCGAGGTATGCGATGTCCCGCATGATCCGTTTCCACAAGTTCGGCCAGGCCGATGTGCTCCGATGCGAGGAGCAGGCCGAACCGTCCCCGGCTGCCGGCGAGGTGCAGATCCGCGTCGAGGCGATCGGCGTCAGCTGGTACGACGTGCTCTGGCGGCAGAACCTGGCGCCGTCCCAGGCGCGGCTGCCGGCCGGTATCGGCCATGAGATGGCCGGCGTGGTCACCGCGGTGGGCGAGGGTGTGGACGATATCGCGGTGGGCGACCGGGTCGCCAGCTTCCCGGCCACCAGCGCCAACGACCACCCGGTTTACGGCGACGTGATCGTCCTCCCGCGCAGCGCCATCACCCGTTACCCGGATGTGCTGACCCCGATTGAGGCCAGCGTGCACTACACGCCCCTGCTGATCGCCTATTTCGCCTACGTCGACCTGGCCCGGGCCAAGGCCGGGCAGACCGCGCTGGTCACCGATGCCAGCCACTGCGCGGGGCCGGCCTTCGTGCAACTGGGCAAGGCCCTGGGGTTGAAGGTGATCGCCGCCACCAAGGAGCCCGAGCAGCGCGAGTACCTGCTGGGGCTGGGCGCGGACAAGGTGATCGTCACCGAGGAACAGGACCTGCTGATGCAGATCGGCAAGTACACCGATGGGCGTGGCGTGGACATGGTCCTTGACGGCATGGGTGGCCCACAGATGTCACTGCTCGGCGATGTCCTGGCACCGCGTGGCAGCCTGGTGCTGTACGGCCTGCAGGGCGGCAACCAGACGCCGTTCCCGGCCTGCGCGGCGTTCCAGAAAAACATCCAGTTCCATGTGCACTGCATCGGCAACTTCACCGGCAAGCCGGAGCTGGGCATCGCCCAGGACCAGGTGGCCCTGCAGCGTGCGTTGCGCGACATCAACCAGTTCACCGCCGACCAACTGCTGACGCCGCAGATCATCAAGGTGTATCCGTTCGAGCAGGTGGTCGAGGCGCACCGGCACATGGACGAGTGTCCGTGTGGTGGGCGGGTGGTGCTGGACATGGGGGCGCACTGATCGGGCGATGAAGAAGCTCTCAGGATATTCACGCTCCCGCAGGGGAGCGTGCAGCCTGCAGGGCTGAGACATCAGCCAGTTTTTGCTAAATGTCCTACTGGGGTTTGGGAGGTTTCCTTCAAGCTCGGTTTGCTATTCATCTGCCAGAATCGGACTTCAACTCGAAGCCGTCAGGGAGATGGAGCGATAGCATGACCGAGACTCACGACCAAGCCATGCATTATGTCTACCAGCAAGTCCTGCAGCGCCTGCTGGAGCACATGACCCAGGCCCAGCGCGCCTCGGTGCAGCTGCTGGTCCAGCGATTGCTGGTCGTCGCCGGCGGCCAGGAATACGTCGGTAACGTCCGGGTGCTGGTGCTGCACGGCGTTGACCGACGCAGCGCGCACCTGCTGGCCTGCCTGCGCGCCGCGCAGTTGAGCATCGCCCTGCGCCATGGTGCCACCTTCCGCCTGCGGGTGCTGGCGGCCCGTTTGCCAACCCTCGACGACACCGCCCTTGCCCTTCACGACCGCTGTTTCAGCGCGCTGTTCCTGCACGACGACCCGCGGGTAGAGCTACTGCGTGCGGATGGCGGGCGGCTCGGCCTGTTCGGCGCTCGCCAGGCCTGCTCGGCCGAACAACTGACCGAGACGGGCAACGCCTGGCTGCTGTTCGGTCATCTGGTCGGCGGTCAGCCGGACGCGCTGCTCGGTGCCAGGGGTTACCTGGAGCTGGCTAACGGCTTGGGCCAGGCACTGATGGAGGAGGCCGGCGAGCAGATCCTGATCAGCGCCGAGCCGTTCGCCCAACGCCATCGCCTGCTGGCCTGGGGGCGGCGCTGCCTGCGCCATACCGTGGAAGTGGCCCACGCCCTGACGCCCCACAATGTGCTGGCAGCGGGCCTCGAGCAGTTAGGCAAGGTGCTGGCCGATCCCTGGCAACCGCCGACTTCACCCGTGCTGCGCCAGCCTGGCGGCGAGCCGCGGCTGGTGATGGTTGAGGACCTGTTGCGCCACCCGGACGACGGTGAGCTGCTGGACCGCATGCTCGGCCGGCAGGACGCCATGGGCAGGCACGCCCAGGGGCCGTCAGGGCTGTTCGATCCCTTGCCGTTGGCCCACCTGCATGGGCTCAAGGCGCAGTACCTGAATCAGCGCAGCTATCGCGAAGGCACGCAGGCGTTCTTCCAGCGTTTTGGCCAACCGTCGGTTGCCTGGCCACAGGGGCGGGCCTTGCGCAGCGAGGCACAGGCACGCCTGGCTGGCGCCTATGACGTGAACGAGGCGCAACTGGTCTGCCAGCTGTTCACCCCGTTCGAGGCGCAGGGGCACAACTTAGAGACCTTTGTGCTGCGCTGTCATCCAGGGATGCGTGTCGCGCTGCCGTATCTGCACCGCGCCTTGCAGGGGCTCCCTTGCCCGGAACCGGTTAGCCAGTGGCTGGTTGAAACCAGTGGCCTGCAGCTCACGCAACTGCGGGGGGTGTATGCTGGCACGCTCAGCCTCCACGCCCGGCGCCTGTTCCAGCTGTTGGGCCGGCGCGATCAGTGGTTGCGGCCCCTGTCAGCCAGCCCGAGCGGCGGCTTTGCGCCATTGCGCGCGGTCGATTAGTCCTGTTGTCGTGGCGAGCACGAGTACTGATCGCGTGACCGTCGATCCAGCGCGCTTGCCCACGACTGCGGTCTGTATGTATAACCAGTGCTTGTTCATCACACCCGACTTGCACCGTGATCGCCCACTCCGTCGATGATCCCCTGTACTACCTGCACAACTTTCGCCAGGTCCTGAGCTGGGTCGGGCAGCGTTATGCCGACCTGCTGGACCGCGATGAGCATGGATTCATCCAGGTTTTCAGCCAACTGCCGGTACCCAGCCAGGCTGTGCTGGTGCGCATGGTCATGCGCAAGGGCGAGCTGTTTCGCAGCGACAAGCTCGCCTATGCCGAGATCGGAGAAACCGAGGCGGCTCTGGCGCCGTTGCAGGTGCTGGGCTGGGTGGTCGACGATGCGCCAGTGACGGTGGAGCAACTGTGGGCGTTGCTGCGCAAGGACGAGCTGGCGACATGCTTCGCAGGGCGGCTTCCCCGCCCGCGCGCTGGCAAGGGCGACTTGCTGGAGCAGTTGCAGGCCCTGGGCTTGCCGGCAGGCCCGCTGACCCAGTGGTGTCCCGGTTTCCCGGTGCGGATCCTGCACTGGCGCCGACAGCCGTTGTGCGACCGTCTGCGCCTGCTGTTCTTCGGCAACCTCTACCAGAGCTGGTCGGACTTCGTGCTGGCCGACCTGGGCGTGTTCCGCTATGAACAGGTGGCGTTCAGCGACGACTCGCGGGCCTTGCGCCAGCGCTCCGAGGTCGATCTGGCCATCGCCCTGCACCAGTGTGCCGAGCGCCTGGAGCAGGGCGCCGCGCCTGCCGAGCTGCTCGCGGCGCTGGACGGATTCGACGACAGCAACCCCTGGCTGGCCAGGCGCCGGGCGCGCCTGCTGTTCAGCCTCGGCCAGCAATGCGAGCGCCTGGGGGACTGGGACTTGGCACTGGGGATCTACGCCGAGTGCGCGCACCCCGAGGCACGTATCCGCCAGGTCCGGGTCTACGAGCGCAGCGAGCAATGGCCGCAGGCTCACGCTTTGGCCCAGCATATGGCCCTGGCACCCGCCAACGCCCTGGAGCGTCAGGCCCTGGAACGCCTGCTGCCACGTCTGGTGCGCAAGCTGGGTGGTCCGGCACAGCCGCGCCGGCGCAGCGAGGCGGTGATGCTGATCGAACTGGAACTGCCGACGGAACTTGCGTCACAGGGAGTGGAAGAGGCGGTGCGTCAGCACCTGGAGCAGGAAGGCGGCAGTGTTCACTATGTCGAGAACTCCCTGTTCAACAGCCTGTTCGGCCTGCTGTGCTGGGAGGCGGTCTTCGCCCCGGTGCCGGGGGCGTTCTTCCACCCGTTCCAGAGCGGGCCTCAGGACTTGCACGACGTCGACTTCCAGCAGCGCCGCGCGGCGCTGTTCGACGTCTGCCTCGGGCGCCTGGACGATGGCAGTCATCGCCAGGCCATCCTTGACTGCTTCCAGGCCAAGAAGGGCCTGCAGTCGCCTTTCGTGTTCTGGCAGATGCTCGATGAGGCGCTGCTCGAACAGGCACTCGACTACCTGCCGCCCGCGCACCTGAAGGCCTGCTTCCTGCGCCTGCTGCAGGATATCCGCGCCAACCGCGCCGGCATGCCTGACCTGATCCAGTTCTGGCCGGGGCAGGGCGGTTACCGCATGGTTGAGGTCAAGGGGCCGGGCGATCGCCTGCAGGACAACCAACTGCGCTGGCTCGAGTTCTGCCATGCCCACGGTCTGCCGGTCGCGGTGTGCCATGTGCGCTGGAAGGGGGGCGTATCGGTATGAGCTACACCGTGGCCGTGCGCGCACTGTGTGAGTTCAGCGCCAAGGTCGGCGACCTCGACCTGCGTTTCACCCCGTCGCCCACCGCCCAGGAGGGCATCGCCGGGCACCGTCGGGTGGTGGCGCGGCGCGCCGCTGGTTATGAGTCGGAGGTGGCGCTGGAGGGCGAGTACCAGGGGCTGCGGGTACGCGGCCGCGCCGATGGCTACGACCCGGCGCGCAACCGTCTGGAGGAAATCAAGACCCACCGCGGCGACCTGGCCCGGCAGCCCGACAACCATCGTCAACTGCACTGGGCCCAGGCCAAGGTCTACGCCTGGTTGCTGTGCCAGGCCCGGCAGTTGCCGGCGATCGATGTGGCGCTGGTCTATCTCGATGTCGACAGTGATGGCCAGACGCTGATCAGCGAGGGTTATCAAGCCGATGACCTGAAGCGCTTCTTCGAGACCCAGTGCCAGCGTTTTTTGGCCTGGGCGCAGGCGCAAGAGCAGCGGCTGAGCGAGCGGGACCGGGACCTTGGCGCGTTGACATTTCCCTATCCCGAATTCAGGCAGGGCCAGCGCCAACTGGCCGAGACGCTGTACAAGGCCGTGAGCACCGGCCGCTGTCTGATGGCCCAGGCCAGCACCGGTATCGGCAAGACCCTCGGCACCCTGTTTCCGCTGCTCAAGGCCGTGGTGCCGCAGCAGTTGGACAAGCTCTACTTTCTCACCGCCAAGACCCCGGGCCGGGCCCTGGCCCTCGATGCACTGCGCCAGATCACCCGGGCGTCGCCGCAGCCGGCGCTGCGCAGCCTCGAACTGATCGCCCGCGACAAGGCCTGCGAGCACCCCGAGAACGCCTGCCATGGTGAGTCCTGCCCCTTGGCGCGGGGCTTCTACGAGCGGCTGCCGGCCGCCCGCGAAGCCGCCGCCCAGGTGCCGCTGCTCGACCGCGCCAACCTGCGCGAGGTGGCCCTGGCGCATCAGGTCTGCCCCTATTACCTGGCCCAGGAAATGGCGCGCTGGGTCGACCTGCTGGTGGCCGACTACAACTACTACTTCGACGCTCATGCCCTGCTGTTCGGCCTGGCCCAGGCCAACCAATGGCGCACGGCGGTGCTGGTGGACGAGGCGCACAACCTGGTGGAGCGGGGACGGCAGATGTACAGTGCCAGCCTTGACCAGGGCCAGTTGCTGGCACTGCGCCAGAGCAAGCCGGCCGGACTCGGCAGTGCCCTCGACCGACTCAACCGGCAGTGGAACGCGCTGTACAAGGCCCAGGTGGCGCCGTATCAAGCCAGCGAACAACTGCCGGACGCCTTCCTGCGTGCCCTGCAGCAATGCATCGGGCTGATCCAGGAACGCATGAACCAGGCGCCCGCCGAGGTCGAGCCCAAGGTGCTGGAGTTCTTCTTCCAGGCCCTGCAGTTCAGCCGCATCGCCGAGCTGTTCGATGAGCACTTCCTGTTCGATATCAGCCCGCGCAACGGCCCACGGGGGCGGTGCCTGGCCACGTTGTGCCTGCGCAACGTGGTGCCGGCGCGGCTGCTGGGGCCGCGCATGAGCGCGGCGCGCAGCGTCACGCTGTTTTCCGCCACGCTCAATCCGCGGCACTTCTACAGCGACCTGCTGGGCATGCCCGCCGACACGGCCTGGCTGGAGGTCGCCGCGCCGTTCCGCGCCGAGCAGTTGCAGGTGCACATCGTCAGCGAGGTGTCCACCCGCTACCAGCAGCGCCAGGCGTCGCTTGCGCCGATTGTCGAACTCATCGCCGCCCAGTTCACCCGCCAGCCGGGCAACTACCTGGCCTTTTTCAGCAGTTTCGAATACCTGGAGCAGGTGGCGCGACTGCTGGCCGAGCGCTATCCGGTACTGCCGATCTGGTGCCAAGAGCCCGGCATGGACGAGGCCGGGCGCGAGGCTTTCCTGGCGCGGTTCGTGGAGCACGGGCAGGGGGTGGGCTTCGCCGTGCTCGGCGGCGCCTTCGGCGAGGGCGTGGACCTGCCCGGCACGCGCCTGATCGGCGCCTTCGTCGCCACCCTCGGGCTGCCCCAGGTCAACCCGGTCAACGAGCAGTTCAAGCAGCGCCTGGGCCGCCAGTTCGGCGCCGGTTTCGACTACGCGTACCTGTACCCGGGCGTGCGCAAGGTGATCCAGGCCGCCGGCCGGGTGATCCGCGGCGACCAGGACCGTGGCGTGCTGATGCTGATCGACGAACGCTTCGCCGAGCCCCGGGTGCGGCAGATGTTCCCCAGCTGGTGGCAACTGGGGTGAACGCCGCCATCGCCTGGCGCTGAAACTCCCAGTACACTGCGCGTTCCAACACCTACTTCTGTTGATTTCGAGGTTCCGCATGACGCTCAGTCCTTTGGCAGGCAAGCCGGCTCCGGCAAGCGTGCTGGTCGATATTCCCCGCCTGTTGACCGCCTACTACACCGGCCGTCCCGACGCCGCGGTTGCGGCCCAGCGCGTGGCCTTCGGCACCTCGGGCCACCGCGGCACGTCGTTCGATCTGAGCTTCAACGAGTACCACGTGCTGGCGATCACCCAGGCTATCTGCCTGTATCGCCAGGAAAAGGGCATCGATGGCCCACTGTTCATCGGCGCCGACACCCACGCGCTGTCGGCGCCGGCCGCGGCCAGCGCCCTGGAAGTGCTGGCCGCCAACGGCGTGCAGGTGATGCTGAGCCAGGATGACGAGTACACCCCGACCCCGGCGGTGTCCCACGCTATCCTCTGCTACAACCGTGGCCGCCAGCAGGGCCTCGCCGACGGCATCGTCATCACACCGTCGCACAACCCGCCGCAGAGCGGCGGCTTCAAGTACAACCCGCCCAACGGCGGCCCGGCCGACAGCGACGTGACCAAGTGGATCGAGGCCAAGGCCAACGAGCTGCTGGCGGCGAACCTGGCCGGTGTCAAGCGCATGGACTACAAGCAGGCGCTGGCGGCACCCACCACCCAGCGTCACGACTACGTCAGCAGCTACGTCGCCGACCTGGAAAACGTCATCGACTTCGAGGTAATCCGTGGCGCCAACTTGCGCCTGGGCGTCGATCCACTGGGCGGCGCCGGGGTGCGCTACTGGTCGGCCATCGCCGAGCGCTACCAGCTGAACCTGGAAGTGGTGAACACCGAGGTCGACCCGACCTTCCGCTTCATGACCGTCGACTGGGACGGCCAGATCCGCATGGACCCATCCTCGCCGTACGCCATGCAGGGCCTGATCGGCCTGCGCGAGCGCTTCGACGTGGCTTTCGCCTGCGACCCCGACCACGACCGTCACGGCATCGTCACTGCCGATGGCCTGCTGCAACCGAACAACTACCTGGCCGTGGCCATCGACTACCTGTACCGCAACCGCCCGCAATGGCGCAGCGACGCGGCCGTGGGCAAGACCGTGGTCTCCAGTGGCCTGATCGACCGGGTCACCGCCGCGCTGGGCCGTGACCTGTACGAAGTGCCGGTGGGCTTCAAGTTCTTCGCCCAGGGCCTGTTCGACGGCTCGCTGGGCTTTGGCGGCGAAGAGAGCGCCGGCGCCTCGTTCCTGCGCAAGGACGGCAGCGTCTGGGCCACCGACAAGGACGGCCTGATCCCGGCGCTGCTGGCGGCCGAAATGACCGCCCGCACTGGGCGCAACCCGAGCCAGATCTACGCCGACCTCACCGCCAAGCTGGGCAAGCCGTACGCCACCCGTGTCGAGGCCAAGGCCGATGCACGGCAGAAGGCGCTGCTGAGCAAGCTGGCGCCGGAGCAGGTCAAGTCCACCGAGCTGGCTGGCGAACCGATCCAGCAGATCCTCAGCCATGCGCCGGGCAACAACCAGGCCATCGGCGGCCTGAAGGTGATGACCGAGAACGGCTGGTTCGCCGCCCGTCCTTCGGGCACCGAGGACATCTACAAGATCTACGCCGAGAGCTTCATCGACGAGGCGCACCTTAAGCGCTTGGTGGCCGAAGCCCAGGTGCTGGTGGACGCGGCGATCGCCTGATCGTCCGTTGAAGCCAATCGCGGGGCAAGCCCGCTCCCACAAGGCCCATGTACGTTGGCCTTGTGGGAGCGCGCTTGCCCCGCGATGCCTTTGATTGTTCCGTTTGTGGAACGAGCAGTGCTGTTTTTGCTGCCTACCGAATCATTAGTCTCATCTGTAAGGTGATAGCCATCAAACAGGAGGCTTCTCATGAAAAACATCCAGGGTATCCACCGCAGCCCCCACGCTCACTGGGTGGGCGACGGCTTCCCGGTGCGCAGCCTGTTCACCTACGACCACCAGGCCCGGCACATCAGCCCGTTTCTGCTGCTGGACTACGCCGGCCCCCACGACTTCACCCCGACCACGGCCAGGCGTGGCGTCGGCCAGCATCCGCATCGCGGCTTCGAGACGGTGACCATCGTCTACCAGGGCGAACTGGAGCACCGTGACTCCACCGGCGCCGGCGGCCTGATCGGTCCGGGCGATGTGCAATGGATGACCGCCGGGGGCGGCATCATCCACGAGGAGTTCCATTCCCCGGCCTTTGCCCGTAGTGGCGGCACCCTGGAGATGGTGCAACTGTGGGTCAACCTGCCGGCCAAGGACAAGCGTGCCGCGGCGGGTTACCAGACGCTGTTGGCCAACGACATTCCCGTGGTGGCGCTGGCAGGCGAGGCGGGCAGCCTGCGGGTGATTGCCGGACGCTACCTGAATCATCAGGGGCCGGCGCGCACCTTCACCGAGATGGACGTCTGGGACCTGCGGCTGAAGGCCGGCGCGACACTGCAACTGCCCTTGGCCGCCGGGCGCAATGCCGCGCTGGTGGTGCTGCGCGGCAACCTGCGGGTCAACGACGAGCGCGAGGCCGGCCCGGCCAGCCTGGTGCTGCTGGAGCGCGATGGCAGCGATGTGCGCCTCGAGGCGCTGGAGGAGGTCAGCGTGCTGCTGCTCAGCGGCGAGCCGATCGACGAACCCATCGTTGGCTACGGGCCGTTCGTGATGAACAGCCAGGCGGAAATCGCCGAGTCGTTCGATGATTTCCAGGCCGGGCGGTTCGGGCAGATGGGCGGCGTCGAGCGCGGCGCCCGACAATAACAAAGCGTTGACTCCAATCGCCGGCAAGCTGGCACCCACAGGATCTGCGCGATCCCTGTGGGAGCCGGCTTGCCGGCGATTGCTTTTTCAGGGGATCACGGCTGATCCGGCACCACCGCGATCACGTCGATTTCCATCAGCCACTCAGCCTGGGCCAACCCCGCCACCACCAACCCGGTGGAAATCGGGAACACCCCCTTGAGCCACTTGCCCACTTCCTTGTACACCGGCTCGCGGAAGCGCGGGTCGGTGATGTAGGTGGTGGTCTTGACGATATGCGACAGGTCCGAGCCCGCTTCTTCGAGCAGCTGCTTGACGTTCTTCATCGCCTGCTCGGCCTGGGCCCGTGGGTCGCCCAGGCCCACCAGCCGGCCTTCGAAGTCGGTGCCGACCTGACCGCGCACGTAGATGGTGTTGCCGGCCCGCACAGCCTGGCACAGGTCGTTGTCCAGGGTCTGGTTGGGGTAGGTGGCCTTGGTGTTGAACATGCGGATGCGAGTGTGGGTAGGCATCAGAGGGCTCCGAAGGTGCTGACGTTGCTGATCGAGGGTTGCTGCTCATCCGCCGCGCGCTGCTCGCGGTCGCGGTAGGCCAGGTAGGTGCGCTGGGTGGCGATGTGGCCGGCGACGTGCTTGGCGTCGTGCCACACGCCCCAGATGAATGACGAGCCGCGGCGCGACAGCCAGGGCAGGCCGAGGAAGTACACGCCCGGCTCCTTCGACACGCCGCGTTGGTGTTGCGGCTTGCCGTTGGCGTCGAAGGCGTCCACCTGCAACCAGCTGAAATCCACGCCATAGCCGGTGGCCCAGATGATGCTCCTGACGTTGGCCTCGGCGAGGTTGAGTTCCAGCAGCGGCTGGCTGACGCAGGCCGGGTCGGGCAGGCGCTTGCGGGCCTCGGGCTCCTCCGGCAGGTCCAGACCGTTGCGTTCGATATAGGCGTCGGCGGCGTCCAGCAGGGCCAGGTAGTTCTCGTCGCCGCGGTTGATGTTCTCGGCCAGGTTGTCCTGGAAACGGGCCACGCCGCCCTCGAACGACTGGGTCAGGCCGACCAGGGTCATGCCCTGGTGGGCGAGGGCGCGAAAGTCCACGGTGTGGCCGCCGCGGGCGCCGGACACGGCGATGGTCACGTGCTCGCGGCCGGGCTTGGCGATCTCCGCGTCCCACTCGCCGAGCACGCCCAGCCACCAGCAGAAATCGCGGTTGCGGTAGCTGCGCGGCGGACGGTCATGGGCGCCGACCGACAGGTACACCTGGCGCCCGGCACGCATCAGTTCCTCGGCGATCTGCACCCCGGAAGAGCCGGCGCCGACCACCAGCACCGCGCCCTCAGGCAGTTGCTGCGGGTTGAAGTAGGCGGCGGAGTGGATCTGGTGCAGGCCTTCGTCCTTTGGCGCGATGGCCGGGATCACCGGGCGCTGGAACGGGCCGGTGGCGGCCACCACGCGGTTGGCGCGGATAACGCCCTGGTTGGTGTCGATGGTGAAGCCCGGGCGGTCGGCGTTGCGCACCACCTTCCTCACCTCGACCCCGGTGCGTACCGGCAGGTTGTACTTGCGCACGTACTGCTCGAAGTAGTCGGCGACCTGGTCCTTGCCGGCGAAGGCGTCGGCGTCGAGGTCGAATTCCAGGCCCGGGAAGCGGTCGTGCCAGACCGGCCCGTTGGCCACCAGCGAATCCCAGCGTCCGGTGCGCCAGGCCTCGGCGATGCGCTTGCGCTCCAGCACCAGGTGTGGCACGCCGAGCTTGCTCAGGTGTTCGCTCATGGCCACGCCGGCCTGGCCGGCGCCGACCACGAGGGTGTCGATTTCGATGTTGTTCAGTGTCATGTCCCAGCCCTTCTTCAGCGGCGTTCTTGTTCAGGTCGGTGGGGACCGCCTTTGCCTGGGGCCAGACTAGGGATGGGCGGGAAATCGCGAAAATAGTATTTAGTTGGGGCTTGCCGATAAATTGGCGAAGGCTCTGCTGGCAATGGGCTGCAGCGGTTTCTAGGGATTGCGCAGGACCCTGTGGAGCGGCCTTAGTTTTTTCCTGCCCAGTGCCGAGGAAAATGTTGGTTTCGCAGCTCCCGGGGCCCACCGAGAATGCCGGTAACCCCAACACAGGAGCTGCACCATGACCTTCTCCATCATCGGCCGCTGCCAGGAAACCGGCCAGGTCGGCATCGCCATCAGTTCATCGAGCATCGCCGTCGGCGCCCGCTGCCCATGGGTGCGGGCCGGGGTCGGTGCCGTGGCCACCCAGAACATCACCCTGCCGGCCCTGGGCCCGCAGATCCTCGACGCCCTCGAGCAGGGCCGGCTGCCGCCCGCCGCGGCACTGGACCGGGTGCTGAGCGCCAATGGCTGGAGCGAGTATCGCCAGGTCACGGTGATCGACAGCCAGGGCCAGGTAGCGTTGTTCACCGGCAAGGAGGCCCTGGGCGTGCACAACGCCGTGGCCGGCGAACAATGCGCCGCGGCCGGCAACCTGCTGTCGTCGCGGGCGGTGATCGAGGCCATGGTGGCTGCGTTCGAACAGGCCGGCGGCCACCTGGCCGACCGCCTGCTGGCGGCGATGCACGCGGCCATGGCCGCCGGTGGCGAGGCGGGGCCGGTACACTCGGCGGCGTTGAAGATCGCCGGCGAGCTGACCTGGCCGCTGGTGGACCTGCGCGTGGACTGGACCGAGCACGATCCCATCGCCGAGCTGGACAACCTCTGGCAGGCCTACCGCCCGCAGATGCAGGACTATGTGACCCGCGCCCTGAACCCGACCGCCGCGCCGAGCTACGGAGTGCCGGGCGATGAATGAGGTTTCCAGCCGTGCGCTGTTGGAGCGGTTGGTCGGGTTCGCCACCGTCAGCCGCGATTCCAACCTTGAGCTGATCGCCTTCATCCGCGACTACTTGGCTGGGCTTGGTGTCGCCAGCGAGCTGTTCCACAACGAAGAGGGCACCAAGGCCAATCTGTTCGCCACCATCGGCCCCGACGACCGTGGCGGCGTGGTGCTCTCCGGGCATACCGATGTGGTGCCGGTGGAGGGCCAGGCCTGGAGCGTCGAACCGTTCCGGCTGACTGAGCGCGAAGGGCGCCTGTACGGTCGCGGCACGGCCGACATGAAGGGCTTCATCGCCTCGGTGCTGGCGACGGTGCCGGCGTTACTCGCTCAGCCGCTGAAGCTGCCGGTGCACCTGGCGTTTTCCTATGACGAAGAAGTCGGCTGCCTGGGCGTGCGCTCGATGCTCGCCGCCCTGGCGCAGCGCCCGCACAAGCCGCGGCTGTGCCTGATCGGTGAGCCCACCGAACTCAAGCCGGTGCTAGGCCACAAGGGCAAGCTGGCCATGCGTTGCCAGGTACATGGCGCCGCTTGCCACTCGGCCTATGCCCCCTACGGCGTCAACGCCATCGAGTACGCGGCGCGGCTGATCGGCAAGCTGGGCGAGATCGGTGACGACCTGGCGCGTCCCGAGTACCACGACGAGCGCTTCGACCCGCCGTTCTCCACAGTACAGACCGGTGTGATCAAGGGCGGTCGTGCCCTGAACATTGTCCCCGCCGAATGCGAGTTCGATTTCGAGGTGCGTGCCTTGCCCGGCTTCGAGGCGCAGGTCGTGACTGATCGGCTGCAGGACTACGCCGAGACACAGTTGCTGCCGCGCATGCGCGCGGTGAGTGGGGCGAGCGATATCCGCCTGCGACCGTTGAGTGCCTACCCTGGCCTGGCCACGCCTGCCGACAGCGAGGCAGCGCGCCTGGTGGCCTTGATCAGTGGTTCGAGCGACTTTGGCACGGTGGCCTTCGGCACCGAGGGCGGCTTGTTCGACCAGGCCGGCATCCCCACCGTGGTGTGCGGGCCGGGGAGCATGGAGCAGGGGCACAAGCCCGACGAGTTTGTCAGTCTCGAGCAGCTACAGGGATGCGATGCCATGTTGCGTCGGCTGGTGGAGCATCTGCGACAGGATTGACAGCGCATGCCCATCCGCTCCCACCCAAGGGGCAGGCGCGGGCGTCGTTGGCGGCTTATGCCGGCACCATCGCAAAGCCTACGCCGAAACGGTTCCAGGCATTGATGGTGGCGATGGCCAGGGTCAGGTTGGCGACCTCCTTGGCGCTGAAGTGCTCCAGCAGCGCCTGGTACTCGTCCTGCGGCGCGCCACGCTCGGCCAGGCGGGTCAGGCTCTCGACCCAGGCCAGGGCGGCCCGCTCGCGCTCGCTGAAGTAGCGTGTCTCGCGCCAGACGCTCAGGGTCTGCAGGCGCGCCTCGGTTTCGCCGGCCTTGCGCGCATCGTTGGCGTGCATGTTGACGCAATAGGCGCAGCCATTGATCTGCGAGGCGCGCAGGCGGATCAGCTCGAGCAGCGAGTGCTCCAGGCCCGAGGCGACCAGCGCCTGTTCGAGGCCGATCATGGCCTTGTAGGCTTCCGGCGAGTGTTTGGCCCATTCGATACGGTCGTGCATGGTGAGACTCCAGGTCGGCAAGAGGTAAGTGGCACTACCTTAGCGCCAGGCCGCGCCGCACCGAATAGCCAATCCCGCGCTTTGCCAGGAGGCCAATCGGTCATTCGGATGAGCACTGACAGGCATCCAATCTCTTCATTTCTGCCAGGGCGGTCGAGTCGGGATAATGGGCGGGTCAACACCTGAGAACCGCTTCATGTCCGCAGATCGATTCATGCGCGAGGCCCTTGAGCTTGCCCGCGCCAATATCCAGGCCGGTGGCCGCCCCTTCGGCGCCGTGCTGGTCCATCAGGGGCAGGTGATCGCCCGTGCCGTCAACGAGATCCACAGTACCCAGGACCCGACCAGCCACGCCGAGATGCAGGCCATCCGCCAGGCCGCCCAGGTGCTCGGCCGGGCGCGCCTGGACGGCGCCGAGATCTACGCCAGCGGCCATCCGTGCCCGATGTGCCTGGCCGCCATGCACCTGTGCGGCATCGAGCGCGCCTGGTTCGCCTATGACAACGACGAGGGCGAGCCCTATGGGTTGTCCACCGCCGCGGTGTATGCGCAGATGGCCCGCCCGCCTCGGCAGCAGAGCCTGCCCCTGCGCCCGCTGAAACCGGCGGGTGAAAGCGGCCTGTACCGTGAATGGCAGCAGGTCGGCGAAGCATGAGAGGCACGTTGAACCTGTTGCTGGTAGTGCTGCTGGCGTTGAACCTACGGCCGATCCTCACCAGCATCGGCCCGCTGCTCGAACCGATGCGCCATAGCACTGGCCTCGGCTACCAGCAGGCGGCGCTGCTGACCGCGTTGCCGGTGCTGTGCATGGGCCTGGTGCCGCTCCTGCAACCCTGGCTGCGGCGCTGGTTGAGCGAGCATGGCGGCATGCTGGCGGGGCTGGCGGCCATCGCCCTGGCATGTCTGTGGCGCCTGCAACTGGACAGCGCCTGGGCGCTGATCGCAAGCGCGGTGGTCGCCGGGCTGGGCGTCGCCGTGGTGCAGGGCATGATGCCAGGCTTGGTCAACCGCTGGTTCCCCGGCCGCCTGGCAGCGACCATGGGGCTGTATTCGGCGGCGTTGATGAGTGGCGGTGGCCTGGCGGCGGTGTTGGGCCCATCGATCACCGCGCACTTTGGCCATTGGCAGTTCGGCCTTGGCCTGTGGGCGCTGCCGGCGCTGCTGGCTATCGTGGCGTGGGTCGCCCTGCGCCCGCGCCAGGACACGCCGTCCCTGGCCGGTGGCGGCGGCGGGCACTGGTTCGGCAACCGTCGGGCCTGGCTGCTGGCGCTCTACTTCGGGCTGATCAACGGCGGCTACACGAGCATGGTCGCCTGGTTGCCGGCCTATCACCTGGAGCACGGCGGCACGGCCCAGAGTGGCGGCGAGCTAGTCGGGTTGATGACCATCTTCCAGGTCTGCGGCGCCCTGGGCCTGCCGTTGCTGCTGCGGCGCCTGGCCGATCGCCGGCCGGGGCTGTGGCTGGCCTTGCTCATCCAGCTGGCGGGCTTTCTTGGCTTGCTGCTGGCGCCGACCAGCGCCATGGGCCTGTGGGTGGCGCTGATCGGCCTGGGTCTGGGCGCGTGCTTCAGCCTGAGCCTGACGCTGACCCTGGAGCACCTGCGCACGCCCGGTGAAGCCGGCAGCTTGGCGGCTTTTGTCCAGGGCGTGGGTTTCATCATCACCGGTATCGTGCCGTACATCACCGGCTGGCTGCGTGATGTCAGCGGCGACTTCCAGGCGTCCTGGACCCTGCTGACCTGCACGGTGCTGGCGATGCTGCTGGTGACCGTGCGTTTCGCCCCCAACGGTTATGCCCGGGCCATCGCCGGTGAGCGGCGAGCGCCTGCGGCGGCGCTCAACTGAGGCGTTGCAGGGTATCGCCGACCCGGTCCAGTGCCGGGTCGATGTCCAGCAGTTCGATGGCACCGAAGCCGAACAACAGGCCTGGCCTGACCGGCGCTTCGCTGAAGAATGGCGCCAGGGAGTAAAGACCGACCTCCACCTTGCGCGCCAGGTTGATCAGCAGCTCGACGTCCACCCCGGGCTTGGCCAGCGCGCTCAGGTGAAAGCCGGCGCTGGCCGGCACCGCGTCGAACCACGGCGCCAGGTCGCCACCCAGGCGTGCCAGGATCCGTTCGCGGCGGGCGCTGTACACCTCGTGGCAACGGCGGATGTGCTTGTTCAGGTGACCTTCGCTGATGAACCGCGCCAGCGCCCACTGCTGCAGGCTAGGGCTGTGCCAGTCGCTCAGGTGCTTGGCCACGCAGGCGGCCTGCAGCACGGTCGGCGGCAGCACCGCGTAACCCAGGCGCAGTTCCGGCAGCAGGGTCTTGGAGAAGGTCCCGACATAGGCCACCAGGCCATGTCGATCCAGGCGCTGCAGGGCTTCGGCGGCCGGCCCCTGGTAGCGGAACTCGCAGTCGTAGTCGTCCTCGATGATCAGCGCGCCAAGCTCCGCGGCCCGCGCCAGCAGCGCCTGGCGCCGTGGCTCGGCCATGGGCATGCCCAGCGGAAACTGGTGCGAGGGTGTCACGTAGATCAGCCGGGTGCCGTCCTCGATCTGCTCGACGCACAGCCCCTGGTCGTCCACCGGCACCGACTGCAGGCGCGCGCCGAGGGCCAGGAATAGTTGGCGTGCCGGTGGGTAGCCCGGGTCCTCCATGGCCACCTTGCAGCCGGGTTCGACCAGTACCCGGACGATCAGGTCCAAGGCCTGCTGGGCGCCATTGCACACCAGCACATCGCTGGCCGCGCACTGGATGCCGCGGGTGAAGGCGATCTGGTGGGCGATGGCCTCGCGCAGCTCCGGCAGGCCCTGGGCGGAAAACTGCCGGTCGGGGTGGCGCTGGCTGCGGCGCAGGGCGTAGTTCATGCAACTGCGCCAGTGGTCGTAGGGGAACTGCGCCTTGCTCGAGGCGCCGCCGATGAAGTCATAGCGCGACGGTGCGTCCAGCGCCCGCCGGCCCAGCACCGTGGCGCGCTGGCGCCAGCGTTCGAGGGTGTCGGCGGCGGCCAGCGGGATGTTGTCGCAGTCGCTCTGGCGCGGCGTGTGGCGCGGGGTGATGAACGTGCCGCGACCGACCACGCCGCTGAGCAGGTTGTCATAGGTCAGGCGCGAATAGGCTTCGGCCACGGTCTTGCGCGAAACCCCCAGTTGTTCGGCCAAGAGACGCGTGGGTGGCAGCTGGGTGCCGGCGGCCAGGTGGCCGCTGTCAATACCGGCGCGCAGTTGCTGGTAGAGCTGTTCGGCCAGGCCTTTGCGGCCTTCGAGGCGGATGTGCAGTTCCATCGGGGGAGGGTGTCCGAAGCGCAGGGGGATAAAAGCTTCGGGGTTTATTGCGTTGGCTGCAAGGGGACCGCTCTGCGGCCCATCGCCGGCAAGTCGGCTCCCACAAGGACCGTGTTCACCCTGTGGGATCTGGCTTGTCGGCGACGAGGAGTCAAAGTCGGGCGGTACTGATGGTGATGTAGCCTTTTTCCGGCAGTGCGATGCGGATCACCGTCTCGTCTTCGCAGGCCTTGCGTTTCTGCTGGATGCACACGCCGTCCACCGCGGCTTCGCGCATGCGGGCTGGGATGGCGCGGCCCTTGGCATCGAAGAAGGCTTCGCTGGCGAGCAGCTCGACCCGCTCGATCAACTGGCGGGTGTGCTCGTCGGTGGCACAGAAGAACCGCACCCCGGACAGGTGCGGATTGTCATCGGGGTTGCTGACCTTGTGGGCCAGCAGTTGGCGCAGGGTATGGCGCAGTTCACGGGTAGGGTGATCAGCGTTTGCGGGCATGGCATGGCCTCGTCTGGATGGGGTTGGCCGCGCCGGGGCGGCGGTCACGTCTCCAGGTCGGATGATGTTTTGCCGAAGGTGTGGCAACAATCTAGAAGCTTCCGTGTTTTCGGTAGGAGGGTTCCGAAATTACAGGTGCCAGGTTGAACATCGCCTTGATCCGCGTCAGGGGCGGGGCACAATTTCCGTCGCCTCGACAGCGCCGGGCTCAAGCGCCGCCTCGACGATTTCGATCCAGTGCCGCACCGGCGTGCGCCCGGCACCGCCGAGGTGCAGCTGGCAGCCGATGTTGGCGGTGGCAATGAGCTGCGGGTTGCCGCTTTCCAGGGCGTTGAGGCGGTTGTCGCGTAGCTGGCGCGCCAACGTCGGCTGGGTCAGCGAATAGGTGCCGGCCGAGCCGCAGCACAGGTGGCCATCGGGCACCTGGGTGAGGTGGAAGCCCAGGCGCTGCAGCAGGCCTTCCACCGCTCCGCCGAGCTTGAGGGCATGCTGTAGGGTGCAGGGGCAGTGGAACGCCAGGCGCTGCTCGGTGCAGACACCCAGTCGCTCCAGTGGCTCGGCCTGCAGCACCTGCACCAGGTCGCGGGACAGGGCACTGACCGTGGCGGCCTTGGCGGCGTAACGCGGGTCTTGTTCCAGCAGGTGGCCATAGTCGCGGACGAACGCACCGCAGCCGCTGGCGGTCTGCACGATGGCCTCTGCGCCGGCCTCGATGGCCGGCCACCAGGCGTCGATGTTGCGCCGGGCACGGTCGAGGCCACGCGCCTGGGCATCCAGATGATAGTCCACGGCGCCGCAGCAGCCGGCCTCATGGACCGGTTTGACGCTGATGCCGAGCCGGTCAAGCAGGCGCGTGGCGGCGGCGTTGGTGTTGGGTGAAAGGGCCTGCTGCACGCAGCCTTCGAGCAGCAGCACATGTCGGGCGTGGCGCGGTGTCAGGCGTTGGCGTGGGGCTACAACATGCGCCGGCAGCTTGTCCTTGAGGCTGGCCGGGAGCAGGGGGCGCAGGGCCTGGCCGGCGCGCACCAGGGCCTCGAATGCGCCAGGCCGTGGCACCACGGCGCGCAGGCCGGCGCGCAGCAGGCGTTGCCCCGGTGGTCGGGGGACTTGCCGGTCGACCACGGCGCGGCCGATGTCGAGCAGGTTGTGGTACTCCACCCCCGACGGGCAGGTGGTCTCGCAGTTGCGACAGCTCAGGCAACGGTCCAGGTGCGCCTGGGTGCTGGTGCTCACCGGCTCGCCTTCGAGCACCTGCTTGATCAGGTAGATGCGCCCGCGAGGCCCGTCCAGTTCATCGCCGAGCAACTGGTAGGTGGGGCAGGTGGCGGTGCAGAACCCGCAGTGCACGCAGGCGCGCAGGATACGTTCGGCCTCGTCGGCGCGGGGCAGTTGGCGGGCGGAGTCGCTCAGGTGTGTGTGCATGCCGTGGTCTCACAGGTCGGCGTACAGGCGGCCAGGGTTGAACACGCCCTGGGGATCGAGTTGGCGTTTGAGCGCCTGGTGATAGCGCAGCGTCAAAGGATCAAGCGGGGCGCTGCTGTCATCACCGGGCCGGTAGGCGGTGGCATGACCGCCGGCCTCGGCCGCCAACGCCCGGATGACGGACGCCGGGGCATCAGACTTCAGCCAGCGCTGGGCGCCGCCCCAGTCGAGCAACTGACGCCCCGGAAGGTCGAGGGCGCCGCAGGCAAGGGGCAGGGAAAGCCGCCACAGCGTCGCGGGTGCGGCGAAGAAGGCCAGGCGCTGCTCGCGCAGGTCGTGCCAGAAGTTCGTGTCGAGCGCTTCGCCACCCAGGCGTTCGCGGGCCGAGCGCACCGAGCCTTCGCCGCCTTCCAGGCGCAGGTGCAGCGTCTCGCCGTCATGGCAGGCAGCGCTGATCGGCAGCGCTTGCCGGCCCCATTCGACGAGTTCGGCCAGGGCCTGACCTACGTTCATCTCCAGGCGCAGGCCCAGGCACTGGCGTGGTCGCGGCAGCACCTTCAACGACACCTCGGTGAGCAGCCCCAGGCAGCCGAAGCTGCCCGCCATCAGCCGCGATACGTCGTAGCCGGCGACATTCTTCATCACCTCGCCGCCAAAGCGCAGGTGCTTGCCGTGGCCGGTGATCAGCCGGGTACCGAGGACGTAGTCACGCACCGACCCGGCCCAAGGCCGCCTTGGCCCCGACAGCCCGGCCGCGACCATGCCGCCCAGCGTTGCCTCGGGGCCCAGGTGTGGTGGTTCGCAGGCCAGCATCTGCCCGGCCTCGTGCAGTGTCGCCTCGACCTCCCGCAGCGGCGTGCCGGCGCGGGCGGTGAGTACCAGTTCGGTGGGGTCGTAGCCGACGATGCCCCGGTGGCCGCGGATGTCGATGACCTGCCCGGTTACCGGGCGACCGAGCATGGCCTTGCTGTTGCCGCCCTGGATGCGCAGCGGAGTGCGCATCTCCAGCGCCTGGTTGACCTGCTCCCGCAGGTCCTGGCTCAAGTCCCTGTCCATCAGAAACGCTCCAGGTCGGGGAAGGGCAGTTGCCCGTTGTGCACATGCAGCGCGCCGAACTCGGCGCAGCGCTGCAGGGTGGGGATGTTCTTGCCCGGGTTGAGCAGGCCCCGTGGGTCGAAGGCGGCCTTGACCGCGTGGAACAAGGTGATCTCGTCGCTGTTGAACTGCGCGCACATCTGGTTGATCTTCTCCCGGCCCACGCCGTGTTCGCCGGTGATGCTGCCGCCGACGGCCACGCACAGTTCGAGGATCTTGCCGCCGATGGCCTCGGCGCGCTCCAGTTCGCCGGGCAGGTTGGCATCGAACAGGATCAGCGGGTGCAGGTTGCCGTCGCCGGCATGGAACACGTTGGCCACCCGCAGGCCGTACTGCCGGGAAAGCTCGCTGATGCCCTTGAGCACCCGTGGCAACTCCCGGCGCGGGATGGTGCCATCCATGCAGTAGTAGTCCGGGGAAATGCGCCCCACCGCCGGGAAGGCATTCTTGCGCCCGGCCCAGAAGCGCGCGCGCTCGGCTTCGTCACAGGCCAGGCGCACCTCGCGGGCGCCGGCCCTGCGCAGCACGGCATCGACCCGTGCGCAGTCGTCCTGCACGTCGGCCTCGACACCGTCGAGCTCGCACAGCAGGATCGCCGCCGCGTCCAGCGGGTAGCCGGCATGGATGAAATCCTCGGCGGCGCGAATCGCCAGGTTGTCCATCATCTCGAGTCCAGCCGGGATGATCCCGGCGCCGATGATTTCGGCCACCGCGCCCCCGGCATCCTCGACGCTGTCGAAACTGGCCAGCAGTACCCGTGCCACCTGCGGTCTGGGCAGCAGCTTGACGGTGACTTCGGTGACGATACCGAGCATGCCTTCGGAACCGGTGAACAACGCCAGCAGGTCGAATCCGGGGCTGTCCAGGGCATCGCTGCCCAGCACCAGGCGTTCGCCTTCGACGGTGAGGATTTCCACCTTGAGCAGGTTATGCACGGTCAGGCCGTATTTCAGGCAATGCACGCCACCGGCATTCTCGGCGACATTGCCGCCGATCGAGCAGGCGATCTGCGAGGACGGATCGGGCGCGTAGTACAGCCCATGGGGCGCCGCCGCCTGGGAGATCGCCAGGTTGCGCACACCAGGCTGGACCCGGGCGAAGCGGCCCTGGGGGTTGACCTCGAGAATGCGCTTGAAGCGCGCCATTACCAGCAGGATGCCCTGGCTCAACGGCAGGGCGCCGCCGGACAGGCCGGTGCCGGCGCCGCGGGCCACCACCGGCACGCCGCGCTGGTGGCAGAGCCGCAGCAGCGCCTGCACCTGCTCGATACGCTCGGGCAGCGCCACCAGCAGCGGTAGCGTGCGGTACGCCGAGAGGCCGTCGCACTCGTAGGGCCTGAGGTCTTCGCCGCGGTGCAGGATCTCCAGGTCGGGCAGGGCCTCGCGCAGGGCGGCCAGCAGTGCCGGCTTGTCCACGGCTGGCAACGGTCCGTCGACACGTTCGTCGTAAAGGATATTCATGAAGACTTACTGCGCCAGGTGCCGGATCATCGCCACCGTCAGGTACAAGCGTGGCGCCACGCTGGCGATCTCCATGTATTCGTCGTCGCCATGCAAGCCGGCGCCGACCACGCCGAGGGTCTCCAGCACCGCCGGCTTGTCGTTGTCGGGCACGTAGGCGTAGCCGGCGTCGGTGCCGAAGCGCATGGCGATCGGCTGCAACTGCCGGTCGATCTTGCTGTAGAGCTGCCGCGCCGTTTGCGCAAGTTCCGTGGAGGCGTCGTTCCTGGCCAGCGGCGGACGGCCTTTTTCCATGACCAGCTCGACCTGGGTATCGGCCACCAGCTGTTTCTTGATGATCCGCAGGGCATCCTCCTGCACCCGCTCGGTCTCGCTCAGGTCGGAGTAGCGCATGTCGGCCTCGGCGCTGGCCTGGGCGGGAATGATGTTGGCTTTTTCCCCGGCCTTGGCCAGGGTCCAGTTGACGGTGGTGCCCTTGCTCTTGTCGCCGAGGTTGTTCAATTGCAGCAACTGGTGCGCCAGCTCCAGCAGCGCGTTGCGCCCGGCCTCCGGGGCGGAGCCTGCGTGGGAGGCGCGGCCCTTGACCTCGAGCTTGAGGCGATTGATGCCGTTGGTGGCGACGGTGACCGCGTCCTTGTCGGGCGGCTCGTAGGAGAAGACGAAGTCATGCTTGCGCGCCAGTTCGGCAATCAGCTGCCGCGAGCCGGTCGAGCCCATTTCCTCGTCCGGGTTGAACAGCACGGTGAGGGTGCGGTATCCCTTGTACTGCTGGTCCTGCAGCAGTTTCAGCGCATGCAGGATCATCGCCACGCCGCCCTTGGCATCGGCCACGCCGGGGCCGTAAGCGCGGTCGCCGTCGATCCGAAACGGGCGCTTGGCCACGGTTCCGGGGCCGAACACCGTGTCGTAGTGGACCATCAGCAGGAAGTCCTTGTCGCCACTGCCCTTGAGCGTTCCGACGATGTTGTCGCCCACCGAAGGCGTGGCCGGCTGCGTCGTGACCTTGGCGCCGAGAGCCTCCAGTCGTTTCACCAGTTCGTTGCCAACCTGCTTCAGGCCGGGCTCGGTACCGGTGCCGGTGTCCACGGCCACCAGGGTCTTGAGGGTTTCCAGGTAGTGAGGCTGTTCGGCCTGGGCCTGGCTGAACAGGGCCTGGGGCGTCGGGTCGGCGGCCTGGGCGGTGGCGCAGGCCAGGGCAAGGGCCAAAGAGCAGAGTCGCAAGGGCATGGGCAGGGATCTCGTTGTCGTGAACCCTTTAGCGTAGACCCTGTCACGCAATCATCGCCAAGGCCAGACCGTGCCCCGTTGCTCAGAACCAGCGGTCGTTACGTTTGCGGCCACGGGTCAGCGCCGGCAGGATCAGCCCCGCCAGCAGCCCGGCGCCGGCGATGCTGCCGCCATACACCATGTAGCGCATCATCACCTGCTTGTTCTCGTCACCCAGGCGTGCTTGGGTGTCGCGCAGGGTCGACTGGCTCTGCTCGAGCTGTTCGTTGAGTGCCTTGTTGCGGCTTTCCAGCTCGTCGATCAGCGCCTTGCGCGAGTCGAGGGTCTCCTGCATGCCCTGCACGCGGTTCTTCCAGCTGTCGTCGATGGTCTTGAGCTGGCCGGACAGTTCGGCCACCTGGGCGTCGAGCTGCGGCAGGCGCTCGCTTTGGCCGGGCACCGCCTGCAAGTCGCTGGTGAGGATCCACACCAGGTCGCCGCTCTGCCCGCGTACCTGGCTGTAGTTGCCCTGGCTGGTGACCAGGGTGACCTTCTGCCCCGACTTGAGCGTGCCGACGATGCGGTGGCCGTCGGTGGGGCCGCTGCGGACATAGGTGCTCAGGCTGTCGCTGACCCAGCGCGCATCGCTGGCCGGCTCTTCGGCGTGGGCTGGGGCGGCAAGGGCGATCAGGGCGGCGATCAGGCCGCCGCGCAGGACGGTGAGGGCAGGAGGAACGGGCTGGATGTCTGGCATGCTGGTCTTCGCTGAAACAGGACGAATGAAGGCCCGATGACTGGGCCGGCGATCCGGTCGGGTGGATTGACCGTCAGCGAAAGACCGTTTTTTTGTAGGCAGGTTCACTGCCTGGCTTGGGAAATGTCTGCAGGATGTTGCGGTAAGTGGTGTGTAGCTTGCCCCTGTGAGCGCCGGCCTGCCAGCAAAGGGGCCGCAAGGCGGCCCCCCGAGGTCTCAGGCCACCACCTCATAACACGGCACATATGCCGCCCCGCCGGGCAGCTTCATGCGGTGCTGGTCGACGAACGCCTGCAGCAGGCGCCCGAGCGGGTCGAGGATCGCCGCGTCGCCACGGATCTGGTACGGCCCGTGCTCCTCGATCAGGCGAATGCCCTTGTCCTTGACGTTGCCGGCGACGATCCCGGAGAACGCCCGGCGCAGGTTGGCCGCCAGTTCGTGGGGCGGCAGGTTGCGGCGCAGGGCCAGGTTGGCCATGTTCTCGTGGGTCGGGTCGAACGGGTGCTGGAAGCCTTCGTCGATTTTCAGCAGCCAGTTGAAGTGGAAGGCGTCGTTACGCTCGCGGCGGAACTGCTTGACCGCCTTGAGCCCCTCGACCATCTGCCGGGCGACTTCGGCCGGATCGTCGATGATGATCTGGTAATGACGCTGGGCGGCCTCGCCGAGGGTGGCCCCGACGAAGGCGTGCAGTTGCAGCAGGAAGGCTTCTGCGCTGCGCGGCCCGGTGAGCACGACCGGGAACGGCAGGTCCTGGTTTTCCGGGTGCATGAGGATGCCGAGCAGGTACAGGAACTCCTCGGCGGTGCCGGCGCCGCCGGGGAAGATGATGATGCCGTGGCCAACGCGGACGAAGGCTTCCAGGCGCTTCTCGATATCCGGCAGGATCACCAGTTCGTTGACGATCGGGTTGGGCGCCTCGGCGGCGATGATGCCCGGCTCGGTCAGGCCCAGGTAGCGGCTGCCGTGCATGCGCTGCTTGGCGTGGGCGATGGTGGCGCCCTTCATCGGGCCTTTCATCACGCCCGGGCCGCAGCCGGTGCAGACATCCAGCTTGCGCAGGCCCAGCTCGTGGCCGACCTTCTTGGTGTACTGGTATTCCTCGCTGCTGATCGAGTGACCGCCCCAGCACACCACCATCTTCGGCTCGACGCCCGGGCGCAGGGTGCGGGCGTTGCGCAGCAGGTGGAAGACGTAGTCGGTGAGGCCCTGGGAGCTCTCGAGGTCGATGCGCTGGCTGGCCAGCTCGCTCTCGGTGTAGACGATGTCGCGCAGGGCGCTGAACAGCATCTCGCGGGTGCTGGCGATCATTTCGCCGTCGACGAAGGCGTCGGCCGGGGCGTTGAGCAGTTCCAGGCGCACGCCGCGGTCCTGCTGGTGGATGCGTACCTCGAAATCTTTGTAGGCCTCGAGGATGGTCTTGGCGTTGTCGACATGGGCGCCGGTGTTGAGGATGGCCAGGGCGCACTGGCGGAACAGGGTGTAGAGGCTGCCGGTACCGACTTCGCTCAGTTGCTGGACTTCACGTTGCGACAGCGTCTCCAGGCTGCCCTTGGGGCTGACGGAGGCGTTGATGACATTGCGTTGGGGCATCTGGTCTTTCCTGTGCGGGTAAAACATCCTTCTTGGACAACACCATACAAGCAAATGTGCGTGGCAACGAGGGCCTTGGTGAAAAACCTTGGACGCAGTGCCTACCCTGTGGGAGCCGACTTGCCGGCCAAAGGGCTGCGTAGCAGCCCCGGGGTTATTGGACGTTGAACACATGCCGCAGGTACGCCACGAAATTCTCGTCCCGGCACTGGGTCTTGCCCGGACTGTCGGAGATCTTCGCCACCGGCGCGCCGTTGCAGGCGGTCATCTTGATCACCATGTTCATCGGCCTGACCCCGGGGATGTCGCAGGTCAGGTTGGTACCGATACCGAAGCTGACGTTGATCCGCCCGTGCAGGGCGCGATAGAGCATCAGCATCTTCTCGAAGTCCAGGCCGTCGGAGAAGATCAGCGTCTTGCCACGTGGATCGATGCCCAGTCGCTGGTAGTGGGCGATGGCTTTCTCGGCCCAGGCCAGCGGCTCGCCCGAGTCATGCCGTAGGCCGTCGAAGAGCTTGGCGAAGTACAGGTCGAAGTCCTTCATGAATGCATCCATGCCGATGCAGTCGGTCAGGGCGATGCCCAGCTGGCCACGGTACTCACGTACCCAGCATTCCAGCGCGGCGGCCTGGCTGTCGACCAGGCGCGGGCCGAGCTGCTGGTGGGCCATGAACCATTCGTGGGCCATGGTGCCGATGGGCTTGATCTGGTATTCGCGGGCCAGGTGCACGTTGCTGGTGCCGACGAAACGCCCAGGGAAGTCGCGTTTGAGGATATGCACCACCTCTTCCTGTACCCGATAGGAGAATCGCCGGCGGGTACCGAAGTCGGCCAGTTGCAGACCGGCCAGTTCGTCGTCGCTGGCTTCTGCCTTGAGCCAGTCGAGCTTCTGGTACAGGCGCTCGCCGACCTGTTCGATCAGCACCTCGCGATAGCGGTAGCGGTTGCGTACCTCACTGATGATCGCCAGCAGCGGGATCTCGAACAGGATCACGTGCAACCACGGGCCGCGCACGCGGATCGCCAGTTGCCCGGCATTGTCCAGGCCGACCTGCACATAGCGCAGGTTGAAGCGGAACAGGCTGAGGAAGCGGATGAAGTCCGGCTTGATGAACGGGATCTTTTCCAGGTAGGCCAATTGGTCGTGGGTGACCGAGACATCGGCCAACTGCTCGACCTGGTAGCGGATCTCGGCGAGGTAGGGCGCCAAATCCTCGTCATTGCGGCAGCGGAACTCCCATTCCACTTCGGCGTTGGGGTAGTTGTGCAGCACCGCCTGCATCATGGTGATCTTGTAGAAGTCGGTGTCCAGCAGGTTCTGGATGATCCGTGGGCCGAAGACGCTGTCGCTCATGGGTGGTCCTCCTTGAGTAAGTCGAGCCGGGTATCGAGGGCCTGTTCGTCGGCACACAGATGGATGCCGGTGCTGGCCATTTCATCGCAGGCCGCCTGTGCGCCCTCGGTGCTCAGGGCGCGGCAGGCCGGCAGGTACAGCAGCACCTCGAAGCCGGCGCGGCGCAGCTGCAGGGCGGTGGTGCGCACGCAGTAGTCCAATGCCAGGCCACCGACGATGATCGCCTGCACCTGTTGCACCTTGAGGAACTCGATGACGCCGGTAGAGCGGCGCTCGGCCAGGTCGTGGTAGCACGCCCCATAGGGGTGCAGGTCAGGCTCGACGCCTTTCCAGACAAAGTAGTCGTAGTCGATGGGAGCGGGCAGGCCGGGCAGCAGCTCGAAGCCCGGCGTACCGGGGACGCAGTGGCTGACCCAGGTCAGGTCGGCATTGGCCAGGGGCAATGCTTGCAGCATCTGGCCCGGCTCGGCGACCACCCAGGCGGCGTTGGCCGGGTGCGCGTCCTTGCTGCCCAGGCGCAGCGAGGCGCGTTGGGCCATGGCGTTGAGCGCAGGGGCGATCAGGTGGCCGCCGGGCACCGGCAGCTCCTGGGGGGCGTTGGCGGTGAAGCCGTTCTGCGCGTCGACATCGAAACTGGCGATTTTCATTGGAGGAAACTCCTCGGCTGGAATGGCTATATATTCCACCTGGTGAATTAAGTGTGTCAAGGTCATTTTATCCAGGGGTTCAGGGTTGCTCTATTTAATCGCTCTGATGGAATATAGGCGTATGTTGATTAAGGATCCGTTCCGTGAGCACAGCTGAAGTACTGGCCAGTGTCGATATCGTCACCCTGCGCCTGTCACCCCACAGCCAGCGCCTGGAGGTGTTGCTGTCCCCGCGCGAACGCGAGCCCTACAAGGGGCAGTGGGCCTTGCCGGGTGTCATCGTCAATGGCAGTTCCGCGGACAACAACCTGGATGCCGCCGCCTGCCGGGCGCTCTCGGAAAAGGCCAAGGTGCGCCCGCGCCACCTGGAGCAGGTCGGCACCGAGGGCAATGCTTCCCGCGACCCTCGGGGCTGGACCTTGAGCACTTACTACCTGGCGTTGCTCGATCCTGCGGTTGTGGTCGAGGACCCGCAGATTGCCTTTTTCGATCTGCAACGCGTCCTGGACAACGAACCGCCGTTGCCGTTCGATCATCGCCTGCTGGTCGAGCGTGCCCATGAACGGCTGGTGGCCAAGGCCGTGTACACCAACCTGCCGTTGTACCTGGCACCCGAGCGGTTCACCGTGCTGGATGCGCTGGCCGCCGCGCAGGCGTGCCTGGGGCAGCCGGTCAACAACACCTCGATGCGCAAACGTCTGGAGCGCATGAAGCGCGAAGGCTGGGTGCAGGACACCGGAGAAAAGAACCAGCCCAGGCTGGGGCGTCCACAGCAACTGTACCGGCATACCCCGCAGGGGAGCGGGGCGTTCATGTTCGACCGGAGTCTGCTGGCGGGAGGATAGTCAGGACCGATCGCGGCCTCTTCCTGCAGTTGTCGAGTAGCGACTATCCTTGCCCCCATGACCAACCTGCCTCCTTTACGCCATCCTTGTCCACCGGGCGCCTGCGACTGCGGCCGCGAACGCCTGGCCGACGGCCCCGAGCGACGCATCCTGCTGCTCACCCGCGAGGAGGAGAAGCGCCTGGTCGAACGCCTGGAAAACCTCAAGGATCTGGAGGACCTGCAGCGCCTGCAGTCACGCCTCTACGAACAGCTGGGCATCCGCGTGCATATCGCCCCAGGCTTCAACGAAGTGCGCACCATGCGCGGCATCGTCATCGAGCTTGCGGCGCAGCCGGGCCTGTGCCGCAAGACCCGCCAGTCGATCCCCGCCGCTATCCGCCGGGGACTGGAGCGCAATCCGCAGGTGGCCTTCCGCCTGCTCGACGCCCATGACCTGCTGCGTGATGCCTGAACATCAACGCATTGCCGCCAGCTTGATGCCGAAGCCTACCAGGCAGGCGCCGGCCAGGCGTTCGAGCAGGTTAGTGATGCGCGGGCTGGCGCGCATGCGCTCGGCCAAGCGGTGGGTGAGCAGCACCGCCACCAGGCCGTAGAGCAGGGTCAGGCCAGCCACGGTCAGCGCCATGAAAGCGAAGGTCACCACGCCCTGGTGGCGCACCGGGTCGATGAACAGCGGGAAGAACGCCATGTAGAACATGATCGCCTTGGGGTTGAGCAGGGTGATCATCATGGTCTGGCGCAGGTAGCGGCCGCTGGCCATGCCGCTGTCGCGCGGCGCGCCGCCGGGCTTGCTCAGCACCATGCGCAGGCCGAGCCAGGCCAGGTAGGCGGCGCCGGCCCACTGCACCACATGGAAGGCGGCCGGATAGGCGGCCAGCAGGGTGGCGACGCCCGCCACCGCCAGCCACATCAGCACCTGGTCGCCGAGGATCACTCCGAAAGTAGCGGCCAGGCCGCCCTTGATGCCGCCCTTGCCGGTGGCGGTGATCAGGGCGAAGTTGCCGGGCCCGGGGATCGCCAGGAGGATAAGGAACGCGATCACGAAAGCGCCGTAGTCGGTCACGCCGAGCATGGGTAGTCTCCTGGGGAGGGCGGGCTGATCAGGATATATGCCATTATTCGCAACACTTGCAAAGCCACGACGGCACAGGGAGGTGGAGATGGCGTTCAATGCGCATGAGCGGGCAGTGTTGCTGGCGGTCAAGGGCGTGGGGCCGACCGTGGTGCAGCGGCTCGAGCAGTTGGGTTATGACTCGCTGGCGCGACTGGCCGGGGCCGACGCCCTGCAGATCGTCAGCGAGGCGGCCGGTCTGGTGGGCAGCAGTTGCTGGAAGAACAGCCCCCAGGCGCGAGGGGCAATACAGGCGGCGATTGCCCGGGCCAGGGAGCATGTCCTGCAGGGCACCTGTCCCGCCAATGGCACATAAAAAAGCCCCGAAGACCAAGGCCTTCGGGGCAAACGGTTGGGGGAGGAACCAACCAAAGGAGTCTTCACATCAGGGGGCGGTCAGCGCGAGCTGGCCACCACGTCGGGTTGCCAGCCGCCGCCCAGCGCCTTGTAGATCGCGACGATGCCGCTGTACAGCTCGACCTCGCCCTGGGCCTGGGCGTCTTCGGCGCTCAGGCGCTCGCGTTCGGCGTCGAGCAGCACCAGGTAGTCCACCGTGCCTTCGCGATAGCGCACCGAAGCCAGTTCCGCCGCCTTGCGGCTGGCGTCGCTCTGGCGCATCAGCGCCAGCAGGCGCTGTTGGCGCTTGCCATAGTCGCTGAAGGCGTTGGAGGATTCCTCCAGGGCCAGCAGCACCTGCTGTTCGTAGTTGGCCAGGGCGCCCTCGGCATCGGCCTTGGCCCCGCGCAGGCGGGCGCGCACGCTGCCCAGGTCGAAGGCCGCCCAGGTGATGCTCGGGCCCAGCGCCCAGGCGTTGGCCGCTGAGGAGCCGATCTGCGAGCCGCGCGCGGCGGTGAAACCGAGGAAGCCGCTGAGGCTGACCCGCGGGAACAGGTCGGCGGTGGCCACGCCGACGTTGGCCGTGGCCGCGGCCAGCTGGCGTTCGGCGCTGCGGATGTCCGGGCGGCGACGCAGCAGCTCGCCGGGGTCGCCCACCGGCAAGGCCTTGGCGATGGCCGGCAGGGCCTTGGGCGCAAGATCGACGCCCAGGGCGTCCGGACGCTGGCCGAGCAGGGTGGCGATGCGGTTCTTCGCCCGCACCTGTGCGGCCTGCAGCTGCGGCACGGTGGCTTCGACACCCGCCAGGCGGGCGTCGGCGCGGACCACATCGAGTTCATTGCCGACCCCGGTGTCGCGCAGGGTCACGGTGATGTCCCGCGACTGCTGCTGGGTCTTGAGGTTGGCCACGGCGATCTGCTCGCGCAGCTGGGCGCCGCGCAACTGGCCGTAAGCGTCGACCAGCTCGGCGATCAGGCTGACCTGCAGTTGTTGCAGGTCGGCTTCGGCGGCGGCTTCCTGGGCTTCGCTGGCCTCGATCTGGCGCTGGATGCGGCCAAACAGGTCGAGCTCCCAGGCCATGTCCAGGCCCAGGTCATAACGCTCGCTGTTGACCCGGCGTTCAGTTTGGCCGGGCACCTGGCCCTTGCCCAGATCGCTGCTGGCGCGGCTGGTGACCACGGGGATCTGGTCATTGGACACGTCCTCGCGAATCGACCGCGCCGCTTTCAGGCGGGCAAAGGCCACGCGCAGGTCGCGGTTGCCGTCCAGCGACGCCTGCACCAGTTGGTTGAGCACCGGGTCGTCGAACTGCTTCCACCACACGCTTTCGAAGCGGCTGCGGTCGAAGGCCTTGGCCTCCAGACCGCTGTCCAGCTTGGCCGGCGCGGTGTCCGGCGTCTTGTAGTCCGGGCCCACGGCGCAGGCCGCCAGGGCCAGTGCCAGCAGGCTCGGGGTCAGGTGTTTGAGCAACTTCATGCGTGGGTCTCCAGCGCGACGGCGTGCTCGGCCTTGCGGGCCTGGCGACGCTCGACGAAACGGCGGATCAGGAAGAAGAACACTGGGGTCAGGAACAGGCCGAACACGGTCACCCCGATCATCCCCGAGAACACCGCCACACCCATGGCGTGACGCATTTCCGAGCCGGCGCCGGAGCTGAACACCAGCGGCACCACGCCCATGATGAAGGCGATAGAAGTCATCAGGATCGGCCGCAGGCGCAGACGGCAGGCTTCCAGTACCGCGGCCAGCGGGTCGAGGCCCTTGGCCTGTTCATCCTTGGCGAACTCGACAATCAGGATCGCGTTCTTGCACGCCAGGCCCACCAGCACGATCAAGCCGATCTGGGTGAAGATGTTGTTGTCGCCACCGGAGATGATCACCCCGGTAATGGCCGACAGCAGGGTCATCGGCACGATCAGGATCACCGCCAGCGGCAGGCTCCAGCTTTCGTACTGGGCGGCCAGCACCAGGAAGGCCAGCAGCACGCAGAGCGGGAACACGAACAGCGCGGTGTTGCCAGAGAGGATCTGCTGGTAGGTCAGGTCGGTCCATTCGAAGGTCATGCCGTTGGGCAGTTCTTCATTGAGCAGCTTCTCGATTGCCGCCTCGGCCTGGCCGGAGCTGTAGCCGGGGGCCGCGGCACCGTTGATCTCGGCGGTGATGAAGCCGTTGTAGTGCATGACCCGGTCAGGCCCGGAGGTGTCGCTGACCTTGAGGAAGGTCGCCAGCGGGATCATCTCGCCCAGGTTGTTGCGCACCTTCAGCTGGCCGATCTGCTCGGCGTCGAGGCGGAACTGCTGCTCGGCCTGGACGTTGACCTGGTAGGTGCGGCCAAAGCGGTTGAAGTCGTTGGTGTACAGCGAGCCCAGGTAGACCTGCAGGGTGTCGAAGATGTCATTGATCGCCACGCCGTGGGTCTTGGCCTTTTCCCGGTCGATGGCGGCATCGACCTGCGGCACGTTGACCTGGTAGCTGGTGAACAGGCCCGCCAGTTCCGGCACGTTGTGGCTCTTGGCGATGATGTTCTGGGTCTCTTTGTACAGCGCTTCATAGCCCAGGTTGCCGCGGTCCTCGATCTGCAGGCGGAAGCCGCCGATGGTGCCCAGGCCTTGAACCGGCGGAGGCGGGAAGATTGCGATGTAGGCGTCCTGGATATCGGCGAACTGGGCGTTCAGGGCTGCGGCGATGGCCGCCGCCGACTGACTCGGGTCCTTGCGCTCGTCAAACGGCTTGAGCGGGGTGAACACGATGCCGCTGTTCGGGCTGTTGGTGAAGCCGTTGATCGACAGGCCAGGGAAGGCCACCGAATCGGCCACGCCCGGTTGCTTGAGGGCGATCTCGCTCATCTTCTTGATCACAGCCTCGGTACGGTCGAGGCTGGCGGCGTCAGGCAACTGGGCGAAGGCCACCAGGTACTGCTTGTCCTGGGCCGGGACGAAGCCGGTCGGGGTGGACGAGAAGCCCAGGTAGGTCAGGCCCATGAGCCCTGCATAGACGAACAGTGCGATGCCGCTGGAGCGGATGACCCGGCGCACGCCGCCGACATAGCCATGGCTGGCGCGGTCGAAGAAGCGGTTGAACGGAGCGAACAGCCAGCTGCCCAGCAGCTTTTCCAGGAACCGCGAGAAACGGTCCTTGGGCGCATGGTGGTCCTTCAGCAGCACGGCGGCCAGGGCCGGCGACAGGGTCAGCGAGTTGAACGCCGAGATCACGGTGGAGATGGCGATGGTCAGCGCGAACTGCTTGTAGAACTGCCCGGTAAGCCCCGAGATGAACGCGGCGGGTACGAACACGGCGCACAGCACCAGGGCGGTGGCGATGATCGGGCCGGTCACTTCGCTCATGGCCTTCTGCGTGGCTTCCAGCGGTTTCAGGCCAAGCCCGATGTTTCGCTCGACGTTCTCCACCACGACGATGGCGTCGTCCACCACGATACCGATGGCCAGCACCAGGCCGAACAGCGATAGCGCGTTGAGCGAGAAGCCGAACAGGTGCATCACCGCGAAGGTGCCGATCAGCGAAACCGGCACGGCCATCAGCGGGATGATCGAGGCGCGCCAGGTCTGCAGGAACAGGATCACCACCAGCACGACCAGGATCAGCGCTTCGAACAGGGTGTGTACCACCGCTTCGATGGAGCCACGGACGAACACGGTCGGGTCATAGACGATGCTGTAGTCCATGCCTTCCGGGAACTCTTTCTTCAGCTCGGCCATTTTCGCCCGCACTTCGTCGGAGATCTCGATGGCGTTGGAGCCCGGGCGCTGGAAGATCGGGATGGCCACCGCCGGCTGGTTGTTCAGCAGCGAGCGCAGGGCGTACTGGCTGGAGCCGAGCTCGACCCGAGCGATGTCCTTCAGGCGGGTGATCTCGCCGTTGGCGCCGGCACGGATGATGATGTTCTCGAACTCTTCCTCGTTGACCAGGCGGCCCTGGGTGTTAATCGACAGCTGGAAGCTGGTCGAACCCGGGGCGGGCGGGGCGCCCAGCTGGCCGGCGGCGACCTGGCGGTTCTGCTCGCGAATGGCGGCCACCACGTCGCTGGCGGTCAGGTTGCGCGAAGCGGTCTTGTTCGGGTCGAGCCACACCCGCAGCGAGTAGTCGCCCATGCCGAACAGCTGCACGTCACCCACGCCACCCAGGCGCGCCAGCTCATCCTTGATGTTGAGGATGGCGTAGTTGGACAGGTAGAGCATGTCGTAGCGGTTGTCCGGCGAGGTCAGGTGCACGACCATGGTCAGGTCGGGCGAGGCCTTGTCGACGGTAATGCCGATACGGGTGACTTCCTCCGGCAGCTTGGGCTGGGTGCGGGTCACGCGGTTCTGCACCTGCACCTGGGCGTTGTCCAGGTCGGTGCCGAGGGCGAAGGTGATGGTCAGGGTCAGCTTGCCGTCGGCGGTGGACTGCGAGGACATGTACAGCATGTTCTCGACACCGGTGATGGCTTGTTCCAAGGGCGCTGCGACGGTTTCGCCGATCACCTTGGGGTTGGCGCCGGGGAAGTTGGCGCGCACCACCACGGTGGGCGGCACCACTTCGGGGTATTCGCTGATCGGCAGCTGGAACAGCGAGATGGAACCTGCGATCAGCAGCACCAGCGACAGCACCGCGGCGAAGATCGGCCGGGTAATGAAGAATTTCGAAAAGTTCATCGGTGTTGTCCCTTAACCGCGCGGCGCTTGGGCGCTGGCGACTTTGACATTGGCGCCGGCAACCTTCGGCGCCGGGTTGCTGGCCTCCAGGGCCTGGCGTTGCTGGGCGAGGGCGGCAAGGGTCTGTTCGCTGGCCATCGGCGTTTCCTCCGGGGTGACCGGCGAGCCCGGGCGCACGCGCTGCAGGCCCTTGACCACGATGCGGTCGTCCTTGCCCAGGCCGCTGCGCACAATGCGCAGGCCTTCGAGCTTGGGCCCCAGTTCCACGGCGCGATAGGCGGCCTTGTTGTCCTTGTCCATGACCAGCACGAACTTCTTGCCAAGATCGGTGCCGACCGCTTCGTCGTTGATCAGCACGGCGTCGTACTGGGCGCTGCCGACCAGCTTCAGGCGCGCGTACAGGCCGGGGGTGAACTGGCCGTCACGGTTGTCGAAAACGGCACGGCCACGAATGGTGCCGGTGCGCGGGTTGACCTGGTTGTCGACGAAGTTCATCTGGCCCAGGTGCGGATTGCCGGTCTCGTTGGTCAGGCCCAGGTACACCGGGGTGCTCTGGCCGCGCTGGCCGTCGCGGGCGAGCTGGCTGTACTTGAGGTACACGCGCTCGTCAGCGTCGAAATAGGCGTAGACCTTGTCGGTGGAGACCACGCTGGTCAGCGGGGTGACATCGGCAGTGACGATGTTGCCGGCGGTGAACTGGGCACGGCTGACCCGGCCACTGATCGGCGCGGTGACACGGGTGAAGCTCAGGTTCAGGCGGGCCAGGTCGAGCTGGGCCTGGATCGCGTCGACTCCGGCACGGGCCTCGGTGGCGGCGCTGCTGCGCGACTCGGCCAGTTCGGCAGAGATGGCGTTGCTGTCGCGCAGGCGTTCGCCGCGGCGGGCTTCGTTGGCGCTGCGGATGGCGGTGGCCTTGGCTTGTTGCAGCTGGGCTTCGAGACGGCGGACTTCTGCCTGGAACGGGCGCGGGTCGATCTGGAACAGCAGGTCGCCTTTCTTCACCTGGGCGCCTTCGGTGAAGGCCACCTGGTCGATCTGGCCGGACACCCGTGGGCGCACTTCGACGGTTTCCGGCGCTTCCAGGCGGCCGGTGAACTCGTCCCATTCGTTGATCGGCTGTTCGATTACCTTGGCTACGCTGACCTTGGGCGCGGCGGGAGCCTGCACGGCGTCGGGGGTGCGACCGCAAGCGCTGAGCACCACCACTGCCAGGGCAGCGAGGGGAAAGCGCAAGGGTTTGAGTGAGTGATCCATGGAGAACTCCGCCAATGTATTAGTAGTGGGCGGAGTGTGAGTGTCTTGCGCGTGGCGCACGAATCAAACGGAGCGAAGGTCATTATCACGCGCAATGATATGTCGGGTGCCGTCATCGATCCGGACGCATGATTTCAAGGCAGCTCCCACAGAGGGATGGTGTAATTCGGCAGTCAGCGTGGCCCGCCGGATGCCTTTTCGCGCAACGCCTTGGCCACCTGCGCCTCGATCTCGTAGGCCGGCCCCTCCAGCGCCTGGTAATCCCGGGTATAGCGCTTGGCGAATTCCTCCACCCCCAATTCCTGGTACTGCTGCACATGCTTGAGTTCATGGGCCCACAGCGCCACGTTGTCCTCGGCATCGGCGCTGCGGCGGAAGATGATGGTGTCGATCAGGGTCACCGCGTTGACGTCCGGGTTCTGCAGCAACGCATTGGCGGCGCTGATCTGCTGTTCATCGCCCACCCGGTACCGCGCCGCGTCGAGCACGGCGAAGTCGTACCAGGGTTCGAGCTGGGCGCGGATATGCAAGGGGATCGGCTGGCTGCCGCTGGCGGTCGCCTCGTCGCGGGCCTGGCGCAGGGCGAACACCAGGCTGCTGGTGGCCATGCGCTCGACATCCTGCAGCACCTGGCCGCTCTGGTTGGGGTCGACGGGCGCGCAGAAACACACCACCAGGCACACTTGGTATTGCCCGGTCGGGCAACTTTCCTGGGCGAAGACGGGCAGGGTCAACATCAGTCCGAGCAGCGTACTAGCGAACTTCATCGAAGACCCGTCCGACCAACTGGAGGCTGGCGTCCAGCACCTGCGCCTGCACCGGCTCGCTGGCCAGCATGCGGCCCACCACCAGCGCGCCGACGCACTGGCTGAGCAGGGCCCAGGCCAGCTCGGAGTTGTCGAGGGTCTCGCTCCACGCCTGGTGCAGCTCCACCAACCAGTGCTCGGCCTGTTCGCGCACCGGTCGCTCGGCGCGGGCGATCTCCACCCCCAGCGGCGGCAGCGGACAGCCGCCCTCGGCATTGTGCAGGTGGGCCAGGCTCAGGTACTGCTCGAGCAGGCGCCTGAGCCGGGGGCGGTCGGCGCCGCGCTCGACCAGGCGCGCCAACGGGCTGTTGGCCAGCTCGCGGCGGACGATCTCGCTGAACAGGTCGTCCTTGGACGGGAAATGGTTGTAGAAGGCGCCGCCGGTCAGGCCGATGGCCTTCATCAATCCGGCCACGCCGGTGGCGGCGAACCCACCGCGTTTGGCCAGGGCGCCGCTGCTGGCCAGCAGCTTCTCGCGGGTTTGTTGCTTGTGGTCGGTGCTGTAGCGCATGCGCGGAACCTCTTGGCGCGGGCTTGACGTTCAGCTGATCGTAGCATAGCGTTCGTTTACTAAACGATCATTCATCAATGGGGCGGTCCATGGCAGAACAACAAAAGGTCGTGCTGGTGATCGGCGCGGGCGACGCCACCGGTGGCGAAATCGCCAAGCGTTTCGCCCGTGAGGGGTATGTCGCCTGTGTCACCCGGCGTCAGGTGGACAAGCTGCAGCCGCTGGTCGATGAGATCCGCGCCGCAGGCGGTCAGGCTCATGGTTTCGGGTCGGATGCGCGCAAGGAAGAGGAGGTGGTAGAGCTGGTCGAGACCATCGAGCGCGATATCGGCCCGATCGAAGCATTTGTCTTCAACATCGGCGCCAATGTCCCGTGCGGCATCCTCGAGGAAACCCCGCGCAAGTACTTCAAAATCTGGGAAATGGCCTGCTTCGCTGGTTTTCTCACCGCCCAGGCAGTCGCCCGGCGCATGGTGACCCGCGAGCGCGGCACCCTCCTCTTTACCGGTGCCACCGCTGGTACCCGTGGCGCGGCCGGTTTTGCCGCCTTCGCCGGGGCCAAGCATGGTTTGCGCGCCCTGGCCCAGAGCATGGCGCGCGAGCTTGGGCCGCGAAACATCCATGTGGCTCATGTGGTGGTCGACGGGGCCATCGACACCGCGTTCATCCGCGACAGTTTCCCCGAACGCTATGCGCTCAAGGACCAGGACGGCATCCTGGACCCTGTACACATTGCCGACAGTTACTGGTTCCTGCACGCCCAGCCACGGGACGCCTGGACCTTCGAACTTGACCTGCGCCCGTGGATGGAGCGCTGGTAAGTCCCATCCTCATACAAGGAACGAATCATGAGCAAGACCGTCGAGTTCTTCCTGGACCTGGGCAGTCCGGCCACTTACCTGGCCTCGACCCAGCTACCCGCCCTGTGCGCGCGCCACGGGGCGCAGTTGGTGTACAAACCGATCCTGTTGGGCGGGGTGTTCCAGGCCACCGGCAACGCCTCGCCGGTCATGGTGCCAGCCAAGGGGCGCTACATGCGCATCGACCTCAAGCGTTATGCCGATCGCTATGGGGTGCCCCTGACCTTGCCGCCCGGGTTTCCGGTCAACACCCTGAACCTGATGCGCGGGCTGATTGGCGTCCAGTTGTTTGCCCAAGCGCGGTTCGAGGCGCTGTTGAAGGTGCTGTTCGAAGGGCTGTTCGTGCACGGGCGCAATCTGGCAGACCCGGCGGTGCTGGGTGAAACATTGGCCGCGGGTGGCTTCGATGCCGGGATGTTGCATGAACTGGCCGCCCGGCCCGAGGTCAAGGACGCCTTGCGTAAAGCTACCGAGGAGGCGGTCGAGCGTGGCGTGTTCGGCGCGCCGACGTTCTTCGTCGATGGGCAGATGTTCTTCGGCCAGGACCGGCTGGATTTCGTCGAGCAGGCTTTGGTCAGGCGGGCATGAGGGACAACAAGGTTCTTGCAGACTGCGATTCCAAAAACCTTGGGTGCTATTGCTTCATGGCCTGTACGTCGTCAGGGTTGCAGCGCTCGATCGCGCAGGCGCTGAAACCCTTTTGCCGGATCAGAAGTTCGCCGGGGTATTGGCGCTGATGATCTCGGCCTCGTCGGGGCCGATGTTCTTGAAGCTGTGGGGCAGGGTGGTGGGGATGTAGTAGCCGTCGCCGGCGTTGAGCACGCTGACCTGGCCATCGACCCACAGCTCCATGGTGCCCCGGGTGACCAGGCCGCATTCCTCGCCTTCGGCGTGGACGATCGGCTCGCCGGAATCGGCACCCGGCGCGTACAGTTCGCGCAGCATGCGCATCTGCCGGCCTTCGACGCTGGCACCGACCAGCAGCATGCGCAGGCCGTTGCGGCCCAGGTCGGGCTGCTCTGCGCCACGGAACACGTAGCGCTCCTCGCGCACCGGCTCGTCGAAACTGAAGAATTCCGCCAGGGACATGGGGATCCCTTCGAGCAGTTTCTTGAGGGAACTGACCGAAGGGCTGACCCGGTTCTGCTCGATCTGCGAGATCGTCGAGTTGGTCAGGCCGCTGCGGCGGGCCAGTTCCCGTTGGGAGAGGTTGTTGCGTTCACGCACCAGTTTGAGTCGTGTCCCCGTGTCCATAGCCGCCTTGTTTGCAGAGGTGTCAAAAATAATGGGCGAGGCATTAAAACACACTCTGCAGGCTTGCGCGCTGTGCGTCTCAGTGACGCTGGTCGGTCGCCAACGGCCACAGCCCCACCAGCAACAGCAGGGCACCCACGGCGAGGAACGGCAGGCGCGGGTCGAGGGCATAGACCAGGGTGCCCGCCAGTGGCCCGATCACCGCGCCCATGCCCTGGGCGGCGCCGATCGAGCCCGCAGTGGCGCCTTGTTCGCCGGCCTGCATGGCGTTGGCCGCCAGGGCGGAAAATGCCGGGAATACAAAGCCCATGCCGAACGCGGCGACGAAGAACGCGCCCCACAGCCAGGGCGCTTGGGTGGCCAGCGCTGCGGCGGCAAAGCCCAGCCCGGAGATGCTGGCGCCGATACGGATCATTTTCGCTGGCGGCCACTCGAGCCTGCGCAGGAACACCTGTGCCAGCATCAGCGCCACGCCCACGCAGGTCAGGGCGATGCCCGCGGCCTGGGCGGCGTCGCCGGCCTCCAGGCGCAGGCGGTCGAGGGCGAAGAAACCGACGGCGATCTGCGACACGGTGATGCTCAGCATGGCGCTGAAGGCCACCAACAGCGGGCGGCGCAGGCGTGGGTCGGACAGGCGCACCGGATTGGGCGCATGGCTTTGCGCCAATGGCTGGGGCTTGAGCTTGAACAGCAGCACCACGAACGCCGTGGCCGGCAGCAGCGACATGGCATAGAACGGCAGGCTCAGGCTGTAGCGCGACAGCAGCGCGGCCAGTGCCGGCCCGACCACCAGGCCGACGGCATTGGCCGCCCCCAGCGAAGCCATGGCCCGGGCCCGACGCTGGGGTTCGACATGGTCGGCGATCAGGGCGTTGCCACCTACCGGCAGCGCGGCATAGAAGGCGCCGATCAAGCCGCGGGCCAGCATCAACCCGAAGAACGCCACGCTCGCGCCCGGCAGCCAGCGCAACGCGCCGTCGATGAACAGGCACAGCACCCAGTAGGCCAAGGTGAAACCGCCACTGCCCAGCAGCAGCACGCGGCGTCGGCCATAGCGGTCGGCCAGGCGCCCCCAGGGCCGGGCCAGCAGCACCCAGACCACGCCGGCCACGGTCACCGCCGCGCCGGCCTGCCAGGTGGCCATGCCCAGCAGTCGGGCGATGGGGCCGATCAGGGCGACGAAGGCCATCATCGCCATGGTGCAGGCCATGTTCACCAGCATCAGAGGACGCAGGTCCAAGGTGTTGGCGGGGGTCAATGCGGCAGGGTCCTTTGCAACGTTCATGGGGCAGTCCGGGGCAGTTCGACGAAATGAGCGCCAATGTTAGTAATAATTATTTACATGTGTCGACCCTGGCAATGCTCATTCACTGCGGCGCAACGGGCCTGGCCACATGCTACGCAAGACGCCGTCGCGGCGCACCAGGGCATGCACCAAGGCCGCGCCCAAGTGCAGCAGCACGGTGGCGAACAGCAGGTAGCCCGCCCAGCCGTGGGCCTGGCGCAGCACGGCGTACAGCTGCAGGTCGTGGGGCGCGATGGCGGGCAGTTGCAGGGGCCGTGGATAGCCGCCGGCCGAGAGCATGGCCCAGCCGAGCAGCGGCATGGCCAGCATCAGGCCGTACAGCAACAGGTGCGAGGCGCCGGCGACCAGCCGCTGCAGGCGGGGCAGGTCGCGGGGCAAGGCCGGGTGCGGCAGGCCCAGGCGCAGGGCGATGCGCAGGATCACCAGCACCAGCAGGGCCAGGCCGGTGGCCTTGTGCAGCTCGACCAGCAGCGGATGCCGTGGCGACAGGTCGCCGACCATGTTCACGCCGATGAACAGCATGGCCAGGATCAGCGCGGCCATCAGCCAGTGCAGCAGGCGGGCCAGGGGGTGGAAGGCGGTGGCGGTCATGGGCGGGCTCCTTCGCTCAGCGCTTCGTGGCTGCGGCGGTTGAACGACACCGAATAGGCGGCCGAGCGGGCGGCGAGGATCGGGTCGGCGGATGGTTCGATGCCCTGGGGCAGGATCAGCGGGTCGAAGTTCAGGTCGCGGCAGGCGCCTTGCTCGGGGCCGTCGACCCGTTCCAGCACCAGGGTGCCGGCGTCGATGCTGCGGCGTTCGGCGGGCCAGGGCCGGGCGGGGTCGTCCACCGGGTCGCCGGGCTCGGCCAGGGTCAGGCGCAGGGTCCAGCGCAACGGGCCTTGCGCCAGGCGCTGCTGCAGGTCGTGCTGGAGGAACTGCTTGTCATCGACCTGGGCGGGCAGGGCGGTGAACGCGGTCTGCGGCTCCAGGGCCCAGCGCACCGGCTGGGCGTTGCCGTGGGCATCGATCAGGCGAAAGGCGTTGATGCTGTTGTAGGCGGTGCTGGCGAAGCTGTCGCTGGGCTTGTAGCTGGCCGCCCACTGGCGAAACGCCGCGCTTTCCGGGTGGCTGGCGAAGAACGCCTGCAGTCTGGCCGGGTCCGGCTTGCCGGTGGCCGGGTCGGGGGCCCCGGCCAGTACCTGCTGGTAGAACGCCTCGGGCGTGCTCACCGCCAGCACCGGCGGGTTGTTCATGCCGGTGCGCCAGACCTGTCCGTCATCGCTGCTCAACTGGATGGCCAGGCTGCGTACGGGTATGGCGGTGTCCGGGGCGAACGGGTTGGCGCCGCCGATGGCGAATCGGCCAATCACTGGCACCTGGGCCTGGCTGAAGACGCGGGCGCTGGACAGCGCCGCGGCCTGGCCGCTGGCCTGGAAATAACCGCTGACGCACAGGCCCTTGGCATGGTTCTTCCGGTAACCGGGATAATGACCTGCCTGGGCCTCGAAGGTGTCGATGATGCGCTGCGGGGTCAGCCCTGGCGCGCCGATCCAGCCGGCGGCATAGGCGAAGCCCGCACCCAGGGCGGCGAGGGTGGCGCCGATGGCGGCCAGGCGCAGGGCCTTGGCGGGGCCGTGCAGGGGAGGGGTCATGGGGACGCTCCGGTCAGTTGGAATGAGCCGGTATGACGTAAGGGCGAACGATTTATTCCCGCCGAGGGAATAGATTTCGTGCTGGGCCGTCTGCCCATTACACTGACTGCCCATTGGGGCCTGGAACCCGACCATGCACGATCTGGACGACCAACAATGGCGCGAGCTGCTGCAACGCCTGCGCCGCTTCGCCCTGTGGCTGACCCGCGAGCCCGGCGGCGCCGACGATCTGGTCCAGGCCACGGTCGAGCGTGCCCTGAGCCGCCGTGGCCAGCAGCGCGATGCCGACAGCCTGCGCCCCTGGCTGTTCACCATCCTTTACCGGCTGTTTCTCGACGGCAAGCGCCGTGAGCGCCTGCATGCCCGTTGGCTTACCTGGTTCGGTCGGGGCCAGGCCGAGGAGCCGGCCGGTGGCGAGATCGAGAGCATTGTCCTGGCCCAGGCCGACTTGCGCGCCTTCGCCCGGCTGTCGGCGGAGCAGCGGGCCCTGTTGTTGCTGGTCAGCGTCGAGGGCCTGAGCTACAAGGAGGCGGCCGACACCCTCGGCATTCCCATCGGCACGGTGATGTCGCGCCTGTCGCGCGCCCGCGCCGCCTTGCGTGAACTGACCGAGGGCAACCCCACGCCCCCGGCCTTGCGGAGACTCAAATGACACGCCTGATCCCCACCGAGCACGAGTTGCACGCCTATGTCGACGAGCGCCTGGAGCCGGCGCGCCGGGTCGAGGTCGAGGTGTGGCTGGCGGCCAATCCACAGGAGGCGGCGCGAATCGAGGCCTGGCGCGGCGATGCCCGACGCCTGCGGGCGGCCCTGGCGGGCTTCGGCGAGCAGCCCAGCGACCCGGCGCTGGACCTGGCGCCCTTGCGTCGCCGCCTGCGCCAGCGCCGGCAATGGCGCCTGGCACAGGCGGCGGCGCTGTTGCTGGCGGTAAGCCTGGGCGGCTTGGGCGGCTGGCAGGCGCGTGAGGCGACGCTGTTCGCCGGCATGCTGCCCATGGCCGACGCGGTAGAGGCCCACCGGCTGTTCGCCGACGCGGCCGCGCTGGATATCCAGGCCAGCGATCCGAAGCGGCTGCAGGAATGGCTGGGGCGTCATTTCAACCGTGTCGGCCAGCTGCCGGACCTGTCCGGTTATGGCCTACAGCCGGTCGGCGCGCGCCTGCTGAGCAACGAGGCGGGGCCAGCGGCGCTGCTGGTGTTCCAGGACCGCCAGGGGCAGCGCATCAGCCTGTTCCTGCGTTCGCCCGGCGAGCATTTCGAGCGCATGCCCAGCGGCCAGCGCACCGACGGCCAGTTGCAGGCCCGCTACTGGTCCCATGGCGACTACAACTTTGCCCTGGTCAGCGCGGCGGATGACGCTCGCGGCGAGTCGTTGCGCCGGACGCTGGGTGTCAGCCTGTAGGCAGGTCGAGGCCGGCGCATCGACCTGCACGGTTTCAGACCGTGCGCAGGCGGGCCTTTTCCACTTGCTGCATTTCCACGCCGTCGAGCAATGCCTCGACCACCGCCTTGGCCGCATCCAGCCCGTGATCGTTGCCCAGCAGCAGGTCGTGGCAGGTGCCTGTCGCCAGTTCCATGGCCTTGAGGTTGGTGGCGAACGCGCCCTTGAGCAGGGTGGACAGGTGCACCAGTGCGTCTTCGAAGTCCACGCCTTCGCGCACGGCGAACAGGGAAGGGTGGCTGCATTCGCAGTTGCCGAAGCTGGAGTGCGCCGTGGTGGCGCGGAACGGAGGATCAGGTAAGCCTTTTGTCATTGTGTCGCTCCTTGATTCAATGGAGCCGCCACAGTTCGCTACCAAACGAATGGTGACGGCTGAACGCAGGTTGGTAGACCGGGAATCAAGGAAACCGGCGCGCACGGGGGCGCCCTGCGCACAGCCGCCATTGAACGAAACGGCGGACACAAAAAAGCGCCGACTGAATCGTAGAGCGGGCGCTTGTGCGCCTTGATTGATCGCGGGCTACCAAACCCGGCTGCTGGACTTACAGCAACGCGCAAAGGTTACCGGGCTCGGATAACCGTTTCAAGGCACGTTCATGTATGGATACACTTCGCGTACTTCTACCCACACAAGGATGTGCATGATGCCCGAACCCTCCAACCTGCTGGCCTTCGCCCTGATCAGCCTGGGCATGGTGCTGACCCCGGGCCCCAACATGATCTACCTGATTTCCCGCTCCATCTGCCAGGGGCGTGGTGCCGGGTTGATCTCGCTGGCGGGGGTGGCCCTGGGTTTCGTCTTCTACATGCTCTGCGCCGCGCTGGGCATCACCGCCCTGGTCATGGCCGTGCCGTTCGCCTACGACGCACTGCGCATCGGCGGTGCGCTGTACCTGCTGTACCTGGCCTGGCAGGCGCTGCGCCCGGGTGGACGCTCGCCGTTCCAAGTCCGCGACCTGCCGGCGGACAGCCCGCGCCGGCTGTTCATGATGGGCTTTCTGACCAACCTGCTGAACCCCAAGATCGCGGTCATGTACCTGTCGCTGATGCCGCAGTTCATCGAGCCCGGCCACGGCAGCGTGCTGGCGCAGTCGCTGGTGCTGGGCGGCACGCAGATCGCCATCAGTGTCACGGTCAACGCGCTGATTGCGTTGATGGCCGGCTCCATTGCCGTGTTCCTGGCCGGCAGGCCGGTGTGGCAGCAGGTCCAGCGCTGGCTGATGGGCACGGTGCTGGCGGCGCTGGCGCTGCGCATGCTGGCCGAAGGGCGCCGCTGATCGTCGGCGTCAATCTGATGGAACGTTTTGCCAGCGGGCGATTTCTTACCCTCATAGGAAAGAAAACGTGCCCGGGACTGCCGAGACATGAAAGTGCGCCAGCAGAGCAAGACCGTCAACCTGCAAGCACTGCCGAGCTTTCTGGACGGCGGTGGCGAAGTCAGCTGCCTGTTGCAGGCGATGGACTGGCGGCAATCCCCGCTCGGGGCGCCGGACAGCTGGTCGCCCGTGCTGCAGTCGGTGGTGGCCATGCTGCTGCCGGCGCAGGCGCAGATTGTGTTGTTCTGGGGGCCGCAGTACATCGCGCTGTACAACGATGCCTACGGGCCAACCATCGGCAGCAAGCATCCCGGGGCGCTGGGCCGGCCTGGGCAGGAGCATTGGAGCGAACTGTGGGACGATCTCGAGCCGCTGTTGCGCGGGGTGCGTGAAACCGGCATAACCTTTTCGGCGCGGGACCGGCCGTTCTATATCGAACGGCATGGGTTGGGTGAAACCGCCTTTTTCGACGTCTCCTACTCCGCTGTGCGCGAGGCTGACGGTGGGGTGGGTGGTGTATTGTGCATCGTCACCGACACCACGGAGCGGGTACGTTTCCAGCAACGCCAAGCGTTTCTCCAGGAGCTGCGCCAGGCCTTGCCAGGCCTGGGCGAGGCCGAGCGCATCGAGGCCCACGCGGTGCGCCGGCTGGGTGAGGAGTTGGGCGCGGCGCGGGTCTGTTTCGGTGAGGACCTGGGCGATGGCCGGCGCTACCGGGTCGCCCAGGAGTGGGCCACCGAGGTGCCCTCGATGGTCGGCTTGAACCGGTATTCGGCCCTGGACCCGGTGTTGCACGAGGCGCTGCTGGCCGGTCAGGCGGTGCAGCGCAGCTATGAGCCAAGCAAGAGCGCACCGGCACGGTTCAAGGGCTTGTGTGCGACACTGCACGTGCCGGTGCTGCGCGCCGAGCGCCTGGAGGCGGTGCTCGCGGTGCATTTCCATACCCCCCATGCCTGGGCCGAGAGCGAGTGCCTGCTGGTCCAGGAGGCCGCCCGCCAAGTCTGGTCGGCGGTCACCCATGCCCGCGCCGAGCGCGCCTTGCATGCACTCAACGAAAACCTGGAAGACCGGGTGGCCAAGATGCTTGCCCAGCGCGAAGCGTCGCTGTCGCTACTGCACGAAGCGCGCAAGATGGAGATGATTGGCCAGCTCTCCGGGGGCATCGCCCACGACCTCAACAACATGTTGACGCCGATCATCGCCTCCCTCGAACTGCTGCGCCGCCATCCTCAGTCGGAGCGCGCCGAGCGCCTGATCGATGGCGGCCTGCAGGCGGCCGAGCGGGCGCGCAACCTGGTCGGGCGCCTGCTCAGCTTTGCCCGGCGCCAGACCCTCAAGCCCACGACGGTATCGCTGGCGGCGCTGGTGGAGGAAATGCGAGAGCTGATCGTCCGCTCGTTGGGGCCTACCATTGCCATCGAGGTCAGTGTCGAGGCGGCGTTGCCAGGCGTGCTGGTGGATCCGCACCAGCTGGAGCTGGCGTTGCTGAACCTGGTGGTCAACGCCCGCGATGCCATGGGCGAGGGTGGCAAACTGACCATACGTGCCGGTCTCGACGGCGACGGTACGCCGAGGCCACCCGGCCTGCAGACAGGCCCGTTGGTGTGGCTGCAGGTTGCCGATAACGGCTGCGGCATGAGCGAGGACGTGCTGACGCATTGCATCGAGCCATTCTATTCGACCAAGGGCGTCGGCCGCGGCACCGGGCTGGGGCTGCCCATGGTGCAGGGCCTGGCGTTGCAGTCCGGTGGTGGCTTTGGCATTCGCTCGCGGGTAGGCGGGGGCACCGAAGCGACCCTGTGGCTGCCGGCCAGCGAGCAGGACGCGGTAGATGAAGTGGCCATGCCGGTCGAGGTCTCGCGGGCGCGACGCCCGACGCGCGTGCTGCTGGTGGATGACGAGCCGCTGGTGCGCCAGGCCACGCTCCTGCAACTGCGTGCCCTGGGGTACGAGGTGACCGAGGCCGAGGGCCCGGCCCAGGCCCTGGCGTTGCTGGACAAGGGGCTGTTGCCCGATGTGCTGCTGACCGACCATGTCATGGCCGAAACCACCGGCGTGCGTTTCGCCCAGCAGGTGCGCGAGCGGCTGGCGCAACTGCCGGTGTTGATCATCACCGGCTACGCCAACCTGACGCCACACGAGCTGCATGGCTTCGAGGTGCTGCGCAAGCCATTTCGCCAGGACGAGCTGGGACAGAGCCTGGCGCGACTGCTCAAGTCCTAGCCAACACATCCCCGAGCATCTGGCACACCTGTTCGGCCGAATAGGGCTTGGCCAGGAAGGCGAAACCCTGGTGGCCACCCTCGGCGATCGCCTCGCTGTAGCCGGAGGTGAGGATCACCGGTAGCTGCGGCTGGCTGTGACGCAGCTCCCTGGCCAGGGCAAGGCCGCCCATGCCCGGCATGACCACGTCGGAGAACACCGCATCGAATCCGCCCCGGGCGGCCGCGAGCTGGGCCAGCGCGTCCTCGGCCGAGGTCGCCCAACTGATCTGGTAGCCATGGTCGCGCAGGATCTGCGCGGTGAAACTGCCGACATCCGGGTTGTCCTCCACCACCAGGATGCGCTTGCGGTCGCCCTGTGGCGCCAGCTGCGCGGTCACGCCGGGCTCCTCGGTGTCAGGCTGGGACACCTGTGGCAGGTACAGGGTGAAGGTGGTGCCTTGTCCTTCGACGCTGACCACCCGCACATCGCCACCGGACTGCTTGACGAAGCCGAACACCTGCGACAGGCCCAGGCCGGTGCCCTGTCCGGAGGCCTTGGTGGTGAAGAACGGGTCGAAGATGCGCTCAAGCAGGTGCGGGGCGATGCCCACGCCGCCGTCGATCACCGAGATCGCCGCGAAGCGGTCGTCCTGTGCCGGCTGGCCGCGAATCTCAGGCAAATGCTGGTCGCCTTCAAGGCGCAGGCGCAAGGTGCCGACCCCGGCCATGGCGTCGCGGGCATTGATCATCAGGTTGATTACCGCGGTTTCCAGTTGGCCGAGATCGGCATGCACATGGCAGGGCGTGTCGGGCAACTCCAGGCTGACCTGGATACGTGCGCCAGTGGCGGTGTCGAGCATCTCGGCCATGGCCTTGAGCTGTGGGCCAGCATCGAACACCTGCGGGCTGAGGGCCTGGCGCCGGGCAAAGGCGAGCAGTTGCCCGGTGAGCTTGGCGCCGCGGTCGACGGTGTCGGACACGATCTTGAAATAGCGGCTGCGGCGCGTTTCGTCGAGATCCGGGCGCTGCAGGAAGTGGAGGGAAGAGCGAATGATGGTCAGCAGGTTATTGAAATCGTGGGCCACGCCTCCGGTCAGCTGGCCGATGGCCTCGAGCTTCTGGGCCTGGCGCAGCACGGCCTCGGTGTGCAGGAGCTGCTCGGTACGCTCCTCCACACGTTGTTCGAGGGTGGCGTTGAGCGCCTCCAGGGCCGTCAGCGCCTCGCGCACCTGTGCGTTGGCCTGGACTCGCTGGATATGTGCCCAGCAGCGTCCGGTCACCTCGTTGAGCAGGGTCTGTTCGTAGCGGGTCCAGGTCCTTGGCAGCTTGTCGTGGATGGCCATCAGTGCGGTCAGGCGGCCTTCCTTGATCAATGGCATGCAAAGTGTCGCGGTGATGCCGATGGCCTGGAACGTCGCCGATTCGCAGGCCGGCAACTGCGTGAGGTTGTCGTTGATCACCAGCCCCAGTCCGGCGCGCAGGCGGCTGACGGCCAGCTCGCCGAAGTCGCCCAGGCGATATCGGCCGAGCTGGCGTGGTGAGCCAGGCGCGACCCAGTCGCCGCAGATGGTGAAGCCGTCCTGGTCAGGGTCCATAACGGCGTAGGCGCAGCTTGAAAGGTGCAGGTGCTCGCCCAGCAGGCGCGTGGTGATAGCCATGATCCGCTCCGGATCTGTGGCATTGGCCGCCGCTCGGCTGAGGGTGTCAAGAAAGTTCAGGCGTTGGTTGGCGACCACGCTGGCGGTGGTCTCGGTGACCGTGTCGATCATGCCGACCACCTGGCCGTCATGGTCGCGAATGGGGCTGTAGCAGAACGTGAAGTAGGCGCGCTCCGGGCTGCCGTGGCGCTCGATCAGCAGGGGAAAGTCCTCTATGTACACGGCTTCGCCATCGAGGGCGCGTTGTGCCAGGTGGCGGATATCGCTCCAGGCTTCCTGCCAGACCGCGCTGAAGGGGCGGCCCAGGGCCGAGGGCTTGTTGCCGAGGATCTCGCTGAAAGCATCGTTGTGCAGGGTGATCAGCTCGTCGCCCCAGAGCACGGCCTGGGGAAAGCGCGAGGCCAGGCACAGGGCGACCGTGGTCTTGAGCACGTCAGGCCAGCTGGCCAGGGGGCCCAGGGGGGTAGACGACCAGTCGTGGTTGCGGATGCGCTCGGCCATGAGGCCGCCGCCGTCGAGCCATTTCGCCATGTGCGGTGCGGGTCCTTGTGCGTGAGAGCATCAGGGTGCACCGAGACGCGGCGCTTGGCGAGGGATTTTGTATGGGCCGTGCTGGCCCGCTTCCACTGATGCCGGCGTTCAATTGTGGGAGCGGGCTTGACCCAAGAGGCTATTCAGACCTTGAACTGCGCGATCAGGCCGTTCAGCTCCAGCGCCAATTGCGACAGGTCCTGGGCCGAGGCGCTGGTCTGGTTGGCCCCGGTCGTTGTCTGCAGCGCCAGGTCGCGGATGTTCACCAGGTTGCGATCCACTTCGCGCGCCACCTGGGCCTGTTGCTCCGTGGCACTGGCGATCACCAGGTTGCGCTGGTTGATCGAGGCGATGGTCCGGGCGATGAGCTCCAGGGCCTGACCGGCCGCTTGCGCCACCTCCAGGGTACCGCTGGCGCGGCCCTGGCTGCTGTGCATGGCGCTGACCGCACGCTCGGTGCCGCCCTGGATACCCCCGATCATCTGCTCGATTTCGGCGGTCGACTGTTGGGTGCGATGTGCCAAGGCACGCACCTCGTCGGCAACCACCGCAAAACCACGACCGGCCTCACCGGCGCGAGCGGCTTCGATGGCGGCGTTGAGGGCCAGCAGGTTGGTCTGTCCGGCGATCGAACCGATCACATCCAGTACCCGGGTAATCTCGTTGGCGCTGTTGGCCAATTGTTCGATCTCTTCCGCCGTGCCGGTGACATCGTCGACCAGGTGCTGGATCGAGGCGAGTGCCTGGTTGACCTGGTCTCGGCCTTCACGGGTGGCCTGGTCGGCGCCCTGTGAGGCCTCGGCAGTGCTCACGGCATTGCTTGCCACTTCCTCGACGGCGCTGGTCATCTGATTGACCGCTGTGGCGGCCTGGTCTATCTCGGTGCTTTGCTGCTGCAGGCCGCGGCTTGTGTCCTCGGTGACGGTGTGCAGCTCTTCGGAGGCCGAAGCCAGACGATCGGAGGACGCGGCGATCTTGCCGATGGTCTCGCGCAGGCTCTGTTGCATGCGCCGCAGGGCGTGCAGCAGCATCGCCGGCTCGTCGTGGCCGACCACCGCGATCTTTTGGGTCAGGTCACCGGTGGCGATACCCTCGGCCACGGCAACGGCCTCGGTCAGGGGCGCAACCAAACTGCGGGTGAACAGCACGGCGATGACGACCAGTACCAGGATGATCAGCACCAGTGAAACGACGAGTACGCGGAAGGCATCGTCGCCGACATCGCTGCTTCGCTGTGAGGCGGCTTGCGCACCTCGGTAGTTGAAGGCCACCAATGCCGCCATTGTCTCCATCATCTGGTCGGCCCGCTGGAGCAGCGGGCCGCTGATCTGCCGCCTGGCTTCAGCCATGCGGCCCTCGCTGATGTGTCCCAGTACCTGCTGCTGCAGGTCGGCGTACCGTTTGCGCGCCGCGATGAAGGCATTGAACAGGGCACGGTCCTCTTCGCCGTCGATAGTCGCCTCGTACGCCCGCAGGCTCTGGCGCAAAGCCTCGTCGATGCGGTTGAGCAACTGGATGCTAGCCCCCTCGCTGGTGCCATCCTCCAAGGCTGTGCGCAGGGTGGCGGCGCGTTCCTGGGTGAGGCTGGCGCCGACCTCGTTGAGTGCGATCACGGCCGGAAGCCAGTTGATACGGATTTCGTCGGTGGCGCTGTCCATCTGCTGGGTCTCATAGAGCGCGACGCTTCCCATGGACAGGACGAGAGCAGCCAGTAGGGTGAACAGGCAGGCTGCCCGTTTGCCGATTTTCATGTCTCGTAGAAGCATTGATGTTCCTTGATGTAAGAGAAATGCGTACATCAAGAGCATGATGGGATCTTGTGGGGGGCGAGTAGTCGGCGGGTATCACACCGTGTAACGGTTTTTTCCTATTTCTCACTCGCGTGAAACCCGCTGTGGGCGTGATCGCGGGACCCGCCGTCGGGGCCCGCGATGCTGTCCGAGACGCTTCAGACCTTGAACTGCGCCACCATCGCGTTCAGTTCCACCGCCAGGCGCGACAGGTCCTGTGCCGCCGCGCTGGTCTGGTTGGCGCCGGCCGAGGTCTGCATTGCCAGGTCGCGGATGTTCACCAGGTTGCGGTCCACCTCCCGCGCCACCTGGGCCTGCTGCTCGGAGGCGGTGGCGATGACCAGGTTGCGCTGGTTGATGGTGGCGATCGCTTCGGCGATCAGCTCCAGCGCCTGACCGGCCGACTGCGCCACGGCCAGGGTGCCGCTGGCGCGACCCTGGCTGTTGTGCATGGCGCTGACTGCGCGTTCGGTGCCAGTCTGGATGCCGTCGATCATCTGTTCGATTTCAGCGGTGGACTGCTGGGTGCGATGGGCCAAGGCGCGCACCTCGTCGGCGACCACGGCGAAGCCGCGGCCGGCCTCACCGGCGCGTGCAGCCTCGATGGCAGCGTTGAGTGCCAGCAGGTTGGTCTGCCCGGCGATGGCGCCGATTACATCCAGCACCTGGCTGATCTGGTTGGCGTGGCTGGCCAGTTGCTCGATCTCCCCGGAGGTACCGGTTACGTCATCGACCAAGTGCTGGATCGAGGCCAGCGCCTGGTTGACCTGGTCGCGACCATCACGAGTGGTGCGATCTGCGCCCTGGGAGGCGTCGGCGGTGCTCACGGCGTTGCTCGCTACTTCTTCGACGGCGGCGGTCATCTGGTTGACCGCGGTGGCGGCCTGGTCGATCTCGGCGCTCTGCTGGTGCAGGCCGCGGCTGGTGTCTTCGGTGACGGTGTGCAGCTCTTCGGAGGCCGAGGCCAGCTGATCGGAAGACGCGGCAATCCTGCGCAGGGTGTCGCGCAGGCTATGCTGCATGCGGCTCAGGGCGCCCAGCAGCAAGGCCGGCTCGTCGCGGCCGAGCACGACGATCTCGCGGGTCAGGTCGCCGGTGGCGACCCGCTCGGCCACGGCAACGGCGTCGGCCAGGGGCACGACGATACTGCGGGTGAGCAGGGTGGCGATGCCGATCAGCGCCAGGGAAATCACGGCAATGGCGGCGATGATCAGGCTGAAGGCTTCGTCGGAGGCCGCGCTGCTGCGCAGCGAGGCTTGCTCGGCGCCCTTGGTGTTGTAGTCGACCAGCGCGGCCAGGGCTTTCATCATGCTGTCGGCGTACTCGGCCAGCGGGCCGTTGACCAGGCGTCGGGCCTCGTCCAGTCGGTCATTGCCGGCGGCGGCGCGGATGGCTTGCTGCAATGCGTGATAGCGTTCGCTCAGGCCCATGAAGGTGTCGAACAGGGCGCGGTCATCCGCAGCGTTGATGGTGCGCTCGTAAGCCTTGAGGTCGCTCTCGAGCTGCTGGTTGATCTGGACGATCTTGTCCAGGGTGGCGTGGCGGGCGCTGCTGCTGTCCTCCAGGACACTGCGCAGGGTCAGGGCGCGGGCCCGGCCGAGGTTGCTGCTGACCTCGCCCAAGGCGAGTACGGAGGGCATCCAGGTGAGACGGATTTCGTCGGTGGCGCTGTCCATCCGCCGGGTTTCGTAGAGGGCGATCAGGCCCAGGGCCAGGACCAGGACCCCGAGCAGGGTGAACATTCCTGCTGCCCGAATACCGATCTTCATGTTCCGTAACTGCATGCGACGCTCCTTGACGGTGGCTGGCAGGCGTCAAGAGCGCGGACTGACCGGGCTCGGCTGGAAAGGCTCTCGATGCACTGCGAAAGGGGTTATATCCTCACGGTTCATGTTGTTTTTTCTGAATGATGACATAACGCCACTATTATTGACCAGTCGTTCAATGTAATGACGCATGCAGACAGGCCCGTCACTTCTGGGACGGGCCTATTATTTTCGTTCATGCGACGATCGGAATCAGCGGGTCAGCCGCCGCCAGGGCCTGGGCGCGGTCAGCGGCTGGTGGGTAGATCCATACCGAGTTGATCTGGCGCTTTAGGTCCTTGCCTTCCTGGCCCTGCAGCTTCAGTTCGCGGGTCCAGCCTTCGCTGTACGCGGCGCCCCAGTCGCCAAGATCCAGGCAGGTGACGTACTTGGGCTGGCGGTACGCCACCGGCGCCACGCCCAGCAGGTCGGCCATGGCGTTGTTGCCGCTGTGGCGGCCCATGGGGATGGCGTGCTGGCAGGTCATCAGGGCGTGGTTGCCCAGTTCGTCCACCGCGGCCCAGGCCATGTCGCCGGTGGCGTAGATGTGCGTCTGGCCGATCACCTTGAGGTGTTCGTCGACCCGCAGGCGACCGAAACCGTCACGCTCGCCGGCCACCTGCGCGGTCAGCGGGCTGGCCTTGACGCCGGCAGTCCAGATCACGGTCTTGCTGGCGATGTACTCGCCGTTGTCCAGGGTCACGCCGCCAGCATCCACCGCCATCACCGAGGTGCCGGTCAGCCATTCGACACCCGCCTGTTCGCTGGCGGCGACAATGGCCGGGGTGATTCCGGCGCCGAGGGCGGCACCGACGCTGGCGCCACGGTCGATCAGCACCACGCGGGCATTGCCTTCACCGAGGATGGCGCGCAGGCGCGACGGCATCTCGGTGGCGGTCTCGATGCCAGTGAAGCCGCCGCCGCAGACCACCACGGTGTTGCGTGCCGGCGAGGCGGGGAGGCTGGCCAGGCCGTGCAGGTGCTGTTCCAGGCGCATGGCCGATTCCATCTGGTCGACATCAAAGCTGTGCTCGGCCAGGCCCGGCACGGCGGGGCGGGCCACCTGGCTGCCGGCGGCGAGAATCAGACGGTCGTAGGCGAGCTGCTGCGGCAGGCCATCGGCATCGCGATAGCCGACCTGGCGGGCAGCACTGTCGATGCTGTCGGCGGTGCCATGGATGAATTCCACGCCCACCACGTCGAACAGTGCCTCCAGCGGTGCCTGCATGGCGTGGACAGCGGCTTCGTAGAAGCGTGGACGGATGCGCAGTTGCGGCTGTGGGGCGAGCACGCTGATGCGCACGTCGTCGCGCTGGGCCTGGTCAAGCAGGCGGGCGGCGCTCAGGGCGCTCCAGACACCGGCAAAGCCGGCACCGATGATCAGGATACGAGAGGTCATGTAGGTGCTCCGCAAGGGTAGGAAAAAGGGCTTCGATGAGGCGTTCACTGCCCGCCGCATAACTACGACTTTATTGGTCGTAGTTTGATTCGGCAAGTGTTTTTTCCCGGGGCGTGTTTTCGCAAGCGTTGATGTATCGGCTGTAGCTAGCGTGTTTATTGGCTTATGTGGGGGTGTTGATGTACTTGCGCGGCGACGACCGGCTTTGCCTGTCATCAATGAAGAGCGTACTATTTGCGACAGATTTGGTCGGAGATTGATATGTCCCTTTACAGCGCCGGCGTCGAATACGGCATCCACTGCCTGCTATTTTTGGTGGACGAGCGCGGCGATAGTCGCGAGTCCAGCGTGCGCGACCTGGCTGAGTTGCAGGGCGTACCCCAGGAATACCTGGCCAAGGTTTTTACCAAGCTGGCTCGTGCCGGACTGGTGGCGGCGACCGAAGGCGTGCGCGGTGGCTTCCGTCTGGCGCGACCCTCCGACGAGATCACCGTGCTGGATATCGTCACGGCTATCGACGGGCCGAAGAAACTCTTCGATTGCCGGGAGATCCGCGAGCGTTGCGCGGTGTTCGAAGGCACCGCGCCGACCTGGGCCACCGAAGGCACCTGCGCGATCCATGCGGTGATGCTGGGGGCGCAGAAGCGCATGGAGGAGGCGCTGGCCCAGCAGACCATCCTCGACCTGGCGCGGCGTTTCGGGCGCAAGGCGCCCGCCGAGTTCGGGCAGAAGGTCAATGACTGGATGAGCGAGCGGCGCGACGGCAAGGGCGGTGCCGGGGAGATTCCGTTGCAGACCGTCTGACGACTGGGGTCGGTTTGGCGGCGCAACGGAAAATTATACTCAACCTCAAGGTAAATCCTTGGCTGGGCGATCGGCGCGTAGGCGTCAAGCCGAGGTAAGCTGGCAGAAAAGATCCCGCGAGAGGTCAACGTGGCTTCCTATACCTTGCGCCAACTCAGATACTTCGTCACCACGGTGGAGGCCGGCAGCGTCGCCGAGGCCTCGCGCCAGCTGTATATCGCCCAGCCGTCGATTTCCACTGCGATCAAGAGCCTGGAGGAGAGCTTCGGCGTGCAGCTGTTTATCCGCCATCACGCCCAGGGCGTGTCGCTGACGCCCAGCGGCAAGCGCTTCTACGCCAAGACCCGGGCCCTGCTGCAAATGGCCCATGAGTTCGAGCAGAACGCCTTGGCCGACAACGACACGGTGGCCGGGCAGATCGACATCGGCTGTTTCGAGACCGTGGCGCCTTTGTACCTGCCGCGGCTGATCGCCGGTTTCCGCCAGCGTTATCCGGGGGTGGATATCCGCCTGCGCGACGGCGAACAGCAGGACCTGATCCAGGGCTTGACGGCGGGCACTTTCGATCTGGCGTTCCTCTACGACCATGATCTGGACGGCACCATCGAAACCGAGCCGCTGATGCCGGCGCAGAAACCCTATGTGCTGCTGCCGGAAAAGCACCGTTTTGCAGGGCAAACCCAGGTATCGCTGCGCGACCTGTGCCCGGAGCCGATGATCCTGCTCGATGTGGCACCAAGCCGCACCTACTTCGTCAGTCTGTTCAATGAGCTGGGACTGACGCCGAACATTGTCTTCAGTTCGCCGTCCATCGAAATGGTCCGGGGCATGGTGGGGCAGGGCTTCGGCTTCTCGTTGCTGGTGACCCGGCCGCACTCCGAGTTTACCTATGACGGGCAGCGCCTGGTGACCCTCGACATCACCGAGCCCGTGGCCCTGTCGGGCTTGGCGGCGGCGCACCTCAAGCGGGTGCAGCTGACCAAACCGGCGCAATTGTTCGTGGAGTTCTGCCGTGAGGAGCTGGCGCAGCTGTAGGTGGCGACCACCCGTCGCGAAATTGACGTTGACGATCGAACGTCGACCTGCCGGTGCTTTCTTCCACTAAGGTGCTAGAGGTACTTCGACGAAGTCATTGCCTGGGCGAATGGACCTGTACCCAGGCATGGGCAATATCAATTGGCGACACGCTAGTCGAGGGCGTACCACACCCAACAGGCCATCCAGTACAGAGAGGGTCGTACCATGTCGTTGATTGGCGTTTCAATGCTTGAGATGCGGCAGATGATCGAACAGGCCTGCCTGCCTGACCGCTGCGAGGTGAGCTGCCCGGACGGCGAACACCTTACCATTCGCCTGGGACAGGGCGAGAGCCTGGACAGCTGCCTGACCGTGACCGGCGTGCCTGTGGCCAGTCTCAATTCCTGCCATGATTTGTTGGGATTGGTCGCTCGTGTGAAAGCACAGCGTGACGTTCAGCCAAGTGTGCGTAAGGCTATCGCTTAGCGTAAGGTTTATTGCAGCTCAAGTAGCAGGTTGATTCCGCCATCGCCGCATTTGACGGAGTCGCGGACCAATCCGCGGTAGCTACGCCCCTCCCAGGCGAAGGCGACACTGTGGGCCTTTTCCATCTTCACCGGCAAAGGTGGTTGGATATGCAGGCGCAAAGCTGCGCGGCCTTGTAGATTGATGGCCGCCAACTGAACCTGGCATTCGGCGCGCTGGGCCATCGGTCCGAACAGGGTATCGCGGACGAAGTCCAGTTCCAGCAAGACGCAGGGGGCGCGGCAGGGCATCTTCATGGTGGCTTTCCGGGGGCAGAGGCATACCTCGAACGTTGGAAGCTTAAAAGCACAAGACGTTCAAAATATTTCAGCCTGTGCCTTTGCTGGACGCCGAGGAGCGGCCTTTTGCCGACGGCGATCCGCTATGGCGCGCCGAGAATCTCCAGCACTTTATCGCGCAGCTGATCGATGCTGAACGGCTTGCCAATCAGGTGCATGCCCTCGGGCACAGTAAAGCTCTCGGCATAGCCGCTGGCGAACAGCACCGGCAGCAGGGGCCGGACCTCGCGCACCTTGGCGGCCAGTTCCTCGCCGCGCAGGTCGGGCAGGCCGACGTCGGTCATCAACAGGGCCAGGGGCTGGTCGGGATCCTCGATGATCTTAAGGGCCGCGCCGGCGCTGTCGGCCTCGATGGCGGTGTAGCCCAGTTCGTCGAGCACTTCGACTATCAGCATACGTACGATGTCGTCGTCTTCGACTACCAGAAGGTGCATGGTGCGGGTCCTGTTTCGATGGATTGTCTCTACTCTGTGCGCAAGGCGATGGCAGAAGTTCCCAAGCTTAACGGCATGGGCAAATAGATGGAACGATTGCTGCAGACAGGCTTCAAATACTGGCTAAATGCCCTGCCAGATCCACCAAAGCTGGTTAGACTCGCTGTATTCTCCGGCCAGTCTGGCACAGGCAGTATTTACAAGACGTAGCCGTCGGACTGTTCAATGGATTTTTTTCACTCGGGCACTTTCAGATGATTCAAGCAGCCTCGATGGACCAACGCAGCTTTCGCAAACTGCTGAGCCGCAACGTCGGCCTGCCCCTGGGCGTGGGGCTACTCGGTGCCGTGGCGTTTGTCGCGGTGATCAACTACCTGCTCTCGGCCATGCAGTGGGTCGAGCACACCGACCGGGTGATCGGCAATGCCAACGAGGCGATCAAGCTGTCGATCGACATGGAGACCGGCATGCGCGGCTTCCTGCTGACCGGCGAGGAGCGCTTTCTGGACCCTTACGAGGTGGCCAAGCCACGTATCCTGGGTAGCCTGGACACGTTGAAGGTGATGGTGGCGGACAACCCTCAGCAAGTCGACCGTATCGACCGCATCGCGGCCTTGCAGCGCGAGTGGAACACCTTCGGCAACGAAATGATCAGTCAGCGCCGCAACCAGGGCGACGTAACGTCGTCGATCGGTCGTGGGCGGGGCAAGCGCCTGACTGACGAGATCCGCAGTGAATTCGACGCCTTCATCAACTCCGAGCAGCAATTGCGCACGACGCGCAACGAGACGGTGAGCACGGTTACGGTCACGGCGATCTCGGCCTTCATATTGTTCATCGTCACGCTCAGCGCCTTGCTCGCCTACCTGGGGCGGCGCGACCTGCTGGCATTGTCGTCCAACTACGTGGCGAACCTGGAGGCCCAGCAACGCGCCGCCGAGCGCCTGGAACACCAGGCCTGGCTGCGCGCCGGACAGACCCAGCTGGCCGAGCAGGTACTGGGGCAACTGACGTTGCCCATGCTCGGCGACAATATCCTGCGCTTCTTCGCCGGCTATCTGGGCAGCGTGGTCGGCGCACTGTACGTACGCGACGAACATGGCCAGTTGGTGCGCGTCGCCACCTATGGCCTGGACGCCGAACAGCAGGGTAGCGAGCCGCGCCTGGGCGATCATGCCGGCTTGTTGGGCGAGGCGGTGGTTCAAGGGCGCATGATGCGCCTGGACGCGTTGCCCGAGGACTACTACCGTTTGAGCTCGGGCCTGGGCCAGGGCCTGCCACGCAGCGGCGTGCTGGTGCCGTCCCACGACGATGGGCGGGTCAATGGTGTATTGGAACTGGGCTTCCTGCGCGCGCTGCAGGACCGAGACGTGGAGCTGCTGGAGCGGATCACCGAGAACCTGGGTATCTCCATCGAGAGCGCGCGCTACCGCCAGCGCCTGCAAGAGGTGCTGGCCGAGACCCAGCAGCTCAACGAGGAACTGCAGGTGCAGCAGGAGGAGCTCAAGACCGCCAACGAAGAGCTCGAGGAGCAGTCGCGGGTGCTCAAGGAGTCCCAGGCGCACCTGGAAACCCAGCAGGCGGAACTGGAGCAGACCAACGAGAAATTGGCCGAGCGCACCGAGGCCCTGGACCGCAAGAACAGTGAGCTCAACCAGGCCCAGGTCGAACTGCAGGCCCGTGCCGACGACCTGCAGCGTTCGAGCAAGTACAAGTCTGAGTTCCTCGCCAACATGTCCCATGAGCTGCGCACGCCGCTCAACAGCTCGCTGATCCTGGCCAAGCTGCTGGCCGAGAACGCCGAGGGCAATCTCAGCGGGGAGCAGGTCAAGTTTGCCGAGTCGATCTATTCGGCCGGCAACGACCTGCTGAACCTGATCAACGATATCCTCGATATCGCCAAGGTCGAGGCCGGCAAGATGGAGGTGCGCGCAGAGAGCACCCCGCTGGAACGCCTGGTCGAAGGCCTGCGGGGCATGTTCCAGCCGTTGGCCCAGGACAAGGGCCTGGGCTTCGAGGTGAAGCTCGAGCAACCTTTGCCGGCGACCTTGTTCACCGATCGCCAGCGCCTGGAGCAGATTCTGAAGAACCTGCTGTCCAACGCCATCAAGTTCACCGAGCGCGGCCAGGTCAGCCTGGACATCAGCCACCAGGCCGGCCTGGGCATCGTCTTCGCGGTGCGCGATACCGGTATTGGCATCGCCGCCGACCAGCAGAAGGCGATCTTCGGCGCCTTCCACCAGGTCGACGGCACCAGCAACCGTCGTTACGGCGGCACCGGGCTGGGCCTGTCGATCTCCCGCGACCTGGCGCACCTTTTGGGCGGGCAGATCAACGTCGACAGCAGCCCGGGGCAGGGCAGCGTGTTCAGCCTGATCCTGCCCGAGCACTTCGAACCGTCGGCGCAGCAGGTCGAGGTGCACAGCCTGCGTCCGGCGGTCGATGAACTGCCGCCGGCACCGCCGGTACCGGCGCCGGTGCACACCGAGCGTCCGGCCCCGACCTTCGCCGACGACCGCGCCCAGGCGCCGTTCGACAACCGCTGCATCCTGGTGATCGAGGACGAGCCGAACTTTGCCCGCATCCTTTTCGACCTGGCCCACGAACTGGGCTATAGCTGCCTGGTCGCCCATGCCGCCGATGAAGGCTTCGAGCTGGCCGCGCAGTACCTGCCCGACGCCATCCTGCTGGACATGCGCCTGCCCGACCATTCCGGGCTCACCGTGCTGCAGCGCCTGAAGGAACAGGCCGCTACCCGGCATATCCCGGTGCATATCATCTCGGTCGAGGACCGCGTCGAGGCGGCCATGCACATGGGCGCGGTGGGCTACGCGGTCAAGCCCACCAGCCGTGAGGAGCTCAAGGCGGTGTTCGGTCGCCTGGAGGCCAAGCTCACGCAGAAGCTCAAGCACATCCTGCTGGTGGAGGACGATGACCTGCAGCGCGAGAGCATTGCCCGCCTAATCGGCGACGACGATATCCAGATCACCGCGGTGGCCATGGCCCAGGACGCCCTCGCATTGCTGCGCGAGAACATCTACGACTGCATGATCATCGACCTCAAGCTGCCTGACATGCTCGGCAACGAGCTGCTCAAGCGCATGACCGCCGAGGATATCCGCAGCTTCCCGCCGGTGATCGTCTATACCGGGCGCAACCTCACCCGCGAGGAGGAGGCCGACCTGCTCAAGTACTCGCGCTCGATCATCATCAAGGGCGCCCGTTCGCCCGAGCGCCTGCTCGATGAGGTGACGCTGTTCCTGCACAAGGTCGAGTCGCAGCTGTCCAACGAGCGCCAGCGCATGCTCAAGACCGCGCGCAGTCGCGACAAGGTGTTCGAGGGGCGCAAGATCCTGCTGGTGGACGACGACGTGCGCAACATCTTTGCCCTGACCAGCGCCCTGGAGCACAAGGGCGCCATCGTTGAGATCGGCCGTAATGGGCGCGAGGCCATCGAGTGCCTGGAGGCCAACGACGACATCGACCTGGTGCTGATGGACGTGATGATGCCGGAGATGGACGGTTACGAGGCCACCCGCCTGATCCGCCAACAGCCACGCTGGCGCAAGCTGCCGATCATCGCCGTGACCGCCAAGGCGATGAAGGACGACCAGCAGCGCTGCCTGCAGGCCGGGGCCAACGACTACCTGGCCAAACCGATCGACCTGGACCGCCTGTTCTCGCTGATCCGGGTTTGGCTGCCGCAATTGGAGCGAATCTGAAATCTTGACCAGTGAACGCAACACCGATATCGAGATCCGGCTGCTGATCGAGGCGATCTACCTCAAGTACAGCTATGATTTTCGCGATTACTCCGGCGCCTCAATCAAGCGCCGGATTCTCCACGCCGTGCGCCAGTTCGACTGCCGCACGGTGTCGGCGCTGCAGGAGCGGGTGCTGCACGACCCGGGCATGTTCCTCGAGCTGCTGCAATACCTGACGATCCCGGTCAGCGAGATGTTCCGAGACCCTGGTCATTTCCTCGCCCTGCGCAACGAAGTGGTGCCATTGCTGCGCACCTGGCCGTCGCTGAAGATCTGGATCGCCGGCTGCAGTACCGGCGAGGAAGTGTACTCAATGGCTATCCTGCTGCGTGAGGAGGGCCTGCTGGAACGCACCATCCTTTACGCCACCGACATCAATCCGCACTCGCTGGAGCGCGCCAAGCAGGGCATCTACTCGATGCAGGTCATGAGCGAGTATGAGGAGAACTACCGCAAGGCCGGTGGTCGACGGGATTTCTCCGAGTACTACACCGCCGCCTATGGCAACGCCATCATGGACTCCAGCCTGCGTGACAACGTGACCTTCGCCGACCACAGCCTGGCCACCGATAGCGTGTTCTCCGAGACCCAGCTGGTGTCGTGCCGCAACGTGCTGATCTACTTCAACAAGGGCCTGCAGGACCGTGCCCTGGGCCTGTTCCACGAGTCGCTGTGCCACCGCGGCTTCCTGGTGCTGGGGAGCAAGGAGTCGGTGGACTTCTCGGCCTACAGTGAAGGCTTCGAGCCGCTGGTGCGGCCCGAGCGGATTTACCGCAAGACATGAACGGTGTGCGCGCAATCGTCATCGGCGCCTCGGCGGGCGGCGTCACGGCGCTGTTCAGCGTGCTTGGCGCGTTGCCGGCGGATTTCGCCATTCCGGTGCTGTGCGTCTTGCACCTGCCGGACGACCGCCACAGCCAGCTCGCCGAGGTGCTGCAGCGGCGTCTGCAGCGGCCGGTGCACGAAGCCCTCGACAAGGCGCGGATCGAACCGGGCCAGATCTACGTGGCGGGACCGGGCTATCACTTGTCGGTCGAGCGCGACTTCAGTTTCTCGCTCAGCCAGGAAGCGCCAGTGCATTTTTCGCGTCCGGCGATCGATTTTCTTTTCGAGTCGGCCGCCGATGCCTATGGCACGGGCCTGCTTGGCGTGCTGTTGACCGGGGCCAACGAAGACGGCGCCCGCGGACTGTTGCACATCAGACAAAGCGGAGGCCGGACAGTTGTCCAGGACCCCCGCGACGCACAGGTCGCGTTGATGCCGGAAGCCGCACTGGCCCTGCACGACCCCGACCATATCCTTTCCCTTGGCGGTATCGGGCAGCTGCTCGCTACCCTGGAATCCAGCGCATGCTAAGCCACATTACCGCGAAACTGCTGATCGTCGACGACCTGCCGGAGAACCTGCTGGCCCTCGACGCCCTGATCCAGGGCGAGGACCGCGAGGTGCACCAGGCGCAGTCAGCCGAGCAGGCCTTGTCGCTGCTGCTCGAACACGAATTCGCCCTCGCCATTCTCGATGTGCAGATGCCGGGCATGAATGGCTTCGAGCTGGCCGAGCTGATGCGCGGCACGGAAAAGACCCGCAACATCCCCATCGTCTTCGTCAGCGCCGCCGGGCGCGAGATGAACTATGCCTTCAAGGGTTACGAGAGCGGCGCCGTGGACTTCCTGCACAAACCGCTGGAACCCCTGGCGGTGAAGAGCAAGGTATCGGTGTTCGTCGACCTGTTCCGCCAGCGCAAGGCCCTGGATCGCCAGTTGCAGGCCCTGGAGCAGAGCCGCCAGGAGCAGGAGCTGCTGCTGGCCCAGCTGCAGCTGGCGCGTGGCGAGCTTGAGCGCGCGGTGCGCATGCGTGATGACTTCATGTCGATCGTCTCCCACGAGGTGCGCACGCCGCTCAACGGCTTGATCCTGGAAACCCAGCTGCGCCGCCTGCACTTGTCCCGTGGCAACTTGGCGGCGTTCAGCGAGGACAAGCTCAAGGCCATGGTCGAGCGCGACGAGCGCCAGATCAACAGCCTGATCCGCCTGGTCGAGGACATGCTCGATGTCTCGCGGATCCGTACCGGCAAGCTGTCGATCCGCCCCCGGACCTTCGACCTCGGTCAGCTTGTACGGGGGCTGGTGGAGAACTTCGCCGCCCAGGCTGGCGCGGTGAACACCCCTCTCGAACTGCAGCGCTGTGACGCCCTGCAGGGCGAGTGGGACGAGTTTCGGATTGAACAAGTGGTGGCCAACCTGTTGTCCAATGCCTTGCGCTATGGCGATCGCAAACCGGTACAGGTGCGGGTGTTCGAAGAAGCCGACATGGCCTGTGTGCAGGTGCAGGACCATGGCATCGGCATCGATGCCCAGCACCTGCAGCGGATCTTCCAGCAGTTCGAGCGCGTCGCCGCGCAGCAGGCCACGGGCGGTCTGGGCCTGGGCCTGTACATCTCCGAGCAGATCGTCCTGGCCCATGGCGGGCGGATCCAGGTCGACAGTCAGGCCGGTGTCGGCTCGACCTTCACCGTGCATCTGCCGCTGTCGGCACAGTCGCAACAATGTGACCCCGCCCGCGCAACCTCTGCGTAGCGCTGGGGTCTGATGGCCAACCTGTTGAATTTGAAGGCGTTGTCATGAGTGAAGATGCACAAGATGTAGTACTGGTGGTCGAGGATGAGCCGGCTATCCGCATGATCCTGCGCGATTACCTGGCCGGCGAGGGCTACCACGTGCTGGTGGCCGAGGACGGGGAGGAGGCGTTCGCGATCCTGGCGAGCAAGCCGCACCTGGACCTGATGGTCACCGACTTCCGCTTGCCTGGCGGGATTTCCGGGGTCGAGATCGCCGAGCCTGCGGTGAAGCTGCGCCCGGACCTGAAGGTGATCTTCATCAGTGGCTACCCGGCGGAGATCGCCGAGTCGGGCAGCCCGATCGCGCGCCAGGCACCGATCCTGGCCAAACCGTTCGACCTTGATACCTTGCACGAGCAGATTCAGGCGTTGTTGCGCTAGGCCAGGCACTGGGCATCGGCGTTGCCGGTGTTCGCGGGCAAGTCTGCTGCAACGGGGAGCGTAGGACAGCCGCCCTCAGGCGAAAATGCATGCGTCTGGGGGAGCCGGCTTGCCGGCGAAAGGGCCGCAGAGCGGCCCCATTGCGACAAGTGGTGCCTCAACCAACCTGCGTGCGCAACAGCGCCATGGCCCGGTCGACCTGCTGCTCGTCATTGAGCAGGCTCGGCGCAAAGCGGATTACCGGCCCGACATCGCGGTCCACGGCATCGACCATGACCTTGTTGGCGTTGAGATAAGCCGCCACGGCGTCGGGGTCGCGGTCCTTGATACGGAAAAAGGTGAAGCCGGCGGAGAACTCGCGGCTGGTAGGCGTCACCAGCTCGATGGCGCGGTGCTCGGCCAGGCGCGCCTTGAGGTAGTCGTTGAGCTGGTGGATGCGCGCCTGGATATCGGCCTTGCCAAGCGCCAGGTGCAGCTTGAAGGCCTCGCCTAGCGCCCAGCGGTGCTCGAAGGCGTGATAGCCGCCCGGCGTCATGATGGTGCCGAAGTCTTCGTTGCGCGAGAAGGTGGCGAAGGTCGGCGTCAGGTGCTGCATCTGCTCCGAGGCTGCGCAGATGATTCCCGTGCCCCGCGGGCCAAACATCCACTTGTGGGTGCCGGCGATAAACCAGTCGCAGTTGAAGTCGGCAAAGCGCACGTTTTCCACGCCAAAACCATGCACGCCATCGACCACGTAGAGGATGCGCTCGGCCTCGTCGCGGTTGCGGTTGTGCTGGCGTACCAGCTCGCCGATGGCGCCCACCGGCAGCTTGACGCCGCTGCCCGAATGTACCCAGGTCATGCCCAGCACCCGAGTCTCGGGGCGGATGCTGCGGTCGATCAGGCTCAGTACGCGGTCGGTGGAAACCTCGCCGGGCTTGTCGAACAGGCGCAGCTTGCGCACCTGGGTACCGTGCTGGCGCTGGCGAAACGCCAGGCAGTTGTGGGTCGAGTAGTGCTCGTGCTCGGTGGTGAGGATCTCCTGGTGCGGCGCCACGTGCAGGCCGCCGTAGATCATGCCGAGGCCCTCGGTGGTGCTGCCGGTCAGGGCGATCTGGCGCGGGCGCACCTCCAGGTAGCGGCCTGCCCATTCACGGACCTCATCCTCGCGCTGCCATTCGTACTGGCTTTCCCAGTCCATGCACAGGGCCGGGTTGCGGTCCAGGGTGGCGCGATGACGGTTGATCGCCTCCTGCACCGGGCGTGGGTGGGCGGTGATCAGGAAGTTGGCGAAGTGCGCGACATCGGGCGCCAGGGGGAACAGTTGGCGCAGTTGGCGCCATTTGTCCGGGCCTTGCAGTGTCGGTGACGTCGGATCGGCGGCCAGGGCGCTGGGCAGCAAGGGCAGGCTGGCCGCCAGGGCGGCGGCCTGCTTGAGGAAGGCGCGCCGGTCAGTCATGGCGGGCTTCCCGGTTTTTGTCAAGCAGGGCCACCGGGTTGGCGGCTTTTTGCACCTGCCCCCACACACGCAGGAAGTTGCCCGCCCAGAGCTTGGCGATATCGGTTTCGGAGTAGCCGCGGGTCAGCAGCTCCGCGGTCACGTTGCGGATCTCGCCGACATTCATGAAGCCTGTGACGCCGCCGCCATCGTTGAAGTCGGAGCTGATGCCGACATGGTCGATGCCCATCTTCTTCACGGCGTAGTCGATGGCGTCGACGTATTCCTTGAGGCCGGCGCGGGGCTCCTCGTCGACGATGGCGTAGAGGCTGCTGGCATATTCGCCGAAGCGCGCCTCGGGCCAGATGGCGATGATCGGATCGCCCGGCATCAGCGCGTTGGTCAGGCCTTGCAGCGGTTGCAGGTCGAAGCGTGCGCGCAGGGCCTCGAGTTTTTCCAAGGTCGGCTTGCTCAGCGGCTTGAGGTAGGTGGTGAAGGCCACGACTTGCAGCACGCCGCCGCTGTCCTTGATCAGCTGCATCTCCTTGTCGGAGAGGTTGCGAGGGATGTCCACCAGCGCCCGCGGCGCCGAATGCGAGGCGACGAACGGCGCGCGGCTCAGGCGGGCCACATCTTCCAGGGCAAGGGTGGACATCTGCGAGACGTCGATGATCACGCCCAGGTCGTTGAGCCGCTTGACCGCCTGTTCGCCCAGGGGTGACAAGCCGCCGAGGGCGTCGGGGGTGTCGTTGAAGAACGGTAGCGGGCGCGACGAGTCGGCCCAGGCGTTGTTGCCGGTGTAGCTGAAGCCGAACATGCGCATGCCGCGCTTGCTCCACAGGTCGAGCTGAGACAGGTCGCTGCCTAGCGGGTAGGCGTTGAGCATGCTGATGAAGATGGCGAACTTGCCTTCGCCGTTCAGGCGGCGGAAGTCGTCGGGGGTGTAGGCGATGCCGACCTGATTGGGGAAGTCGCGCACGATTCCGCTGATGATCTTGTAGCGCACTTCCTGCTGGTTGCGGGCCTCGTCGACGAAGCCCGGGGTTGGGCGGTGCGGCGCGTTCGGGCCGTTCCACAGCTCGGGCCAGCCGAAGATGGTCAGTGCCGCGCCCGACAGCCGACCCTTGGCCGCTTTGGCCAGGTCGAACTGGCCACGACCGTCCTTGTCTGCCTCGTAGCCGTCGCTGCCGTAGCCCAGCGGCACGGTGACATGGCTGTCGAAGGAAAGCATATGTTCGTGCAGGTCGTTGGCTTGCTGCACGATCGCACGGGGATAGCCGCTGTCCTGCTTCCAGAAGTAGTAGCCGGCGGCTGCGCCCAGGGCGGCCACCAGGGCCAGGGGCAGGCCGATGTACAGGGCTTTGCGGGAACGGGTCTTGGTCATTGCCATCTCGTTGCGGGGCTGATCGGGTCGGTCTGCCGGCGGGGCAGGGCCTGGGTATCAGGTGGACGAACGAGTGGTGGGCAAATTTACTTCGAGAGGTGAGCGCCGCAGGTCAGGCCTGTTTTCACTGATTGATGATTTAAGAACGAGGAGGCCTGGCCGATAACTGTCATGTAAGAATTCACCTCAAGGAAGGTAAGAAATGGTTGGAATAACCGCAGCCAATCTCAACATCCCCAGCGTTGCTGGCGCCACGTCTTCGGGCGCATCGGCCAACTCGAACGCCTCGCCCGGCACACCCTCGGTCGACGAGCGGGGCGGCCTGGTGTTCAAGGGCGACACATTCAAGAACGAGACCAAGGCCGCAGAGATCGAAAGCAGCCTGGAAAGTAATGAAGATCCGGCCATCAAGGAGCAGCGCGAACAGATCAAGCGCCTGCAGAAGCAGCTGGCCGAAGAGCAGAAACAACTGGCCCAGTTGATGGAACAAGCCAGGCGCGACCCGTCCAAGATGGCGGCGGTCACGGCCAAGCAGGCCAGTATCGCCACCCTCACCGGACTGATCATGGCGGCTACCGCGCAACTGCTCGAAGCGCTGCGCCAAGCCGGGGGCACCAGCGCCGGCGGCTCGGTCGACACCAGCGCCTGAGGCGAGGGTCAACGCTACAGGGGCTGCCTTGCAGCCCCCTGGTCAGGTCTTCAGTCCACCGCCACGCGGGCGCGGTTCTGTCGCTCGCTTTTGTACTGCATGGCCACTGCCGGCGCCGGCTTGGCCGCGCCGGTCTCCAGCCACTGACGCATGCGGCTGGCGTCGGCGAAGTGGGTGTACTTGCCGTAGGCGTCGAGAATCACCATGGCCACCGGACGGTTGTCCATCTTCGTCAGCAGCACCAGGCAATGCCCCGCTTCGTTGGTGAAGCCGGTCTTGGTCAGGGCGATGTCCCAGTTGCTCTTGTTCACCAGATGGTCGGTGTTACGGAAGCCCAGGGTGTAGTTAGGCTTACGGAACGCCACGGTCTTCTCGCGGGTGGTCGACAGCTCGCTGAGCATCGGGTACTTGCGCGAGGCCATCAGCAGCTTGGCCAGGTCCTGGGCGGTGGACACGTTCAGGGTCGACAGGCCGGTCGGCTCGACGTAGCGGGTGTGGCTCATGCCCAGGCTGCGGGCCTTGGCGTTCATCGCCTTGATAAACGCGCCATAGCCGCCGGGGTAGTGGTTGGCCAGGGTATTGGCCGCGCGGTTTTCCGACGACATCAGGGTAATCAGCAACGTCTCGCGACGGTTCAGCTCACTGCCAAGGCGCACCCGCGAGTACACGCCCTTCATCTCCGGGTTGTTGGCGATGGTCATGCTGAGCATTTCGTCCATGGGCAGCTTGGCGTCAAGCACGACCATCGCGGTCATCAGCTTGGTGACCGAGGCGATGGGCCGCACGCGATCGGCGTGGCTGGCGTACAGCTCCTTGTTGGTGTTGAGGTCGATCAACAGGGCGCTGCCGGAGGCCAGGTGCAGCTTGCTGGGGTCGCGCTGGACCTGGGCCGGGGGTTGTGCAGCAGCGGTCGACGGTAGGGTCGCGGTTCCTGTGAGCAACAGCAGCAGGCTGAGGATGGACAGGGAAGTTTTCACGTTGAGGCTCACTAAATGTTGGTATGTCGTTGGCTGTGCAAGGGTTTTCCCCCAAAAAACCGTTGCATTCTGGAGTATGGCTCAGCGGCTGTCGAATGCCTTATATCTAAAGGGCGCAACGTGAACGAAATTTAATCCTGTACCAATTACCGCTGCCTCAAGCTTGGCCAGCTCGGACCAATCATTCGCTGAATTCAGCCACTTCGCGTAAGTGGTGAGTAGGACCTGGACAGAGTGCCCGAGCTGTCCGGCGATGAAGGCCGGGTTCATTCGCTTTTTAGAAGGCAATCGCTGAGGTAGTTGCTACCGCTCGGTGGTGGAGATCGGACTGAACTGCACACTAATCAAATGCGTCCGCTCCTCATCGTTCCTATCGGCCAAGGCAACAGATGCACCTCCACCCATTTTTTTGGCTTTGATCGAGAGCTCGACTGTTTTGTCTTCGGAGAAGGAGGTATTTTCCTTGAGCTCAATCGATGCCTCGGTGCATCCACCGTGCTCTCTCGCAAAAACGACTGCTCGCCAGGAAGGCTCAAACGCTAGCCAGAAAAATGCGTTGCGATCAACTTGCTGTGATGCATTCCAAGGGCATCCGCTAAGAGTGAATACTCTTGTGTCGGTAGTTGCAGCTGTCAGTTGGGAATTGGCTTTGTAGCCTGCTTCAGCAGATGCTATCGGACCCACGTTCAGGGAGCCGCCTGCCTCAGAGCGAGTTCCTTGGCTACCGGAGGTCATTTTGGTGATGCTGATCCGAGTCGCGCCGAGGGAGACCAGAAGCCTGATCAGCTCCGATTCGCGCTCTTCCATGACATGTGAGTCATAGCTTTCGCTTGGTATGTAGAGATTTTCCGTTTCCGTGATCGGAAAGTCGGCCAGGGGGTGGCGTCTGTACGACTTTCCCGCCATCGGATGCCCAGGTTGGAATCGATATCCAGAATCTTTGGCCTGCTTCGGCGAGAAAGTCGCACGTTCTACAAAAGCGGCAAGCAGACGTTCTTTGTCAGCTCGATCATTCTGATCTTCTCCACTTTCACCGGTTACTAAGCTAGCCAAGGAAGGGATGTTGGTGATGGCGGCCTGGACAAGGGAGGTTGGTAAAAACCAAAGAGCTTCCTCTGTGACAGCGACTGCTATAGCCCCCACCGGATTTCCAGCGGAACCACGCCCCGGCATCGTGAAGTTTTGACCGGTGGACTGATCCTCCTTCTGCTTTGGTTTGGCTAGGTACTCATCGATGATGTGAATGGTGTCAAGCACAGTAACACTCCAATTCGATTGACGAGGTTGCAGGCCAGAGGGCCGGATCGCTAGCTGGTATTGTGTTGCAATGATATCGGCAGCAAAGGCATGGCCTTGATGCCGGCCTTCATCAGCCCGTATCGCTGGCTACAAAAAATTATCCTCGCTAGCTGCCTTTATGCGCAGCTAGGCGCAAGAACATCTTCGGGCTGCGTCGAATAACTCGACTAGGAATTTGCAGGCCTCAATCTGGCCTTTTCTTCTAGGAACCACTCATGGCCGAACCAGCAAGCACGACTGCCGGCGTCCTGCTGGTGAAGTACGGCGTGATCATTGGTGGCTTCGCAGGAGCGATTCTCTCGCTTACCTTCCTCCGCGGGCTCACCCTTCGCCAGGCAGTCGCCGCCTTCTTCAATGGACTTTCCACCGCAGTATTCTGCACCCCGGGAGCTCTGGCAGAAGAAGTTGAGCGCTTGCGGCTAATTGCGCAGCCCTCATTCAAGGCTGTTTCTGATTACCAGCTCTACGCGCTTGGGCATCAGCCTCTGATTCGTCACTGAGCCGGCTCTATCAGCGTTGCTCCCTGGTTTCGCACGTTGCCCACGGCTGTTCCAACGCGGTACCACTCGAACGTCTCTGCCGGTTCACCCAGGTTCAGCACCAATTGTTCCGCGTGCTCGCTGGGCATGCCTGCTGCGATCCACTCGACCGCCAGAGCAGGCGACAGCACAACCGGTCGGCGGTCGTGCACATCGACCAGGCCGCCCTGGGCGTCTGCAGTGATCATCACGAACCCGTCGTGCTCATTGCCGGCGAACTGACCTATCGAGGCGCACAGGGCAGGGCGCCCATCTCGCCGGCGGATGTAATACGGCTGCTTCTTCTGACCGCCTTCATCCGCCCACTCATACCAGCCATCCACGGGGGTGATAGCCCGGTGTGGCCAGATCGCCCGGAAGAAGGGGCCGTGAGCCACCTTCTCGACGCGGGCGTTAATCGGCGCGGCACGGTCGGTCGCCCAATGCGGCCGCCATCCCCATTTCACCAGGTCTGCCCTCGGGCCTGCGTCATCTACCCGGAGCACGGCGACCTGCGTGGTCGGCGCGACATTGTACCGCCCCAGGTCCTGGTCCCCGACGTTGTTACGCCAGGCCTCCGGCATGCTCAGGGCCTCCACGAAGTCATGGATACCGCGGTACTGGCTCAGCCTACCGCACATTTCCCATCCCTCCCGCTCGAACTGAAAGGATAGCCCGCCAAGCGGTACTGGCCTGACCATCCGTTTGGATGCTCAAATACTGTATCAATATACAGTATTGGTGCCGTATGTACTTCCTTCTCTGCCGCCGCCGTGAGCTCGGCGTAGCCATCCCCAACGAAAAGCTCGCGAAGGTCACATCGGGCTGCTCACGGATGAATCTGCAGAGGAGTGGGAGAGGGACGAGCCAGGACGGATCGGGGTCGGTAGATCGCCGCATGGCTCAGCGGCTGTCGAATGCCTTATATCTAAAGGGCGCAGCGTGAAGTAAATTTAATCCGGCGCGTTTTGCGCCTCCTTCCTACGTGGTCAACCGGACGACCTGTCATGACGCTCACGATCGATTTCACCGACCAGGCCACCAGCCTGCATTACGATGCGATTCTCAAGCCTTTGCGCGCTTTCAACGACACTGTGATCGGCTCCCCCGAAGCGGCTACCGTCGCCTGGACGCTGCGCGATCCCGCCAGCGATGAAATCGTCGGCGGGCTGTATGCCAGGCTTGGCGGGCGCTGGTTATTCGTCGAGCTGCTGGTGGTGCCCGAGCGGATGCGCGGGCAGGGCACCGGGCGCGAGCTGATGGCCCAGGCCGAGGCGCTGGCGAGGGAGAAGGGCTGCTGCGGAATCTGGCTGGATACCTTCAGCTTCCAGGCGCCGGACTTCTATCGCAAGCTGGGGTTCGAGGTGTTTGGCGAGCTGGCCGACTTTCCGCCTGGGCATACCCGCCATTTCCTGCGCAAGCGGCTGGCTTAGCAACTTTAGACGCAGGCCTGCCCTGGCGTTGCGAGCTGAGGGGGGGCTCAGCCAACCCGCAACCAGATCGCCGAGGCATCGTCGCTCATCTTGAACCGCGGGTAGCGCAGGCACGCGGCATCGTCCTGCTCGATACCGCGCAGTGTCCGTGCCAGGTCATCCAGGCCGTGGCTTTGCAGGCGCTTGAAGAAACCTGCCGGCTCATAGGCCCGATAGGTGTCGAACAACGCCGCGAAGCCATCGCTCATCAGCAGGACATCATCCCCCACGGCCACCGGCGCATGGCTATAGAGGGTGCCCTCGCGGGACAGGTCGGCATCGACGCCGAGCACGGCCCGGGGGCGCTCGCGGGAGGCGCGGCGATCGGCCAGCACGGCCGGGGTACGTACGCCATGGGCACCGGTACCAGGACCGAGGGCGGCGGCCTCGGCTTGCTCGGCCTCGCGGTCCGGCTCTGGGGTGAGGAAGCGGATACCTTGCGCGCCGCGATGCAGCACCACGCAGTCGGCCAAGTGCGCGCAGACCAGTTCCTCGCCCTCGATGGCCACCGCGGCAAAGGCGGCGCGCGGCAGTTCCCAGGTGGCCACGGGCTCGCGTCGGCGATCCTGCCGGTAGGCCTGGGCGATTGTGTCGAAGACCGTCTCGCAGACCTCGCGCAGTGGCCCCGAGGCATTGGCGAAGGCGCGCTGGGCCGTGGCCGAGAGCCAGGCGGCGCCGCCGCGCTCACCCAGCAGGCCGGGGGCGCCGAGGTCGGTGGCGCCGTCGATGACCCAGGCGTGGCGGTCGGCACTGCCGATACGATCGTCATTGGGCACATCGTGCTTGCCGGCCAGGCTCAGGGACTGGATCAGGTCGAAATGCATGTCGGGCTCCGGTTCGGTGGGATTCACCGACCTTGACCGTTGCGGCGCCCGGCGTCAAATGTCACGGCTTGGGTGCGCGGTCCCAGCAGTCACTGTCCAGGGCGCAGACACCGAATTGCCGATCCATCAGCGCCATGCGCCGCAGGTGGGCGTCGATGATGTCGCGGTTCACTTCGCTGTCGATGATGTAGCGGCTGTAGCGGTCGATCAGGCGGACCTTCCAGGCCTCGCGGGTGGCCGCATCCAGGGCGTCGGGCGCATTTGCCAGGCGTTGCAGGGTCAGGTCGTCGGCGCGCTTGAGCTGATCGGTGAAGGTGGTGATGTAGTGGGCACGCTGCGCTTCCTTGTGGCGCGCGGCGTCGGCATCGAAGGCGTCGAGGTTGTGTTGCCATTGCGCCCAGTAGGCGTCCGGCAACTGAAGATCGCGCTGCTGGCGCAGCTTGGCGACGACTTGCGCGTTGCTCTGACGCGGTGGTGGCTGGCGGTTCTGGCTGGCCAGCGGGTCCAGGGCGAGGGCCTGGGCGATCCAGGCATTGCGCGCCTCGCTGTCCGGCAGGATCGGGCCCAGCGGCGGGGCGTCTTCGCTGGTCGAGCGGGGCAGGCCCTTGCAGCCGGTGAGCGAAAGGAGCACTGACAGCACCAGCAGCGCAGGGAGGTTGTGACGCGGCATAAGTCTTCCTTGAGTAACTGCACAAGCGTGCATCCGGATGGATGCATGAGGGCTATCGGCGCTCGCGCGGCTGACTTGAACGCTCAGCCGAGTGTCTTGGCCATTTCCGCGGTCGGCGCCCAACCCAGGCCGGCATATACCGGTTGCCCAGCCTCGGTGGCGTGCAGCACCGCGAAGGCCAGGCCGCGCCGGGTGAACTCCGACTCGGCCAGACGCATCAGTTTCGAAGCCAGGCCCTGGCGGCGATGGGACGGCTCGACATAGACATTGAGCACATAGCCGCGCTGGTCCTGGCAGGGGTGGGCCGGATGCGGCGGCCAGTCGATCGCCATCAGGCCGATTGCCGCCACCGGCAGCGCGTCGTCCAGCAGCACGAAGCCGTAGTAGCGACCGTCCGCCAGTCTTGGCCGCAGCCAGGGGCCGAAGTGCTCGGTCATGCTTATGAGCCGCTGCGGGTCGCCGCCGGCTTCAAGGAACATGGCCTCGCGGTGGGCGCAGACCATGGCGTGGTCGCCCGGCAGCAGGCGGCGCAGGGTCAGGCCGGGAAAGTCGATCGCAGCTGGCAGGTCGTTCATGACGGGTCTCGTTGATCCAAGGCCTTGATCCTAGGGCCGCGCGGCGTCGGCGGTTAGATACAGATGGCCCGCAAACGCGGCATACAGCCCCTTGTCGCTCCCCAGGATTACGGCGATGATCCGCGGCAACCCGTTTGCCGACGAGGAGGCTTCGCATGCCCATTGCCCCGCTTTTGCGCTGCACCGACCTTGACGCCACCCGCCGTCATTACCGCGATGTGCTGCAGTTCACGGTCACCGACACCACGCAGTCGACCCTGACCGTGCAGTTGCGCGATTGCAGCCTGCTGTTCACCGAACAGGACCTGTGGCGCCTGCCGCCGGGGTGCGCCGGAACCTTCTACCTGGTGGTCGAGGACGTTGACGGCTATTACGCGCAAGTCCGCGAACTGGCGGATATCGCCTGGCCGTTGCACGACACGGAGTATGGTTCGCGGGAATTCGGCGTGCGTGATTGCAACGGCTATTACCTGGCCTTCAGCCAGCGGCATGGCGACGCCGTGCAAGCCGCACGGGTCGCCTCGTGATCCTGCGCGGCCCTGCGCTCCTGGCGATGTTGCTGCTTGCCGGCCCGGCCGTGGCCATGGACGGCAAGGGCAACTCGACCGATCACTTCACCGTCGGCTCGAGCCTCGCCACCGCCGCGGTGAGCGGCTCCACCAGCCATCCGGCGCGTACTTACCAGGCCGCCCGCGACGATGCGTTGCTGTTCATCGCCAGCGACGGGCGCCTGCGCGGCGCGCGACTGGAGCAGGCACTGGGCGAATACCGCCAACAGCACCCGAACAGTTCGCTGAACGACCGTGACCTGGCCCAGGCAATCGCCTGCCGCTGATCGCGCGTTTGCGGGCATGCCAGGACAGGGGGCTAGACTCGTGGTCAACGAGCTGGTTCCCAGGAGTCTGACATGACCGCCAAGAACACCATTTGCCTGTGGTATGACCACGATGCCGAGGACGCGGCGAACTTCTATGCCAGCATATTCCCCGACAGCCGGGTGACCGCCGTGCACACGGCGCCCGCCGACTATCCCTCGGGCAAGGCAGGCGATGTGATCACGGTGGAGTTCACCGTGATGGGCATCCCCTGCATCGGCCTCAATGGCGGCAAGGCGTTCAGCCACAGCGAGGCGTTCTCGTTCCAGGTGGCGACCGACAGCCAGGAGGAGACCGACCGCTACTGGGATGCCATCGTTGGCAACGGTGGCAGCGAGAGCGTGTGTGGCTGGTGCAAGGACAGGTGGGGCCTGTCCTGGCAGATCAGTCCGCGGGTACTGACCCAGGCGGTCGCCAGCCCCGATCGTGCCGTGGCGAAGCGGGCGTTCGAGGCGATGCTGCAGATGGGCAGGATCGACATCGCCTCCATCGAGAAGGCCATCAAGGGCTGAAGGCGAGAGGCCTCAATGCACGGTCTTGCGTTCCCTGACGCACACCCGTGCCTGCTCCGTCAGCGTGTCCAGTCGCTCGTCGCGCAGGCGCTCGGCGTCCATCATCGCAGCCTCGCCCTGTTGCTTGAGCAGGTAGGCATGGATCTGCCGGACCTCCACGGTCTGGTAGATCGGTGCGATATCCAGCCGCCCGATCAACGCACCGCTGGCTTGGCCGGTGCTGCTCATCAGTACCTGCGGTCCGGTGCTGGCGACCACCTGCAGGCCCATGTTCTCGAACCACGGCACCTGCTGGGCGAAGGTGCTCAGCTCGACGCAGGCATAGCGTTCACGGGCTGCATTTAGCAGGCCACGGGCAATGCCCTGGCGGCGGTGGTCGGGAGACACTGCAAGGTAGGCCAGGGCACAGGCCTGCGGGTTGTCCTGGGCTGGCAGCACCAGGGCGAAGCCGAGCAACTGGTCCGGCGCCTCGGCATCCAGGGCCAGGGTCAACTCGACGGCCAGGCCGCGGGTGCCGTCGAGCGCCATCAGGTACTGGTGCACCTCCAGGCCGACGCCGTACTGGTACAGCGGGTAGAGCGGATTGTCCGGGCTGATGGCGACGCTGCTGAGCTGGCCGACATGGTCGATCACCAGCTGGCGAATCTGGTTCTGGAAGGATTCGGGCGGCACGCCGTCGAGGCGGCGGAGGATGAACATCGCGGGTCGGGCTCCGGCAGGATTGAAACACACGCCCCGGAACGAGGCGGGTGATCATTCTACCCGGTGAGGCTAGCGCAGCCCAGCCAGCATCAGGTCGAGGTTCTGCACGGCGGCGCCCGAGGCGCCCTTGCCCAGGTTGTCGAACACTGCGGTGAGCAGCACCTGGCCGTGCTCGGGGTTGGCGTACAGGGCCAGGCGCAGGTCGTTGCTGTCGTTCAGCGCCTGCGGATCCAGCGCCGCCGCCGGGCCGTGCTGGTGCAGGGGCATCACTTGCACATGGCGGGCGCCCTGATAGTGCCGCTCGAGGCAGGCCTGCAACTGATCGGCGTCGACCCCGGGCAACAGGCGCAGTTGCAGCGGGATGCTCAGCACAATGCCCTGGCGGTAGTCGCCGTAACCGGGCACGAATACCGGGCGCGCGCTGAGCCCGGCGTGCTGCTGGATCTCCGGCACATGCTTGTGCGCCAGTTCCAGGCCATACAGCTGGAGGGTCGGCAGGTAGGCGTCGCTGCGCTGCTCATGGCGCTCGACGGCGGCCCGGCCACCCCCGGAGTAGCCGGAGATGGCGTGGATGCTGAGCGGGTAGTCGGCCGGCACCAGGCCGGCCTTGACCAGCGGATGCAGCAGGGCGATGGCGCCGGTGGGGTAGCAGCCGGGGTTGCTCACCCGGGTGGCCCGGGCGATGTGCTCGGCCTGTTGTTCGTTCAGTTCCGGCAGGCCGTAGACCCAGTCGGGCGCGGTGCGGTGCGCGGAGCTGGCGTCGATCACACGTACCGCCGGATTGTGCAGGGTGGCCACGGCCTCGCGGGCGGCGTCGTCGGGTAGGCAGAGCACGGCGATATCGGCGCTGTTGATCGCCTCGCTGCGCCGTGCCGGGTCCTTGCGCTCGGCCTCGGGCAGGGTGAGCAGGCGCAGGTCCTGGCGGCCTTGCAGGCGGGCGTGGATCTGCAGGCCGGTGGTGCCTTGGTCGCCGTCGATGAATACGAGGGGGTGGTGCATGTCGGTGGTCCGCTGATGGGGAAGGATTGCCGTATCCTCGTCGTTCGCTGGGCGAAATAAAATTTGAATATAATGATCGCCGTATTCAGGAATTCTGAACTTGAGCGCATTGTCCCATGGGAGATCGCCCAGCCCTGTGGGAGCGGCCTTGCGTCGCGAAAGGCTGCTCCCACAGGGTCCAGCTAAACCCGTGAGTTACCGAGATCCCATGCGAGAAATCAGCCTCGACCGCTTGCGCACCCTGGTGGTGATCGCCGAACGTGCCTCTTTCGCCGATGCCGCCCGCCAGCTCAACCTGGCGCCCCCCACCATCAGCCTGCACGTGGCCGAGCTGGAGGCGCGCATCGGCGCGCCCTTGCTCACCCGCACCCGCGGCCAGGTGCGGCCCACCGCAATCGGCGAGACCTTGCTGACCCGCGCCCGGCGTCTGCTGGTCGACGCCGACCAGGCCCTGGACGAGGTGCGCCGCCAGGTCGAGGGCCTGACCGGCCGGGTGCGGCTGGGCGCCTCGACCGGCGCCATCGCCCACCTGTTGCCCCAGGCCCTGGAAACGCTGCGGGTTGATCATCCGGGGATCGACGTGCAGGTCCAGGTGCTCACTTCGCAGGCATCCCTGGCGCGGTTGCGTGAAGGCACCCTGGACATCGGCCTGGTGGCGCTGCCGCAGGTGGCGGGCAAGGGCTTGCGGATCACCCCGTGGCGGCGCGACCCGATCATGGCCTACATCCCTGCCGACTGGCAGCCACCGGCACGGGTGACGCCGGCCTGGCTCGCCGGACGGGCGCTGATCCTCAACGACAGCACCACGCAACTGTCGCGGGTGACCTCGGAGTGGTTCGCGGCAGCAGGGCTGTACCCTGAACCGCGGATCGAGCTGAACTACAACGATGCGATCAAGCGCCTGGTGGCCGCCGGCTACGGCGCCACCTTGCTGCCGCAGGAAGGCGAGGTTCATCCGCCATCGCCGCGTATCACCCGGCGGCCGTTGCGGCCGGGGTTGTGGCGTCAGTTGGGGATCGCCTGTCGCGAGGGGGCGCTGGAACGGGCGACGGGGCATGTGCTGGAAGCGTTGGGAAGGTTGCGGCAATAGACGGGGCTGAGCCTGTGGGAGCGATGCTGGCCCACTCCCACGGCGTCTGTCATTGGTTGCGTTCGCGTGCGCGCAAGGCTGTCACCGTCTCGCCGCCGACACCCCAGTTGTCAGTGGCTACTTCCTCGATCACCACGAAGGTGCTTGCTGGCGGTTTGTTCAGTACCTGCTCCAGCAGGCGGGTGGTGCCTTCGATCAACTGACGCTTGTGTTCTGCCGTGACCCCTTCATCGGTCACGCGGATATGGACATAAGGCATGTGCGTCGCTCCAGGTTCAGTGCCAGGTGCCGGCGGTGCTGCCACCGTCGACGGGCAGGATGACACCGCTGACGAAACGGGCGTCGGTCAGGTACAGCACGGCGTCCACCACATCCTCGGGCGTGCCGGTGCGCCCGCTTGGCGACAGCGCGCCGAGCCCTTCGGTGTGGCCGCCGTGCAGCGGGGTGTCGATGATGCCAGGGGCCACCGCGTTGACCTGCACGCCGCTTGCTGCCAGCTCCAGGGCCAGGCCCTTGACCGCCTGGTTGAGCCCGCCCTTGACCAGCACCGGTAGAAGTGCCGGGACGCGGGTGTCCGGCTGCAGGGCCACCGAGGCGGTGATGGCGACGATATGCCCGTGCCCTTGGGCCTTCATGACCCGGGCTGCGGCCTGGGCGGGGTAGAAAAAGCCCTTGAGGTTGGTGCCGACCAGCGCGTCGACATCGGCCTCGGTGTAGTCGGTCACCGGCTTGGGAATGAAGATGCCGGCGTTGTTGACCAAGATGTCGACCCGGCCGAAGGCCTCCAGGGCGGTGGCGAACAGCCGTTCGGCGGTGGCTTTCTCGGCGATGTCGCCAGCCACGCCGATGAAGCCGGCCGGGTTGCCCAGGCGGGCGGCGGCCTCGTCGAGGCGGGCCTGGGTGCGGGCATTGCCGACCACGTTGTCGCCACGCTCGAGGTAGGTCTGGGCCAGGGCGAAGCCCAGGCCGCTGGAGGCGCCGGTGATGATGACGGTTCTTGCGTTGCTCATGGGAGGATCTCCGATCGTGCGAGGTGTTGCTCGGGTATGGAGTCACTGTAAGTTGCAACGACAGCTTGAAAAATGAGGCGTATGGCATTTCAATCAATACATCATGTAATTAATCGAGCCCGCCATGACCCGCCATTTCGATGACCTGCAACTGGGCAGCCTGGAGCTGTTCTGTCTCGCCGCCGATGCTGGCAGCTTTACCGAGGCGGCCACCCTGGCGGGCGTCACGCCAGCGGCGGTGAGCCGCTCGGTGGCGCGCCTGGAGGAACGTCTGGGCGTACGCCTGTTCGTGCGCACCACCCGGCAGATGCGCCTGAGCGAGGCCGGCCAGGCCTATTACCAGCATTGTCGCCAGGCGCTGGGCCAACTGGTCGAGGCCGAGCGCCAGGTCACCGGTGGCCAGCTCGAGCCCGCTGGCCGCTTGCGCATCAGCGCGCCGACGCCCTATGCCCATCACCGCCTGTTGCCGCTGCTGCCACGTTTTCGCCAGCGTTATCCCGGGGTGCAGGTGGATGTGCATGTCAGCAACCGCAACGTCGATTTCGCCGACGAACACTTCGACCTGGCGATTCGCGGCCGGGCGCCGGCCGATTCGCGCCTGGTGGCCCGGCGCCTGGAGGACGCCGAGCTGGTGGTGGTTGCCACACCCGGCTACCTGGCCCGTGCCGGTACGCCACGGACCCTGGAGGACCTGGCTGGGCACGAGTGCATCCAGTTCGAGTTGCCCAGCAGCGGCAGGCGGCCGACCTGGAGCTTTCGCCGTGACGGACAGCTGGTCGAGTTGCAGACCCAGGGTGCGTTCACCTGTCTGGGTGATTTCCTCGCCACCACGACCCTGGCGCGCCACGGTGGCGGCCTGATGCAGGCCTACCGTTTCACCGTGCAGGATGCGCTGGACAGTGGTGAGCTGGTCGAGGTGCTGGCCGGGCATGGCGGGACGTCGCGGCCTTTCATGCTGGTGTATCCGCAGGTCTGGCACATGCCGTTGAAGGTGCGGGTGTTCATCGACTTCCTGGTCGGCGAAGTTGCACTACCGTTGGGCTGAAGCCCCGGCGGGCGCGCGCTGGCGAACTATGCTCTGTGCTGCATCGGTTTCCCAGGAGAGCACGCCATGAAATCCATGACATTGTTAGCGATCACCTGCGTACTGAGTTTTGCCGCCCACGCCGAGGATGGCCCGGCGACCAACTGCGATGCCAAGATCAATGATCTGGAGAGCATCAGCAAGACCGATGGCCAGGCGTTGCACGGCGGCATGGCCCACGACTATCACGAGCTGCTCAAGCAGGCCAAGGACGCCCGGGACAAAGGTGACATGGCCAAGTGCCAAGCCTCGGCCGACCGCGCCAAGACCATCTACAACAAGGCGCGGGGCAAGTAACGCCCGGTACAGCTTTGCAGGACCGGGCTTGCCCGCTCCCTGAGGTATTACCCAGCGCTCTGGTGTAAGCTCTTGCGGACCTTTCCACGAGACCGCCGCATGACCTCGCCCAGCCCGCGCCTCGACAGCCTGCTCACCGGCTGCGCCCGACCGTTTACCCGCCCGGGTTCGCACAGCGCCATCGACAAGCAACCTCGTCAAGGCCCGTTGGCGGTGACCTTCCTCGGCATCGCCGGCGACGAACAGGGCGATCTGCGCGTACACGGTGGCGTCGAGAAGGCCATCCACCATTATCCCCTTGAGCACTATTCGGACTGGGCCGCCGAACTGGGCGAGCACCCCTTGCTGACCCGGCCCGGCGCGTTTGGCGAGAACTTCAGCAGCTTCGGTTGGCGTGAAGCCGATGTCTGCCTGGGCGACCGGATCCGCGTCGGCACGGCATTGCTGGAAATCTCCCAGGGGCGGATGCCGTGCTGGAAGCTCAATGACCGCTTCGACGTGGCGCAGATGGCGTTGCGCGTGCAGCAGAGCGGGCGCACTGGCTGGTACTACCGGGTGCTGGAGGAGGGCGTGGTCGAGGCGGGCGATGCCCTGCATCTGGTCGAGCGTCCCCACGCCCAGTGGTCGGTGGCACGGCTCTCGGCGGTCCTGTTCGACAAGCGGCTGGAGCCCGAGCTGTTGCGCGAATGCCTGGCGCTGCCGCTGGTGCCGAACTGGCGCAGGACACTGGAAAAGCGCCTGGAGCAACACCAGGTCGAGGACTGGACCTCGCGCCTGCAGGGCCGCAGCGAAGGCTGACCGGCGTCGCGTTCAACATTTATCAAGACAAGGAAAGCCCCATGGCCTTCGAACTGGATGATCGCCTGGTCATCGGTGTCGCCTCCAGCGCCGTGTTCGACCTCAGCGAATCGGACGCGGTGTTCCGTCGCGAGGGCGAGGCGCAGTACCGCAAGTATCAGGAGCAGCACTTGGACGTGCCGCTGGGAAAAGGCATCGCCTATCCCTTCATCAAGCGCCTGCTTGCGCTCAATGACCTGCGCGGCGATCCCGAGGACCCGCTGGTGGAGGTGGTGCTGCTGTCGCAAAACGATCCGGACACCGGCATGCGGGTGATGAAGACCATTGGCCACTATGGCCTGAACATGACCCGGGCGATCTTCACCCAGGGCCGTTCACCCTACGAGTACATTCCGGCGCTGAACATCGCCCTGTTCCTGTCCGCCGACAAGCAGCATGTCGACGCCGCGATCAAGGCCGGCTATCCGGCGGGGCAGGTGCTGGACTCGAAGTTCGACGATGACGAAAGCGATGACAACCTGCGCATCGCCTTCGACTTCGACGGTGTGCTGGCTGGAGACGAATCGGAGGCGGTGATGCAGTCGGGCGGGTTGGACAGTTTTCATGCTCATGAAGTGATCAACGTCACCCAGCCGCACAACCCCGGCCCGCTCAAGGAGTTCTTCGTGCGCATCGCCCGTATCCAGGCTGCCGAAGAGCAGCACAAGCTGGCGCATCCCGGCTATGAGAACCGCCTACGTGTGTCGATTGTCACGGCGCGCAATGCGCCATCCCATGAGCGGGCGCTCAACACTCTGAAAAGCTGGGGAGTGATGGCCAATGACGCGTTCTTTCTCGGGGGCATAGAGAAGCGGCGGGTGCTGCAGGTGCTCAAGCCGCACATCTTCTTCGACGACCAGTCGGGGCACCTCAAGAGCACCAGCACGGTGGTGCCTTCGGTGCATGTTCCGTTCGGAGTGACCAACCGGGCGCGCTGAGCCACAGGGGCCGCGCAGCGGCCCCTGTTTTCCTGCGATCAGTGATCCGCCAATCCGTCATCCTGCGACAGCAGCGCCCTGGCCAGCTCCTCGTCACTGGCTTGCAATCCGGGATTGGCCTGGCGGACCTGCGCCAGCGCCGACTCCAGGTAAGCTCCGCGAATGGCGCCGCCGCTGGCGACAAAGGCCGACAGTTCGTCACGGGCGGGAATGATCCGTTTGTCGTCCTTGAAGGTCGAGTACAGCGAGGCGGACACCCCGGCCGAGGTAGCGACGTCACCGGCGTCGACACGGGCCAGGGCGGCACCGGCGGGGAGCAGGAGCAGCAGCGATGGGATGAGCAGTAAATGACGCATGGTGAGTCCTCCGCGAAGGTGAAGCCCAAGGGTGTTACTGCATGATGTTAAGAGCGCTGTGACGCGCTGGGAGTTCCGGCACGCTTGTGATATTGCGCCTGCAATACTGAGCCACGTTGTATTTGACCTACAACCCTCGCGCATGATCTTCTCGCAGTCCTGCCGTCCGTCAATCAAGGGAATGTGATGCCATGACCGAATACACGCTCCACTGCTTCGCCGAATCCGGCAACGCCTACAAGGTTGCGCTGATGCTGGAGCTCACCGGCCAGGACTGGGCGCCTGTGTTCGTCGATTTCTTCAACGGCCAGACCCGTGGTCAGGACTGGCGCGACGCGGTCAACGAGCAGGGGGAGGTGCCGGTGCTCGAGCATGCCGGGGAGAAACTCACCCAGTCGGCCTTGATTCTCGACTACCTGGCCGAACGCACCGGCCAGTTCGGCCCGCGCGACGACATCGAGAAGCGCGAGATCTGGCGTTGGATGCTCTTCGACAACCACAAATTCACCAGCTACTACGCGGCGTTGCGGTTCATCTTTTGCCTGAAGCAGATGGGCGAGTCGGATGTCACCCGTTTCCTGCGCGAGCGGGCCAGGGCGGCCTACCAGATCGTCGATGCACACCTGGCCAAGACGCCGTTCATGGTCGGCGGGCGCCTGACCATAGCCGACCTGTCCCTCGCAGGGTACGTGTACATGCCCGAGGACACGGGGTTGGCGCTCAGCGAGTTCCGTCATGTCGAAGCATGGAAGGCGCGTATTCAAGAAGTGCCGGGATGGAAGCATCCTTACGACCTGATGCCTGGAACCGCTGCTTGATCCCACTCAGGGCCAGTAGCGCGGGTTAACCTGCGATCACCGACGCAGCCGCTGCAGCGTATTGGGGCCGTTGTGCTGAAGGCGGCTCCTATCACAAGCGCGCCCCCCCATGAGACCGGGGCCGCGCCTGTGTCGGTCTAGGAGTGTGGGATGCTCCTGGCCTGCGGCACGCCGGCATACTGCGCCTTCAAATGCCCCTGCTCATCCAGCAGGTACGCATCCATCACCTCACGCACCACCGGCCCGGCCACCCGACCACCGGCCTCGCCGTTCTCGATCATCACCGCCACCACCATCGCCGGGTGCTCGGCCGGGGCGAAGCCGACGAACAGGGCGTTGTCGCGGTGGCGCTCGAGGGTCTTGTCGCGGTTGTAGCGTTCACCCTGCTTGATCGCCACCACCTGCGCCGTGCCGCTCTTGCCAGCGATGCGGTATTGCGCGCCGGCGGCGGCGGCGCGGGCGATGCCGCGCGGGTCGTGCATGACCATCTGCATGCCCTGGCTGACCTGGTCCCAGGCGTGCTTGTCGTGCAGCACGATGTCCGGCATCGGGTTGGGGTCGACCGGAGCCTGGCCACCGATGGTCAGCGCCAGGTGCGGGCGGTGCCACGCCCCCTTGCTCGCCAGCAGGCTGGTGGCCTGGGCCAGCTGCAGCGGCGTGACCTGCATGTAGCCCTGGCCGATGCCGAGGATCAGCGTCTCGCCGGGGAACCAGGCCTGGCGCCGGGTGGCGCGCTTCCAGGCCTGTGACGGCATCAGCCCCGGTGCTTCCTCGAACATGTCCAGCGAGACCTTCTGGCCCAGGCCGAACTCGGCCATGTAGTCGTGCAGGCGGTCGATGCCCAGCTTGTGCGCCAGGTCGTAGAAGTAGGTGTCGTTGGAGCGCATGATCGCCGTGTACATGTCCACCCAGCCATCGCCCGTGCGGTTCCAGTTGCGGTACTTGTGGTCGTAGTTGGGCAGCTCGTAGTAGCCGGGGTCGAAGACCCGGCTGGCGGGGCTGATCACGCCGCTGTCGAGGCCGGCGATGGCCACCTCGGGCTTGACCGTCGAGCCGGGTGCGTACAGCCCGCGCAGCACGCGGTTGAACAGCGGCCGGTCAATGGAGTCGCGCAGGGCGGCGTACTGCCTGTAGCTGATGCCCTTGACGAACAGGTTGGGGTCGAAGGCCGGGTTGCTGACCATCGCCAGTACGTCGCCGTTGGCCGGGTCGAGCACCACCACCGCGCCACGCCGATCGCCCAGGGCCTTTTCGGCGGCCTGCTGCAGGTGGGCGTCGAGGCTCAGCACGATGTCCTTGCCCGGCACCGGGTCATGGTGGTTGAGTACGCGCATCACCCGGCCCTGGGCATTGGTCTCGACTTCCTCGTAGCCCACTTGGCCGTGCAGTTCGTTCTCGTAGAAGCGTTCGATACCAGTCTTGCCGATCGACTGGGTGCCGCGGTAGGCGGTACTGTCGAGGGTCTTGGCTTCCTTTTCGTTGATGCGCCCGACGTAGCCCACCGAATGGGCGAAGTGCTCGGCCAGTGGGTATTCGCGTATGAACTGCGGCTCGACCTCCAGCCCCGGCAGGCGGAACTGGTTGACCGCGATCAGGGCGATCTGCTCTTCGCTCAGGCCCACCAGCAGGGTCACCGGCTCGAACGGCTTGCGTCCGCGGCGCAGGTCCTTGTCGAACTGGTGGCGGTCGTCCTCGGACAGACCGAGGATCTGCGCCAGGCTGTCGAGCACCCGTGCCGGATCGCCGGCCCGTTCGCGGGTCATGGTCAGGTTGAAGCTGGGCTTGTTGTCGGCCAGCACCACGCCGTTGCGGTCATAGATCAGGCCGCGCTCGGGCGGGATCGGCAGCACGTGCACGCGGTTGTTTTCCGATACCGCGCTCTGCTGGTCGTGCTGCAGCACCTGCAGCACATAGAGCCGGCCCACCAGCACTGCCACCAGGCTCATCACCAGCAGGGCACAGGCCAGCAGCCGGCGGTTGACCAGATGCTTTTCCTTTTCGTGGTCCTTGAGGGGAATGGGCTGGGGCATGGACGTCGTGGTGCTACGGATGGGGTCGCGATGCTACGCGGGCGGGCAGGGCGGCTCAAGGCGGGGCCGGTTGCCCCGCCGCTCCGCGATGCCCGCCGGCCCCGGTGCCAAGGGGCTGACGGCTAACATGAAGTTTCCTTCATGTGCTGGGTCAAAGGCTGAGCGTCAGGCTCACACTGACATTGCGCGGTTCGCCCGGCAGTACCCACGCGCTGTTGTAGGAGCGTTCGTAGTACTTGCGATCGAACAGGTTGTTGAGGTTCAGGCCCACGGTCACCTGTTCGCTGGCCTTGTAGTGCGCCAGCAGGTCGACCGTGCTGTAGGCATCCAGGGTGAAGTGGCTGCCGGCCTGGCCGGAACGCTCGCCGACATAGTTGAACGCCGCGCCGATGTCCGAGCCGCGCAGAGCGCCGTCCAAGAACTCGTACACGCCCATCACGCTGCCGCTGTTGCGGGCAATACCCAGCAGGTCGCTGCCCTTGGGCAGGGCCGCGTCGCCCTTGGTGACCTCGGCATCGATGTAGGCATAGGCGCCGATCACCCGTACGGCGTCGGTCAGTTGGCCGCTGAACTGCAGGTCCAGCCCCTGGCTGCGCGCCTTGCCGGCCGCCACGCTGTCGCCGAGCACGTCGGTGGTGATGACGTTCTCCTTGTCGATATGGAACAGCGCGATGGTCGCGCCCAGGCGGTTGTCGAGCAGGTCGAGCTTCAGTCCGGTCTCATAGCCCAGACCTTTCTCCGGCTTGTAGACCTGGCCCTGGGTGCCAATGGTATTGGGCTTGAACGACGTCGAGGCGTTGGCGAACACGCCGACCTGTGGGGTCAGCTGGTACAGCAGCCCCACGCGCGGCGTGGCGACGTCCTTTTCCTGGCTGTCGCTGGCACCGGTGGCGCGGTTCTGCGAAATCTGTTCGATGCGTTCCAGGCGCACGCCCACCAGCCCGCGCAGGCGCTCGGTGAAGGCGATCTGGTCCTGCAGATTGAGGGCATGGCTTTCGGTGTGCTCGAAGAAGTCGTTGGGCCGGGCGATGGCCGGCTTCGGCTTGCCGTATACCGGGTTGTAGATGTCCAGGCCATAGCCCGCCGAGGTCGCGCTTTGCGGGTATTTCTGGCTGTTGCGGTAGTTTTCGTATTCCAGCCCGATCAGCGCCTGGTGTTGCCAGCCCCCTAATTCGAACTGACCGTGCAGCTCGGCCTGGGTGATGTTGTCGTTCCATTCGAAATCACGTTCGCGATAGAAACGGGTGATCGTCGTGCCGACCAGGGCCTGGGGCTCGGAGCTGTTGCCCTTGAGCGTGCCCTGGGTGTAATGGTTGGCCAGGCGCAGTTTCCAGCTGTCGTCGAGAAAATGTTCCAGCGCCACGTCGAGGGTCTGGTTGTCGTTGCGGATCTTGCCGTCGTTGGGCTCGCCGAGAAAGGTCGAGCGCTTGACCGAGCCCATCTCGCCATTGACTGCCGGAATGCCTCGGTCAAACACCGACTCGGTGCGGGAGAACTCGGTGTCGATCAGCAGCCGGGTATCGGGCGACAGCTGCCAGCTCAGGGACGGGCTGACGATACGACGCTCGCTGCCGACATGGTCACGGAAGCTGCCGTTGTCCTCGACCGCCAGGTTGATCCGACCCAGCAGATTGCCTTGGCTGTCCAGCGGCGAGTTGGCATCCAGGGCGGTGCGGTAGCGGTCCCAACTGCCCGCGCTCAGGCTTAGGGTGCTGAAGGTTTCGGCCTGGGGGCGCTTGCTGACGATATTGACCAGCCCGCCAGGGTCGCCGCGGCCATAGAGGCTGGCGGCCGGGCCCTTGAGCACTTCGATGCGCTCGATGCTGGAGGTGTCCGGGGAACTGTAGCTGCCGCGGTTGATGGCGAAGCCGTTCTTGTACAGCTCGCCGGTGGTGAAGCCGCGCACACTGTAGTTGAGGAAGGTCAGGCCACCGAAGTTGTTCTGCCGCGACACGCCGCCGGCAAAGTCCAGGGCGCGGTCGATGCGGGTGGTGTTGAGGTCCTTGATCACCTGGGCGGGCACCACCTGGATGCTCTGCGGGGTGTCGCGGATATCGCTGTCGGTGCGGGTGGCGGTGGCCGAGCGGGTGGCGCGGTAGCCTTGCACCGGGCCGTCGGCGCGTTCTTCGAGGTAGGCGTCGGTGATCGAGGTTTCTTCCAGCAGCAGGGGTTGGGCTGCCGAGAGGGGTTGGCCGAACAGGCCCAGGGTGAGGCCGGCCAGAAGCGGTGCGCGAGGGTTCACAAGGGATCTCCAAATAATATGTAATAACGTAGCATTTATCGATGCGCTGACGCCATAGCGAAATGAGATCTGAGGAGTGATTGGCAGATGAAAATGATTCGCGTTATTGTAATGTTATTACGTAGCCGGAGGTTCCTATGCAAGTACTGTCCTCACTCAAGCAAGCCAAGCGTCGTCATCGTGACTGCCAGGTGGTCAAGCGTCGTGGCCGGATCTATGTGATCTGCAAGTCCAATCCGCGGTTCAAGGCCCGGCAGGGCGGGGTGAAGAAGAAGCGGGGGTAGCCTGTAAGGTGAGCGAAGGGGGCCGCTTTGCGGCCCCAGTGACGTTAACGAAGCGTCCTGCGCAAACGCCGCCAACCCAGCACCACGCCACTGAGGGCAATCACCAACCCACCGCTGCTCAGGACGATGATCAGCCCTTCACGCAGCAGCGGCCGCGCCAGCAGCGGTTGCCAGTCCCAGCTGTGCAGCAGGTTGAACAACCAGCGCCCGGTGCGTTGCGCCCGGTCATGGTTGGCCACCATCATGCCGCTGGCCGGGTCCAGGTAGACCCAGGTAGCGGCCGGGTCATCGAAGCGCAGGCGCAGCACGGGCAATGGGCGGGATTGGAAACCGTACATGCTCTGCGGGTCGCGGGCGAAGTAGTGGAAGTCGTAAGCGCTCTGCCAGTCGTCTTGCACCGCCATGCCTGGGGCCATGGCCTGCGCGGCCGCCAGCAGCCGTTGCCGGGCAAACGCCCGGGTCGGCGGCGCGCCGTCTTCGAGGATACGGCTGTCGCCGTTGGCATTACGCGCCACCATGTAGGTGACGTCGGCCAGGCGCTGCCACTGCAACTCGACGGTGTTGAAACCTGCCTCCTCGCGCAACCGCGCCAACGCGGTGGCAACCGGCAGCTTGAGGTCGGCGGCGTGCAGCGGGCCGGGTTGCAGGGCGATCTGCGAACGGCTGTCGGTCAGGCCCCAGGGGCGCATCGACATCAAGCCGCTGAACACCCACAACACCAGTACCCCACCGAACAACAGCCCACCGATGTGGTGCCAGCGCAGCCAGCCTCCGGGGTAGGGGCTGCGCGAGCCGCTGCGATAGCGCTTGCGCAACCGCAGGCGCAGGATGCCCACCGCCATGCCCAGGATCGCCATCAGCGTACCGAGCACGGACAGGCCGATCACCAGCGTGCGCCAGCCGTTGTCGAAGCCGAACCCGCCGCGCAGGGGATAGAGCCAGTGCAGCCAGGCACCGACCCAGTTCCAGGCGCGTTCCTGCGCGGTGGCGTCGCGCACCACTTCACCGCTGCGCCCGGACAGGTACAGCCAGGTGCCGGCGGCATCGTCCACCCGCACCCGATGCAAGGGCCGGTCAGCGTCCAGGGCCCGGGAGTGGGTCCACATGTCCTCGTCCACCGTGCCTTGATAGGCCAGTGCCGAGTCACCGGCGTACTGCCGCGCATTGGCCAGGGCCCAGGCGGCATCCGCATGAACCAGGGGCTCGCCGCTGGTGGCATCAAGGGTGACGCGGCGACCGTCGGCCAGTTCCAGCAGGTAGTGTGCTTGCCCGCCCAGGCTGGTCAGACGCAGCGCCTTCAACGGCTGTTGCGCCCACTGCGTCGGCAGTTCGGCGCAGCATCCCGCCGGCAGTGCCGGCAGGTGGGCCAGGCGCTCGGCCGGGGTCAGCTTGGGGTAGCCGACATACAGCATGACCACCCCGGAGACGAACCACAGCGCCATGAACAGGCAGGCGACGATGCCCAGCCAGCGGTGCCACAGGTACAGCTGGCGCTTCAGGCCCATCAGTAGCGCCATTGCACAGCCACTTCCAGGCTGCGCGGCTCACCCAGGTAGTACTGGGTGTTGGTCTGGTGGATGAAACGCGCATAGACCTCGTCGGTGAGGTTGCGCAGCCGCGCGCTGAGCTGCACGTGCTTGTCCAGGTCGTGGGTCATGGACAGCCCATAGACGGTGTACGACGGCACCCAGGCGGTGTTGGCGGTGTTGGCGTACACCGACGACACATAGCGGGCGTCGGCGCCGACCTGCCAGCCCGGCGCCAGGTCGTAGGTCAGCCACAGGTTGGCGACCCGGTCGGGGATGTTCACCGGGTGCTTGCCCTTGCGCGAGTACACCACGCCGCCGATGGTCTCGTTGAACTCGTCGTACTCGGCGTTGACCCAGCTGAAGTTGCCCGCCGCCAGCAGCTTGGGCGTGACCTTGAACGAGGCCGCCAGCTCGAGGCCGGTGGAGGTCTGCTGGCCCGCCTGCTCGGTGGTGTTGGGCACGGTCGAGGAGGGCACCGAGATGTTCTTGCGCACGATGCGGTAGGCCGCCGCGGTGGCCGAACCGCGCCCGTCGAGGAAGTCGAACTTGCTGCCCACTTCCACCTGGCGCCCGGTGCTCAAGTCGAAGTCGCCGACCTGGCTGAGCGAGGCGCCAGTGAGCGAGCCGCCCGGCGGCTCGGCCGAGGTGCTGTACTGGGTGTACAGGCTGACATTGGACGTCAGGTCGTAGACCAGGCCCAGGCGCCCGGTGAAGGCGTCCCAACGCCGGTCCAGCTTGGCCCGGCTCACGTGGTCGACCACGTCGAAGTCGATATGGTCGTAGCGCAGTGCCGATATCAGCGACAGTTGGTCGGTCAGGCGGGTGCGGTTCTCGACAAAGCCCGCCGTGGTGTCGGTGGTAGTGCTGCGGCCTTTGGCGCGCGGCGCGTCCATGCCGGGGATGTCGAGGAAGTGGTCGGGCTGGAAGCCATTCGGGTCGATGATGTCGAAGGCACCTTTGGACAGCGGATAGGCGGTCTGCTGGTTGCGGCTGTAGTCCACGCCGAACGCCCAGTCGCTGGCCAGACCGAACAGTTGGCCTTGATGGGTCAATTCGGTGCGATTGCCGTTGACCTCCTGGTCGTGGCGCTGGCGGTAACCGCCGGAGCGGGCGATGTTGGTGTTGCTGGCGTTGTAGCGGTACACCTCGAGGTTGCGATAATCGCGCTGGCCGTTGTAGTGGTAGAAGGTGTTGCGCAGCTGGTTGCTGTCGTCGATGCGGTAGTCGGTGATCGAGCGCAGCCAGCGGGTGCGCTGCTCGTAGCGGCCGTCCTCGACGTTGTAGTTGTTGAAGCGATTGTGTTTGTCGATGTGCAGGGTGCCGACCGCCGGCTGCAACACCGGCGTGCCCCAGTACGGGCTGTCTTCCTTCTCTTCCAGGTACTCGATGGCCAGGGTGTGCGAGAGCTGCTCGTTGATGTCGCTGAGCAGCGAGAAGGCCAGGTTGCCGGCACCGTTCTCCTGGCGGTCGATGTAGCCATTGGTATTGGTACGGCTGTAGTCGAGCCGCGCGTAGTGGCGCGGGCCGTCGCCGCTGTTGAGCGCCTTGTTGAAGCCGACCGAGGTTTCCAGGGTGTCGTAGCGGCCGTAGCTGACGCGGCCTTCGAAGCTGTCCTCATCGCGGTTGGCCAGTTTGGTGATCATGTTCAGGCTGCCGCCGACCGCGCCACTGCCGTTGAGGAACGACGAGGGGCCGCCGAGCAGTTCGACGCGGTCGTAGATCCACGCGCCAACCGGGCGCGCCGTGGCGCCGTACTGCAGGTTGATGCCGTTGAACAACTGGCTGATCTGGGCGCCGTTGAAACCACGGTAAGACACGTAGCCGCCCCAGCCGGGCGGTGCCGAGGCGTTGACCCCGGGCAGGGCGTTGGCGGCGTCCTGGAAGTTGCGCGCGCCGATGCGCTCCATGGTCTTGCGGTCGGCAACGCTGACCGAGGCGGGGTTTTCGCGGGCGCTGAGGTTCAGCCGCGAGCCGCTTTCGATGGGGCGGTCAAGATCGAGCGTGGTGGCTTCTTTGGGTTGGTCGGCGGTGGCCGTGACGTTGCTGGCGGGCAGGGTCAGGGTGTCATCCTGCGCCCAGGCGCAGGTTGCGCTGCCTACGAGCAGCGCCAAAGTGGTCATGCGGAACATGCAAGGCTTCCTGGCTGAAATCGGTGGGCGCACGCCCGCTGCCGATCAGGCAGTAGTACTTGGGCGTGGCGATGTCAGAACGCGAGAAGCGAAGCGGGGGAGGCGCGCGGATTGACCAGGGGCCAGCGCTGCTTGGGCAGGGGCGGCGCGGGTTGTCTGGGTAAGGGTTTGCTCGACTCCCCGGCGAGCAGGGCCAGCAGGCCGAAGAACACCGCCAGCAGGGTGGCGCTGAACAGGCTGGCGATCACGCAGTCGCCGCCGGCAGGCAGCACCGGGTCGGTGATGTCCTGGTCGCCCTTGAACACGCCGCTGCTGTCGGCCGCGCACCAGGCGGCGTCATCCAGGCCGGCCAGGCGCAAGCCTGCCATCTGTCCATGGCCCATGGCGCACAGCAACGAGCCGAACAAGATGCTGAAATACAGCACCCAGGCGACTTGCGATCGTGTGTGGCGGGCCAGCTTCATCGGCAAAGCTCGAAGGGAATGGGTTGGGCGTGCGGATTCTACAACTTTTGACACATCTGCCTAGAGTGTTCCTGCGATAAAAAGCATTCGAAACGATACGCCTGCCTGGCTTGACGCCTCTGGGCCCCAGGTGTTCAGATGCCGACCGATTTCAGGTGTCCCATGCCGCCGCGCATGGGGTTAAACGGGAAACCGGTACGAGTCCGGTGCTGCCCCCGCAACGGTATGCAAGTGATGCCTTCGACAGACCACTGTGGCCAATGCGCCATGGGAAGGTGAAGGCGTCTAGTCTTGCGAGCCCGGAGACCGGCCTGGAATGTGGTAGGCAAACTCCTGCGGTGGGCGGGCATGGGCCGGTATTGGCGTGTGCGCGATCCGTGCTCCTGCGTGCTTCTGCGAAAGTCACTTTCGAGAAGAGCATGATTGCTGTGATTCACTCCCGACGTTTATCCCCCAAGGCCCGGACCCTGCTTCTGGGATGCCTGGCCAGCCCCCTGGCACTGGCCGAAAACACGCCCCTGGTCCTCGACCAGCAGATCGTCGTCGCGCCTTCGGTGGAGTCGACCAACGTCGCCGCCATGGCCCAGTACGGCAGCAAGGTCGAGATCGTCAGCCGTGAGCAGATCGAGCGCGCCGGCCCCGGCGCCGACATCACCCGGGTGATGCAGATGTTCATCCCTGGCTTCTACGTCGCGCCGAAGAACGGCCCGTTCGACTACGGCACCTATTCGCTGCTCGGCGGGCGTAACGACGACACCCTGATCCTGCTCGACGGCGTGCGCTTGAACAACCGCCTGTACGGCGGCCTGTACCTGGACACCCTGCCGGCCAACGCGGTGGAGCGCATCGAGGTGCTCAAGGGCGGCCAGAGCCTGTTATTCGGTACCCAGGCGGTGGCCGGGGTGATCAATATCGTCACCCGCAGCCCGCAGAGCCGCGAGGCTTCGGGTGAGGTCAACCTGGGCCTGGACAGCTTCGCCGGCAGCAGCAAGGACGCCCGCGTCGAGCGGATCTTCAGTAACGGCTTCGGCGACCTGGGCCTGCTGGCCTATGTCAGCCACAACGTCTCCGACGGCTACCAGCCGTTTCGCAACCGCGACTACAGCGGCAACGTCAGCGACAAGAAACGCGGTTACGAGGTGACCACCTTCGGCGGCAAGGCGGTCCAGGCCTTCGGCGACGATGCGCGGCTGGAACTGTTCTACCAGTACACCGACGCCAACCTTGATTTCGCCCGGCCAGTGAACAACTACAAGACCACCAATGACCGCGTGCAGCAGATCGCCACGGCGACCTTCGAGCAGCGCCTCAACGAGCGCCTGAGCTACTTCATCAAGGGCCACGTCAACGATTGGACACCCGCTACACCCGCATCAACAACCGTGACGATGGCAGCCGTAACGTGGTCAACCACAACGACTACTGGGGTTTCACCGACTGGGGCGTGCAGGCCGAGGGCAAGGCCGAACTCGACGGCGGCCATGTGCTGGTGTTCGGTTCCGACAACCAGTGGTTCAAGGGCCAGGACGATGTGCTGGTGATCGACGACAACAAGGCCCAGGCCAATGCGCTGTATGCCCAGCTGCGGCCCAGGATCGAGGCCTTGCCGGACTGGCACCCGAGCCTTGGCGTGCGCCACGAGGCCATGAGCGGCGGCGACAGCGCCACCGTCGGCATGCTTACCTCGCTGTACGACCTGAACGACAACTGGCAACTGCGTGGCCAGTACGGCAGCGCCTACAAGCTGCCCAACGCCGAGCAGCTGTTCGTCAACGAGCCCGGCGACGAGATCGGCAACCGCGACCTCAAGCCCGAGAAGAGCCGCAACGCCGAGCTTGGCCTGGACTACCACGGCCTGCTGCTGGCGCGCGAATTCAGCGTCAGCGTCACCGTGTTCCGGCGCAAGATCACCGACCTGATCACCCTGGACGGCAGCCAGTGGGTGAACGGCCAGGGCCAAGTGCAGATGCGGGGTTTCGAGGCCGATGCACGTATCCAGCTCGACGACCAATGGAGCCTGCAGGCCGACATGACCCGTAACCTCACCGAGTCGCGCACCGGGGCGACGATCAACGACGTGCCGAGTTTTTTCGCCCGCTCGCGGCTCGGCTACGAATCGGCGGACCGCATGTGGGGTGCCGGAGGGGCCATTCGCTACATTCGCGATGTGGTCAGCTCCAAGGGCGTCGAGTACGGCCATTACTCGGTGGTCGACGTCGATGCCTACCGCTACCTGGACGGTGCCCGCCAGCACCGGTTGAGCCTGCTGGTGGAGAACCTGTTCGACCGCGACTATGTCACCAGCCGGGCGAGTAACGTCGACAATCTCGGACGGCCGTTCACCAGCGAACTGCGGTACACCTACACCTTCTGAGGGGCGTGAGCATGGACTACCAGCGCGTGTTGTTCGTCGGCCCTGGCCTGGGCGTTGGCTCTGCGGCCGAAGCCTTTGGCGCCGAGGTCCGCGACCTGCGTGGCCGCGAGGCGGGCCGGGATATCGTAGATACCCTGGAGGGCTTCGATGGGCTGTGGGTGGTTATCCGCGAGGCCCTTGACCAGGGTGTTGAGCGCTTGCTGGTAGTGGACCTGGAACCCACCTCGGACAGCGCCTACCTTGACTGGCTACGCGATGAGCTGGGGCGTCTGGCGCAAGGTCGGGCCGGTGTCTGGGTCACGGCCCAGGCCTTGGGCCGTCGCGGCCTGGACGCGCGGGCGGCCTGTGCCAGCATCGGTGAGCACACCCGCCACCTGCCGTGCGATCAGGTCAACGCGGTGGCCAGCGATCCGGACTGGTCGCGTGTGCCCGAGCATGCCCGCCAAGTGTTCCTGTGCACCGGCCCGCGCTGTGTGCGGCGCGGTGCCTTGCCGTTGTGGAAACGCCTGCGCCGGCGGCTGCTGGACCATGACTTGATCGAGACGCCGGGCGGCGTGCTGCTGACTCGCACTGGTTGCCAGTTCCCCTGCAACCTGGGGCCAGTACTGACGGTGCACCCGGACGGCTGCTGGTATCGGGTACGTGATGATCGGGAGGTGGAGGAATTGGTGGAAATGCATCTACAGGGCGCAAGGATCGCCGAAAGACTGCTGATCAAAGGAGGGGCTGGCGATGCGTAGCGCCTGGCTGCTGTCGTTGGTCTTGTGCTGTGGCACACCGGTCCTGGCCGACAGCTATCGCAACTGTGGGCAGGACTGGCAACGGCCCGCTGCGGCGCCTGCGCGTATCGTCGCCCTCAACCAGCACGCGGCCGACCTGCTGCTCGCCCTCGGCGCCGGGCCATCGATGGTCGGCGTGGCCTACCTGGACGACAACGGCGCCGCCTACACGCAGGGCCGCTACCAGGGCGTGCCGGTGATCGCCCGGGAGTACCCGGCCAGCGAGGTGCTGTATGCGCAAAGGCCTGACCTGGTGGTCGGCGGATTCGCCTCGGCCTTTGGCGACGGGGTCAGCTCGCGAACTCGGCTGGCCGGCAACGGGATCTCCAGCTATTTGCTTGAATCGGCCTGTGCCGGCCATTCGCTGGATTACTACGCCCATGTCCGGCGTGACCTGACCCTCCTCGGCGAGCTGCTGGGCCGGCAGGCAAGGGCCCAGGCGCTGATCGAAGCGATGGACGCGGACCTGGCGCGGGCCAGGGCGATTGTTGCGAACGGCAGGCCGTTGTCGGTGTTCTACCTCGACAGTGAGGTCCGGGGGCTGGACAGCGAAGGCGGGCGGGGTTTCGTCACGCCGTTGCTGGCCGCCGCCGGAGCGCGCAACGTGCTCGGTGGGCTTGACCAGTATCGCGTGACAGTCAGCCGCGAGTCGCTGCTGAGCAGCGATCCCGATGTGATCGTGCTGGCCGACGCCCTGTGGTCGCCGGCCAGTCGCAAGCGTCAGTTGCTGACCCGCGACCCGGTGCTCTCGAGCCTGCGGGCGGTGCGCGAGAACCGCTTGATCGATATCCCATTCACTGAGTTGGTGCCGACGCCGGCCAGCGGGCGGGTGGCCCTGGAGCTGGCGCAGCGGCTCAGGGAAATGGCTATTCCATAGCTGGCCTACTCGCCGATGACCAACTGTCGCGCCAACTGGTTGTGACGCTCCAGCACCCGCGGCAGGTCGACGGTGGTGATGCGTCCGTCCTGCACCACCACGCGCCCGTTGATCACGCTGGTGTCGACATGGGTCGGGGTACAGAACACCAGCGCTGCCAGCGGGTCATGCAGGGCGCCGGCATAGGCCACATGACCCAGGTCGAAGGCCACGAAGTCGGCGACCATGCCTGGGGCGAGGGCGCCGATATCGTTGCGGTTGAGTACCTTGGCACCGCCCAGGGTGGCGATCTCCAGCGCCTCGCGGGCGGTCATCGCATCTGGCCCGAAACCGACCCGTTGCAGCAGCAGCGCCTGGCGCACCTCGCCGATCATGCTGGCGCCGTCGTTGGACGCCGAACCATCGACCCCCAGGCCCACCGGCACGCCGTGGTCGCGCATCTTGCGGATAGGCGCGATACCCGAAGCCAGGCGCATGTTCGAGCACGGGCAGTGGGCGACGCCGGTGCCGGTGCGGGCGAACAGCTCGATGCCATGCTGGTCGAGCTGCACGCAGTGGGCGTGCCACACGTCGTGGCCGACCCAGCCCAGGTCCTCGGCGTACTCGGCCGGGGTCATGCCGAACTTCTCGCGGCTGTAGGCGATGTCGTTGACGTTCTCCGCCAGGTGGGTGTGCAGCGACACGCCATACTGACGGGCCAGCACCGCCGCCTCGCGCATCAGGTCGCGGCTGACCGAGAACGGCGAGCAGGGCGCCACCACCACACGCAGCATCGAGCCGTGGCGGGCATCGTGGTAGTCCTCGATCAGACGCTGCGACTCCTTGAGGATGTCGCTTTCCTTCTCTACCACCGAATCCGGCGGCAGGCCGCCCTGGCTGCGGCCGACGCTCATGCTGCCGCGGGCGGCGTGAAAGCGCATGCCGATCTGCTCGGCGGCGTGGATGCTGTCGTCGAGCTTGCAACCGTTGGGGTAGATGTACAGGTGGTCGCTGGAAGTGGTGCAGCCCGAGAGGATCAGCTCGGCCATGGCGGTCTGGGTCGATACCGAGATCATCTCCGGGGTCAGCCGCGCCCAGATCGGGTAGAGGTTGGTCAGCCAGTTGAACAGCTCGCCGTCCTGGGCCGCTGGCACCACGCGGGTAAGGCTCTGGTACATGTGGTGGTGGGTGTTGACCAGGCCAGGGATGACCACCTTGCCGGTCATGTCGAGGATCACGTCGGCGTGCTGTGGCAGGGTATCGCTGGGGCCGACCTGCTTGATCACGTTGTCTTCGATGTAGAGCCCGCCGCGTTTGATCTCGCGGCGCTCGCCGTCCATGGTCACCAGCAGTTCGGCGTTCTTGACCAGTAGTGTCTTGGGCATGAGGGTCCCCTCCCGGTTGGGGTGTGTTTTCTGAGTGTAGGGAGGCACCCGGCGTTCGCACCGGGCGCGACTGAGCTGTCAGGCGCGGCGAGGCCGGGCGTCGAAAGCTGGGGCGAACGATGTGCCGTGCACGCGTAGCGCCGGTGAGGGCATTGGCAGCGTGTGGGCAGACGGTAGCAGGACGGATGCGGCGTTCAGGACGCACGGCATTCGAGCAGGAAACCCGATGAGGGTGGGCGGTAGCGGATGTCGCATGGCTTGTGCCTGTCGCAATACGCAACGGCGATGACCGTTGTCGTAGGCGCCGCGTAGTGTAAACAGAATTGCTTTTTTTTGTATACGGGATATTTGCTGGCGAGCCCACGAGTGCCATGAAGACGGCGTGGGCGATGGGGCACTGCATGCTTGATGCCGATATGCCAGTATGCGACTGTCTCGCTGCCGACTACGCTGTGGCCGGCATGTTCGCATTGGCTGATTACACTGTGGAAATCACCACACGGGGAGTACCTGGAATGGGCTGCGCGTTGATCGAGCATGCGCCAAGGCGGGTGTCTGCGGGGGGCAGGCATTGATGAACAACCATGGCCGGAGTATTTCCCTGCAGTGGCTGGTGGCGCTGGCGATCATGCTGGGCATGCTGGCGCTTGGCTCGGCCCTGGCCTGGCAGGGTTACCTGGGTGTGCGCCAGACGCTGGTGGCCGCCGCTGGTGATGCCGCCCAGCAGGTCGGCAGGACCATCGACGAGCGCGCCCGGCGCCTGGTCGATCCGGTGCAGAGCAGTATCCGCCTGCTGGCCTTCGATGGCTCTGCGGGCACAATGGCGCAGCACCTGGAGCGCCTGCCGCAACTGGTCGAGACCCTGCGCGCCAATCGCATGCTCAGTGCTGCCTACCTTGGTTATCCCAATGGCGAGTTCCTGCTGGTCCGTCGCCTGCGTGATCCACAGTTGCTTCAGCGCTTCGCGGCCCCGGCGAATACGACGTTCCTGGTGCAGACCGTCAGCCTTGGCGCAGACGGTGCGTTGCACGGCGAATGGCGTTTCTATGACCAGGCAATGACCCTGCTGCTGCAACAGCCCAAACCGGATTATCGCTACGATCCGCGCCAACGGCCTTGGTTCGTCGAAGCCTCGGCGCAATCCACCACTGTGCTCACCCGCCCTTATGTGTTCTTCACCACCCGCGAGATCGGCCTGACCATGGCCCAGCGTAGCGTCGATGGCGCGGCGGTGATTGGCATGGACGTCTCGATCACCGACCTGGCCAGCGAGAGCCGCGACCTGCGCATGACCGCCGGCACCGAGATCGCCGTGGTCGATGACCAGGGCAGCGTGGTGGCTTATCCGGACCTGCAACGGGTGATCGTTCGCGAGGGCGACGCGGTGCGTCTGTCGCGCATTGATGAGCTGGGTATTGCCAGCCTTGCGCGGGTCCACACCGATGCTCTCCAAGGTACGCGTCCACAGGCGTACCAGGTCGAGGGGAAGACCTGGTACGGCATGCGCGTGCCGCTGACCACCGTGGCCGGGCAGGACCTGCAGCTGCTGATCGCCGTGCCGGCCCATGAGCTGCTAGCCGGAGCGCGCCAGGTGCTGTTCGAGCAACTGCTCTGGGCCGCGGCGCTGGCGGCCGTGCTGTTGCTGCTTGGTGGCTTGCTGGGCCGGCGTATCGGTCGCCCGCTGCGGCGGCTCACCGAGCAGGTGCAGGGCCTGGCCGGTTTTGATTTCAGCCGCGAGGTGGGGGTGCTCTCGCGGGTCTCGGAGGTGCGTGAGCTGAGCCGGGTGCTGAGCCGCATGTCCGGTACCATCCGCAACTTCCAGGCGATCACACTCACCCTCAGCCGCGAGACCCAGCTCGAACGCATGCTCGACAGCGTGCTCAACCATCTGGTGGCCGCCGCCAGCGCCAGTGCCGGTGCGGTGTACCTGTACGACGCGGACAACGCTCGCCTGCGCCTGGCCGCGGCCTGCCGGGCACAGGACTATCCGGGAGAGCTGGCGGTCCACGAAGAGGATCATCAGGATCTGGCCAGCGCCGTGACCCAGGCCCTGTCGTTGCAGGGGCGCAGCCTGGCGGTGGTACTCAACGACCGTGGCCAGGCGCTGCTCGGCATCCTGGTGCTGCAACTGGAGAACGAACATGCAGGGCAGGCGTTCCGGCGTTTCGTCGACGAGTTGTCCGGCGCCGCCGCCATGGCCATCGAGACGCGTCAGCTGATCGAGTCCCAGCAGCGCCTGCTGGATGCCATGATCAAGCTGCTGGCCGATGCCATCGACGCCAAGAGCCCCTATACCGGCGGCCATTGCGAGCGCGTGCCGCAGCTGGCGCAGATGCTCCTGGACCAGGCCGTTCAGGCCGACAGCGGCCCCTATGCCGCCTTCACCATGAACGAGGCCGAGCGCTATGAGTTTCGCGTGGCCGCCTGGCTGCACGATTGCGGCAAGATCACCAGCCCCGAGTACGTGGTGGACAAGGCGACCAAGCTCGAGACCTTGTACAACCGCATCCACGAGGTGCGGATGCGCTTCGAAGTGCTCTGGCGCGACAGCGAGATCGCCTATTGGCAAAGCGTGGCCAATGGCGACGACGAGGCGGTGCTGCGACGCCAGCTGGAACAAAGCCGGGCCGAGCTGCAGGACGAGTTCGCCTTCGTCGCCAACGCCAATATTGGCGGCGAGTTCATGCAGGAGGCCGACATCGAGCGCCTGCGCCTTATCGGCCAGCGCCGCTGGCTGCGGCACTTCGACAACCGCCTGGGCATCTCCCGCGACGAGGCCGCGTGCTTCGCCGACACGCCACCCGCGCCCTTGCCGGTGGAGGAGCCGCTGCTTGCCGACCGCGACGAGCACCAGGTGCCCTGGGGACCGCGCAAGCCACCGGTGGCCAAGGACGATCCGCGTAACTGCTGGGGCTTCGATATGCACCTGCCGGCCCATGCCAGCAACCACGGCGAACTGTACAACCTGTCGATCCGCCGGGGCACGCTCAACGACGAGGAGCGCTTCAAGATCAACGAGCACATCGTGCAGACCATCATCATGCTCAGCGCCTTGCCGTTTCCGCGTCAGCTGCGGCGTGTGCCGGCGATTGCCGGCAACCACCACGAGAAGATGGACGGCAGCGGCTATCCACGCCGGCTCGGCCAGGACGCGCTGGGCATTCCCGAGCGGGTGATGGCGATCGCCGACATTTTCGAGGCGCTGACGGCGGCGGATCGGCCGTACAAGGCGCCCAAGACCTTGTCCGAGTCGGTGAAGATCCTGGTCTTCATGGCGCGTGACAACCATCTCGACGGGCAGTTGCTGCGGCTGTTTCTCAGCTCCGGCGTGTACCGGCAGTATGCCGAGCAGTTCCTGCGCCCCGAGCAGATCGACGAGGTGGACGTGGCCTACTGGCTGACGCAACTGTAGGCGTTGCCGGGCCTGTCAACGCAGGCGCCGGTTCCAGTCGCCCCCGTGATCGCGCCAGCAGGCTTCCTCGCTGTCGAAACGCACGTGCCAGGCCACATGATCCAGCACGATTCCAGCATCCGCCAGCGCCTGGGCCGTCAGCGCGATCATCCGCGCCTTGTCCGCGCCGGCCAGGGCCCGGGCCTTGTCGGTGTCGTCGGTGAAGACCCAGGTGATGCGCAGGCTGGCGGGGAAGTCGTCGAGGTCTACCTGGTGGGTGAGCCAGGCGAAGCCGACGATCTCGCCCTGGGCGGTGGCGCAGGCTTCGGTCAGGCAGGCGACCATTTCCCGCTCCAGGCGCGCCAAGGCACGTTTGCCTGTAGCCATCAGACGTTGTCGATCTGCTGGCAGAAGCGAAGTCGGTTGCCGAACGGGTCGACCACCTGCATTTCCAGGCCCCAGTCGACCGCCTCGGCTTGTGGGCGCGCATAGCCATAGCGCTTGGCCATGAGCTCGCCCTCCAGGGCCTTGAGGTCCTCGACCCGGGCGAACACCGCCGCGCCCGGCGTAGCGTCGCCGTGGTGCTCGGACAGGTGCAGGATCAGGCCGTCGCGGTGAACCTGCATGTACAGCGGCAGGTCCGGGGCAAACCGGTGTTCCCAGTCGAGCTGGAAACCGAGGAAATCGAGGTAGAACTCCCGGGCTTTGTCGACCGAGAAGATCCGCAGGATCGGAATGGCGGGGGCGAATTGCATGAGGGCGTCCTTGGCTCGAAAAAGGGCAGGGTGGTCACTTTAGCGCAGTTCGCCACGGAGGCTGGCACTTGAATTGCGCACCGGGGCGTAGCCGCTCTGGGCCGCAGCCTCGCGGCGTGACTGGCGGTCCGAAAGTTTCATCATCGTTCATCTGCGCAGTTGGCCCGTTCCCTGCTATATCCCCTCAGCGAATATTGATCGAGCGGTCAGCCCGGCGTGCCCGAAAGCCCCCCGCGCTTGACCCTCAATCCGGCCGCCAGGCCACGGATTTCAGGGGTTCCAGGATGTCGTTGGCGCAACAGATCGACCCACCGCAGGCAGACCCGGGCTGGAGCGCCCATCTGCAGTTGCGCTTTGTCCAGCGTGAAGGCGTGACCCGCCTTGGTGCGCGCCGTCATGTCGGACCTCTTTTGGTGCAGCGGCCGTTCTATCCGGAGGGCGCACCGTGCCATGTCTATGTGCTGCACCCGCCCGGGGGGATCGTCGCCGGTGACCGGCTGGAACTGGACATCCACCTGGAGGCCGGCAGCCACGCCTTGCTGACCATGCCAGGCGCCAGCAAGTTCTACCGCAGCATCGGCCCCACCGCACGGCTGGCCCAGCGCTTTCACCTCGCCGCCGGCAGCACCCTGGAGTGGCTGCCCCAGGACAGCATTTTCTTCAACGGCGCCCGAGCCCGCCTGGACAGCCGTTTCACCCTCGAGCCCGGTGCCCGCTTGCTGGCCTGGGAGACGCTGTGCCTGGGCCGCCCGGTGATGAACGAACGCTTCGAGCAGGGCGCCCTGGACAGCCGGCTACTTATCGAATTGCCTGGTGAGCCCGGGCTGCACGAGCGCCTGCGTATCGAAGGCGGGCAACTGGACAAACTGGCCGGGCACCCGCTGGTCGCCACGTTCTGCGCCGCGCCGGCCGACCAGGCGCTGCTTGAGCAGGTACGCCAGGCCCTCGACGAACTGGCCACGCCCGCCGGCGCGACCCTGCTCGGCCCGCTGCTGGTGATCCGCCTGCTCGACCACGACAACCAACACCTGCAACGCAACCTGCAGCGCCTCTGGCACCTGCTGCGCCCGGCCGTGCTCGGCCTGGCGCCGTGCCCGCCGCGCATCTGGGCCACCTGAAGAGAGCCGCCATGGAGCTGACCCCGCGAGAGAAAGACAAACTGCTGCTGTTCACCGCCGCCTTGCTGGCCGAGCGGCGTCTGGCCCGTGGCCTGAAACTCAATTACCCGGAAGCGGTGGCACTGATCAGCGCCGCCGTGCTCGAAGGCGCCCGCGATGGCCGCACGGTGGCCGAGCTGATGAGCCTGGGCCGCGAGGTGCTGGTGCGCGAGCAGGTGATGGCTGGCGTGCCGGAGATGCTGCACGACGTCCAGGTCGAGGCGACCTTCCCCGACGGCACCAAGCTGGTGACCGTGCATGAACCCATCGTTTGAGGAGGCCGGCATGATCCCCGGAGAAGTCCAGGTCGCCGAGGGCGACATCGAACTCAACGTTGGCCGCCAGACCCTCAGCGTGAGCGTGGCCAACCATGGCGACCGTCCGGTGCAGGTGGGCTCGCACTATCATTTCTACGAAGTCAACGACGCCCTGGTGTTCGAGCGCGAGCCGACCCGTGGCTTTCGCCTGGATATTGCGGCCGGCACCGCGGTGCGCTTCGAGCCGGGACAGGCCCGCACCGTGCAACTGGTGGCCTATGCCGGCAAGCGCGAGGTGTACGGCTTTCAGGGCAAGGTGATGGGCGCGCTGGAGGGCAAGGCATGAGCCGTATTTCCCGTCGGGCCTACGCCGACATGTTCGGGCCCACTGTCGGCGACCGCGTGCGCCTGGCCGACACCGCGCTGTGGGTGGAGGTGGAGAAGGACTTCACGATCTATGGCGAAGAGGTCAAGTTCGGCGGCGGCAAGGTGATCCGCGACGGCATGGGCCAGGGCCAGATGCTGGCGGCCGAGGCCATGGACCTGGTGCTGACCAACGCGTTGATCATCGACCACTGGGGCATCGTCAAGGCCGATATCGGCGTCAAGCACGGCCGTATCGCCGCCATCGGCAAGGCCGGCAACCCTGATGTGCAGCCCGGCGTGACGGTGCCGGTAGGGCCGGGCACCGAGGTGATCGCCGCCGAAGGCAAGATCGTCACCGCAGGCGGCATCGACTCGCATATCCACTTCATCTGCCCGCAGCAGGTGGACGAGGCGTTGACCAGCGGCGTGACCACCTTCATCGGCGGCGGCACCGGGCCGGCCACCGGCACCAACGCCACCACCTGCACCCCCGGCCCCTGGTACCTAGCGCGCATGCTCCAGGCCGCAGACTGCCTGCCGATCAACATCGGCCTGCTGGGCAAGGGCAACGCCTCGCGCCCCGAGGCCCTGCGCGAGCAAATTGCTGCCGGCGCCGTGGGCCTCAAGCTGCACGAGGACTGGGGCTCGACGCCCGCCGCCATCGACTGCTGCCTGGGCGTGGCCGAGGAGATGGACATCCAGGTGGCGATCCACACCGACACGCTCAACGAGTCGGGTTGCATTGAGGACACCCTGGCCGCCATCGGCGAGCGCACTATTCACACCTTCCACACCGAAGGGGCAGGTGGCGGCCACGCGCCGGACATCATCCGCGCGGCGGGGCAGGCCAACGTGCTGCCGTCCTCGACCAATCCGACGCTGCCCTACACCGTGAACACGGTAGACGAGCATCTCGACATGCTCATGGTCTGCCACCACCTGGACCCGAGCATCGCCGAGGACGTGGCTTTCGCCGAGTCGCGCATCCGCCGCGAGACCATCGCCGCCGAGGATATCCTCCACGACATGGGCGCCTTCGCCATGACCTCGTCCGACTCCCAGGCCATGGGCCGGGTCGGCGAGGTGGTGCTGCGCACCTGGCAGGTGGCGCACCAGATGAAGCTGCGCCGTGGCCCGCTGGCGCCGGATGGCGCCTACAGCGACAACTTCCGGGTCAAGCGCTACATCGCCAAGTACACCCTCAACCCGGCGCTGACCCATGGCATCGCCCACGAGGTCGGTTCGGTGGAGGTGGGCAAGCTCGCCGACCTGGTGTTGTGGGCGCCGGCGTTCTTCGCGGTCAAGCCGGCGCTGGTGCTCAAGGGCGGGATGATCGCCACGGCGCCAATGGGCGATATCAACGGCTCGATCCCGACCCCGCAACCGGTGCACTACCGGCCTATGTTCGGCGCCCTGGGCGCGGCGCGGCATGCCACGCGCATGACCTTTCTGCCCCAGGCCGCCCTGGACCGTGGCCTGCCCCATGAGCTGAAGCTGCAGAGCCTGATCGGCGTGGCCCATGGCTGTCGGCGGGTGCGCAAGGCCGACATGGTCCACAACACCCTGCAACCGCTGATCGAGGTCGATGCCCAGACCTACCAGGTGCGCGCCGACGGCGAGTTGCTGGTGTGCGAGCCGGCCCACGAGCTGCCGCTGGCGCAGCGCTATTTCCTGTTCTGAAGGAGCGAACATGATTGTCCTCACCCGTCGCATCACCCAAGCCGGCGCCATCACCGGCACCGTCACCCTCGATGTCGACAGCCGCATCAAGAGCCGTCTGCGCGTCACCCTCGAGGATGGCCGCGAGGCCGGATTGATGCTCGAGCGCGGCCATCTGCTGCGTGGCGGCGAACTGCTGAGCGACGCCGAAGGCACTCAGGTAATCCAGGTACTGGCCGCGCCGGAGGCGGTGTCCACGGTGCGCTGCGCCGACCCGCACCTGCTGGCCCGCGCCGCCTACCACCTGGGCAACCGCCATGTGCCGCTGCAGATCGAGCCGGGCCTGTTGCGTTACCAGCACGACCATGTGCTCGACGACATGCTGCGCGGCCTGGGGCTGGAGGTGGTCGCCGAACAGGCGCCGTTCGAGCCCGAGGCCGGCGCCTACCAGAGCGCGCCACACGGACATTCCCACGGCCACGCCCATCCGTTCGTTCGTTTGCCTGCCCATTCCTGACCTCACCCTGGAGCCCACAATGAAAAAGACTTTCGCCCTGGTACTGCTGATGGTGGCCCTGCCGGCCTTCGCCCACCCCGGCCACGACGCCAACCCGTTGCAGGACGGCCTGCTGCACCCGCTGACCGGCCTCGATCACCTGCTGATGCTGCTCGGTACCGGCGTGCTCGCCGCCCTGACCCGACGCAACCTGGCCCTGCCGTTGGCGACCCTGGCGGCGATGTTTGGTGGCGCGGTGTGCGGCCATCTGTTCGGCGACGTGGTTGGTATGGAGCAGATGATCCTCGGCTCGCTGCTGGTGGCCGCCGCCGCCATGCTGCTGCCGAGCCGCCAGTTGCTGCTGTCGCTGATCATGCCGGTGTTCGCCCTGTTCCACGGCTGGGCCCACGGCGTGGAAGCCACCCCCAGCGCGTTCTGGCAGTTCAGCGCCGGCTTCGTCACGGTCAGCGGCCTGCTGCTGGCGGTGGGCTTCGGCGTCGGCTGCCTGCTGCGTCGTCATGCCGGCCTGCAGAAAGCCTTTGGCGGCGGCCTGCTGGCCGGTGCCGCCCTGGTGCTGGCCGGCTGATGACCAGCGACCTGGCGTTGCTGCGCCTGTTGCAGCTGGCCAGCCCCGGCCTGCCCGTGGGCGGCTTCACCTACTCGCAAGGCCTGGAGTGGGCCGTGGAAGCCGGCTGGGTGAAGGGTGCCAAGGGCTTCGCGGCCTGGCAGCGCGAGCAGTTGCGCGACACCCTCGGCCATCTCGATTGGCCGCTGCTGGCACGCCTTTACCGGGCATGCCAGGCAGACGATGCCGATGCCTTCGCCCACTGGAGCCTGTTCCTGCTGGCCAACCGCGAGACTGCCGAACTGCGCCTTGAAGAGCGCCAGCGCGGCAGCGCCCTGGCACGCCTGCTCGATGGCTGGCAACTGGCGCAGGCTCCGGCCTGGCGCGCCAGCCTCGAACTCAGTCAGTTGGGCGGCATGGCCTGGCTCGGCGCGCATTGGTCGATTCCTCTGCGCCAGCTCGCCCTGGGCCATGGCTTCGCCTGGCTGGAAGGGGCGGTGATGGCGGGGGTGAAGCTGGTGCCGTTCGGCCAGCAGGCCGCCCAGACCTTGCTGCGTGACCTGGGCGAGGAGCTGCCCGCGGTGCTCGATCATGCCCTGGCCCTCGACGACGACCAGCTCGGCGGCGGTCTGCCGCTGCTGGCCATCGCCTCATCGCGTCACGAAACCCAATACACCCGTTTGTTCCGTTCCTGAGGACTGCCTAGATGGAAAACTACCAGCAACCCTTGCGCGTCGGTGTCGGCGGCCCGGTCGGATCCGGCAAGACCGCGCTGCTCGAGTGCCTGTGCAAGGCCATGCGCGACCACTACCAGATCGCCGTGGTGACCAACGACATCTACACCAAGGAGGACCAGCGCATCCTCACCGAGGCCGGGGCCCTTGCACCCGAGCGTATCGTCGGCGTCGAGACCGGTGGCTGTCCGCACACCGCCATCCGCGAGGACGCCTCGATGAACCTGGCCGCCGTCGAGGCACTGGCGCGCAGGTTCGGCAACCTCGAAGTGATCTTCGTCGAGAGTGGCGGCGACAACCTCAGCGCCACCTTCAGCCCGGAGCTGGCCGACCTTACCATCTACGTGATCGATGTGGCCGAGGGCGAGAAGATCCCGCGCAAGGGCGGGCCGGGCATCACCAAGTCAGATTTCCTGGTGATCAACAAGACCGACCTGGCGCCCTATGTCGGTGCTTCGTTGGAGGTGATGGCGCGTGATACCCAGCGCATGCGTCCGGAGCGGCCATGGACGTTTAGCAACCTGAAGAAGGGTGAGGGATTGCAAGCGGTGATCGACTTCATCGTCGAACGAGGGATGCTGGGAGAAAGAGGTTGTAGGAGTAATGGGGTGTGAGCGATTTTCTTAACTGATTTCCTACCGCTCTGATGAGGATTTCGTGCGGCATGGTGGGCTTTTCCTAAAGCTGTAGGGCCCGGCTGACAGATAAAGTCTGTCGGGCTGCAGGGGAAAGATTTCGCCAGCGGTAAATGAAATCAGGATTTACTCAAAGGACACCGTATGAAAAAAGTCGTATTGGCAGCGTTCTTGGCATCTGCAGGCTTGATCCAGGCTGCGCATGGTGATGAGCAGGCAAGCGCTGTCGTTGCCAAAGCGCATTCGCCGTTCAGTCGCGACGACGCTGCCGAGCAGAGGCTGCAGCTTGCCGCTGCATACCTTGGCGATACGGGGTGTGGGGCATGCCCACAAGGAACGGCGCGGACACCGGCCGGGAACTGTCAGCCGCCTTTCGATTTCGATTGATCGCAAGTTCTGAGTCTACCGAGCCAGCGCCTGGTTCGGCTTGTAGAACAGGAAGTGTGTGGTCTCGGCGGTCTTGCGGTAGGCCTTGGCCCACTCCGGGTTCACATTGCGGTCATGGAAATAAAGCGCGCCGCCGGTCGGGTCCTGCAACTGCTGGTTGAGGGCCTTGCGAGCGATTTCCTTGGCTACCGCGTAACGTTGCGCTTCTTCCACCTGGTCGGGGCGCCCGTCGCACCACCAGGAAAACTGGCAGCTCTTGCTCTCGACGCCCTGCTTGACCACCCCACAGATGCTGTCGGGAAAGCCCTCGTGGCCCAGGCGGTTGAGCACCACGCTGGCCACCGCGCTCATGTCCTTGGTGTCGGCGCCCTTGGCCTCCCAGTAGATGGTGCGCGCCAGGCAGGTGATGCTGTCGTCCATCGGCGCCTGGCCGGCTGGGTCGACGGCCTGGACTTCACCGGGGGTAAGGGTTTCCTGCTTTTTCGGCGGTGGCGCATCCTCGACCACCTTTTCTTCCAGCGCCTGTGCCTTGTCTTCGGCGACCGCGGCCTTCTGGCTGTCGGCGGCAGGGAGGGGGCCTGTAAGTAGGGTCAGGGACAGGCCGAACAGCATCCACGATAAGCGCATGATCGAGTTTCCGCAGGGTGGGCTGTCCACAGTCTAGCCGTATCGCATCAACTCAACGTCAAAGTCAGCATCAGCGGCAGGGTTGCGGCGGCGACGACGGTCTGCAGGGCGATGATGGTGGCCATCAGCGGCGCGTTACCGCCCATTTGCCGCGCCATCACGTAGGACGACGAGGCGGTGGGCAGCGCCTGGAACAGCACGGCTACCACCGCGGCCTGGCCGCCCAGCCCGAGCACCCGGCACAGGCACCAGGTGGTCAGCGGCATGACCAGGAATTTGAACAGCGACGCGGCCACCAGCGGTTTGACCTGCTGGCCCAGGCGCGCCCCGCCCAGCGCCGCGCCGACGCACAACAGGCCCAGTGGCAGCGCCGCCTGGCCCAGGGCCTTGACCGTGGGTTCCAGACCGGCCGGCAGGCCCAGGCCGGTCAGCCGTAGCAGCAGCCCAGCGGCGCAGCCGATGATCAGCGGATTGGCGAAGATCGCCTTGAGCACGGTGGCGGGTGAACTGTGGCGTGCGCTGAAGCGGGCGAAGACCAGCACGCAGAGCAGGTTGACCAGTGGCACGATGGCGGCGTTGGCCACCGCCGCCAGGGCGATGCCGGCCGTGCCGTAGATTCCGGCGGCCAGGGTTGCGCCAATATAGTTGTTGAAGCGCACGCCACCCTGGAACACCGAAGTGAAGTCGGCGCCGTCATGACTGGCCGCGCCCTGGTAGAGCACCAGCAGCAGGGCGCCGAGCAGCGTCGAGAGCATCAGCACGCCGACCATGCCCAGGACCGGCACGCCGTCGAGGTTGGCGGTGGCCAGGCCGTGGAGGAACAGCGACGGCAGCAGCACGTAGTAGCTCAGGCGCTCGGCACCGGGCCAGAAGGTTTCGGCGAGAAAGCCACGCAGCCGCAGCCAGGTGCCCAGGGCGATTAGCAGGATGATCGGAACGAGGGTGGTGAGCAGCAGATGGAGCATGGGCGCGGGTCCATGGTCGGGTACGGCCACAGACTAACGGAGTCGAGTGAGCAGAAAAAACGCTGTTTTCTTTAGCGACTGTTGAGGAAAACTGCATGGATCTGTGGCTGCTTCGCAGCCCTTGGGAGTCATGCCTCGAGCGCAGTCTTGAGTACGGCGCTTAAATGCCGGCGCTGACTCTTCTCGTGTTCCAACAGCACCATGCGCCGGGTCAGCTGTGGCTCGCCGAAGGGCAACACGGTGGCGGCCGGCAATCGTTCGAGGTCATCGTCGCTCATGGGAATGACCGCCACACCCAAGCCCATGGCCGCCATCCGCGCCAGGGCCTCCTGGCTGTCCAGTTCCATCTGCTCGTTGACCTGCAGGCGCTGGCGGCGCAGTTCCTGTTCGATCTGCCGACCGGCCCAGGCGCGCTTGTCGAAGCGCAGGAACGGCTGGTTGGCGAGCAGTGTCGGCAGGCTCTGACCGGCCAGGTCAGGGCTGGCGATGGCCCAGAAACGGTCCTCGAACAGCGGCGTGTACTGCAGGCTCTGCGGGTACGGACTGACGGGCTCGGTAGTGATGGCCGCGTCCAGTTCGCCATCCTCGACCCGGCGGGCGAGCTCCGCCGACATGCCCGAGACCACGCTGACATGCAGCTCGGGATGGTGCGCCTTGATCCACACCAGCGCTCTGGGCAGGCGCCGGGCAAGCACCGTGTGGATCGCGCCGATGCGCAGGCGCCCGCGCAGGCTCGGGCCACTGGCCAGGGTGTCGGCCAGCTCGTCGTAGGCAGCCAGGATGCCTTCTGCGCGCGCTACCGCCAGTTGCCCGGCCTCGGTCAGCACGACTTGCCGGCGGCTGCGGTCGAACAGGGCGACCTGCAGCTCGTCTTCCAGGGTCTTGATGTGCAGGCTCACCGCTGAAGGGGTCAGGCTCAGCAGGTCGGCGGCGCGGGCGAAGGTGCCATGGCGGGCGATGGTGACCAGGGTGCGCAGGGCTTTGAGGGACACGCGTGGCAGGCTCCGGATGCTGGCAGGGCTCGGGTACGATACGCGAATGTGGGACTCAGCGCCCGGGGCGACCATAGGCCTGGCTGATGCGGTCGATGACCATCGCCAGGGCGACGATCGCCAGGCCCGCTTCGACGCCCTGGCCGACGTTCAGGGTCTGGATCCCCGCCAGCACATCCTCGCCCAGCCCGCGGGCGCCGATCATCGAGGCCACCACTACCATCGACAAGGCCATCATCACCGACTGGTTGAGCCCGGCCATGATGCTCGGCAAGGCCAGCGGCAGGGCGATGCGTCGCAAGCGCTGCCAGCGGCTGGCGCCCAGGCCGTGAGCGGCCTGCAGCAGTGACGGGTCGATCTGCGCCAGGCCCAGGTCGGTCAGGCGCACCAGCGGCGGCAGGGCGTAGATGAGGGTGGCGAACACCGCAGGCACCTTGCCCAGGCCGAACAGCATCAGCACTGGAATCAGGTAGACGAAGGCCGGCAACGTCTGCATCACGTCGAGCACCGGCAGGATCAGGCGCCGGGCCAGGGGGCGGGTGGCCAGCAGGATGCCCAGCGGCACGCCAACCAGCACACACAGGCCGGTACTCACCAGCACCAGGGCGAGGGTCTGTAGCAGCTTGTCCCACAGCCCGAGCATGCCGATCAGCGCCAGCAGCAGCGGCAGCACCACTGCCCGTGCCAGGCTGCGGCTGGCGTGCCAGGCCAGCAGCCCGACCAGCAGCAACAGCAGCCACCAAGGCAGCAGCCGGAGCAGGTTTTCCAGGCCCACCAGCAGTTGCAGCAGTTGATCGGAGATGCCGCGCAGGTGATCGCCATAGTGCAGCACCAGCCAGTCGACCAGGCGGTTGACCCAGCCGGCGAAGGAGAATTGCAGGGCTTCGGGGAAGCCGCCGCTCACAGGCCGGCCTCGACCTTGGCGGCGTTTTCGGCGGGCAGCCAGGCCTTCCAAACCGCAGGGTTTGCACGCAGGAAGGCGATCGCCGCGTCGCGGGGTTTCTGTCGGGTTTCGCTCATGTCGGCGAGGGCCTTGTTCAGAGTGTCGATGGGCAGGTCGACTTTCTCGAACACGGCGACCAGTTCCGGGTGGGCGTCACGAAACGCCTTTGACACCCCGATCGAGAGCTTGGCCGGCAGCGAACGGCTGCCTTTGGGGCTGGGGTTGGCGGCATCGGTGAGGGTGGCCCAGGCGGTTGCATCGAACGGGGGTTCTTCGAGGCGTACCAGGTCGTAGCGGCCCATCAGTGGAGTAGGGCTCCAGTAGTAGAACAACACAGGCTTGCCGAGCTTGATCTTGGCGGCGATTTCGGCGTCGAGGGCCGCGCCGGTGCCGCTGCGGAAGTTGTTGTACAGCCCGTCCAGGCCATAGGCCTTGAGCTTCTGGCTGTTGACGGTCTCGGAAGTCCAGCCGCTGGGGCTATTGAGGAAGCGGCCCTTGCCGGGCGCCTCGGGGTCGTCGAATACCTGGGGGTAGCGCTTGAGGTCGTCGACGCTGCGCAGGTCCGGAGCCAAGGGCTTGAGTTTGCGGGCCGGGTCGCCCTTGATGACGTAGGCCGGTACCCACCAGCCTTCCTCCGCGTTCTTCACCGTGTCGCCCAGGGCGAACACCTGGCCGGCCTGCTCGGCCTTGACCCAGGCCGGGCTGCGCCCGGCCCATTCCTCGGCGATCACTTGCAGGTCGTTGCGTGCCAGGGCCACTTCCATGCTCACAGTGCTGCCGGGCAGGGTGTCGGTGGAGTAGCCGTAGCCACGTTCGACGATCAGGCGCAGGATCTCGGTGGTCAGTGCGCCGCTTTCCCAGCCGATGGCGCCGAAGTGGATAGGGGCGGGTTGTTCGGCTGATGCGGCGCTGTCGGTGCTGGCCAGGCCTATGGCCAGCAGCAGGCCGGCCAGCAGGGTGGGGACTTTCTTCATCGGGGCCTCTTCGGTTGCCGGTCCTTGGGTTCCGGCAGAAGTGTAGACGACGAGGTTGCCGGGGCTGCTTCGCAGCCCTTTCGCGACGCAAGGCCGCTCCCACAGGGGAACGCGCCAGCCTGGGAAATCGGGGCTGGTAGCAGCCCCGGCGGGGTGGACTCAAACGCGGAACTGATCCATCAGACCCTGCTGCTGGTTGGCCAGGCTGTTGAGCGACTGGCTAACCCGCGCCGATTCGTTGGCCTGGCCGCTCAGCGACTCGGTCACGTCACGGATGGTGGCGACGTTGCTGTTGATCTCCTCGGCCACCGCGCTCTGCTCCTCGGCGGCGCTGGCGATCTGCAGGTTCATGTCGGTGATCACGGTCACTGCCTGGCCGATGCGCTGCAGCGCGGTGACGGCCTGGCCGACCTGCTCGACACCGCCCTGGGCCTGGCGGTGGCTGCTGTCCATGGCGCCGACCACTTCCTGGGTGCCAGCCTGCAGGGCCTCGATCACCTGGCGGGTTTCCTCCACCGACTCCTGGGTGCGACGGGCCAGGTTGCGCACTTCATCGGCGACCACGGCGAAGCCACGGCCAGCTTCACCGGCGCGGGCGGCCTCAATGGCGGCGTTGAGCGCCAGCAGGTTGGTCTGCTCGGCGATCGAACGAATTACCTCGAGCACCGAACCGATCTTCTCGCTATTGCGCGCCAGCCCCTCGACCTGGGCCATGGCGCCGCTCATGTCGGCGGCCAGAGTGTCGATGCTGGTAGTGGTGCGGTCGATCACCGCCAGCCCTTCGCGGGTTGCCTGGTCGGCCTCGCGCGCGGCCTGGGCAGCCTGGGCCGCGCTGCGGGCGACGTCCTGGGCGGTGGCGCTCATCTCGTGGGAAGCGGTGGCCACCTGGTCGACCTGGCGGTACTGCTGCTCCATGCCGGCGCTGGTCTCGGCGGCGATTGCCGCCGACTGGTCGGCGGTGCTGCGGGCGGCCTGCACCGAACGTTTCACCTCGGCGATGGTCGGCTGCAGCTTGTCGAGGAAACGGTTGAACCAGCCGGCCAGCTCGCCCAGCTCGTCCTGCTTGTCGTACTGCAGGCGGCGGGTCAGGTCGCCTTCGCCGCTGGCGATGTCCTTGAGCATGGCGGCCACGCCGAGGATCGGTTTGGTCACGCCGCGGGCCATCAGCCAAACCAGCAGCAGGCCGGCGATGGCGGCGGCCAGGCCCAGGCCCAGTTCGAGCAGGGTGCCGCTGGTGTTGAGGGCGTCGAGTTCAACCTTGAGGGCCTCGGCCGGGCCGGTCAGGGCACTTTCCGGCACATCCAGCAGCACGCCCCAGGGCTTGCCGCCGGGGATCGGCTCGAAGGCGGCCAGCACCTTCAGGCGCTGCTGGTCGTGGAGAATCTGCAGCTTGCCGTCGGCGAGTTTTCGAACCAGTTCCGCGCCCTGGGTCCGGTCGACCTGGTCGAAGCGCTGGGCCAGCTTGCCGGCATCGGCGCTGTAGCCGGCCAGCAGGCCCACGGGGCTGAGGATGCCGACCGTGGTCTGGCCTTCGTAGAGACTGCGGCTGGCGGTCTGGCTCAGGGCCTGGAGGCTGTTGAGGTTGATGTCGATGGACAGGGTGGCGATGACCTTGTCGCCCGCCTTGAGCGGGAACACGATGCTGGTCATCAGCACGCGCTGGCCGTCGATGTCATAGAAGTACGGCTCGACCACGCATACCGTGCCGGTGCTGCGCGGGCACACCCACCAGGTGTTGGCCGGCTGGCCGCTGGGACCGATCTCGGTGTTGGCCATGTCGTGCTCGGGCAGGGCCATCGAGGTCAGCTGGCCGACCCGTGGCTGCGACCAGTACAGGGCGAAGCGCCCGGTCTCGTTGCTGCCCAGCTCGCTCTGGCCGGTGAACAGCTTGTCCTTGCCATCCAGCGCGCCCGGCTCGAACACCAGCGACAGGCCGAGCAGGTCGGGGTTGGCCTGCAGCGCGGCACGCACCTGGGCGGTCATGTCCTGGCGCAGGTCGTAGGCGTCGAGGAAGCGTTTCTCCGCCTGTTCGCGCAGGAACAGTACCTGGCGGGCAAAGCCGGCGCCGTACTGGTAGGCGTCCATGAACTGGCGGCGGATGTTCAGGGCCTGGACCTCGCCCTGGGACTCGATTCGCGACTGGGCCGAGTCGGAGAGCATGCGCATGCTGCTGGCTTTCACCAGGTCCGAACTGTGATCCATGCGGTACAGCGAAAGGCCGACGAGCAGGGTGACGATGGCCGCCAGGCACAGGCCCGCCAGCAGGGTGATCTTCCATTGGATGGAGAGTTGTCGCAGCAAAGGCATGGGGAAAATCCCTTGTAATAGGTTTGATGCTGCCGACTGTGTCGGCCTGTTCGGAATTTTCTTTATTCAAACGTTCAATTAAACCCTGCGACTTTCGTCTATTTCCTACGCGATGTTGCGGCGCAGACGCTTTTGACTTCTGCCGGCCTGTGCTTCAGAGTGTGCGCCCTCCATAACAACATCCCCTGGTCCGGCCACTGCCCGTGTGCAGTCTGTCGCCGGAATGCCCGCTTTTTGTCTGTCGTAACGAGGTTCGCACACCATGAATGCAGTGATTGCCGCGGTCGGGCTCATGCTGATCCTGAGCCTGTCCCGCGTGCATGTGGTCATCGCGCTGATCATTGGCGCCCTGGCCGGAGGCCTGGTCGGTGGACTGGGTATCGAGGGCACGCTCAAGGCCTTCAACGGTGGCCTGGGTGGCGGTGCCACGGTGGCCTTGTCCTATGCCTTGCTTGGAGCCTTCGCGGTGGCCATCGCCAAGTCCGGACTGGCCCACGCCCTGGCCGACCGGGCTCTGGCGATGATCGATCGCCAAGGGCATGCCGACGGTGGCAAGGTCAAGTGGCTGCTGGTCGGCCTGATGCTGGTGGTGGCGGTGTCGTCGCAGAACATCCTGCCGATCCACATTGCCTTCATTCCCTTGCTGGTGCCGCCGCTGCTGTATGTGCTGACGCGCCTGCGCATCGACCGCCGGCTGATCGCCTGCGTGATCACCTTCGGCCTGATCACCCCGTACATGTTCCTGCCGGTGGGCTTCGGCAACATCTTCCTCAACGAGATCCTGCTGGCCAATGTCAGCCGCGCCGGGGTGGATGTCAGCGGCGTCAACGTGACCCACGCCATGGCCATCCCGGCGGCGGGCATGCTCGCCGGCCTGTTGCTGGCAGTGTGCTTCAGCTACCGCAAGAAACGTGACTACGACCTAGAACGCATCGAGCAGGTCGAGCAAGTCAGTGTGCAGTACAACCCAGTGACCCTGCTGGTGGCTGGGGTGGCGATCGGTGCCGCGTTCATCATCCAGCTTTGGCTGGACTCGATGATCATCGGCGCGATGGTCGGCTTCCTGATCTTCTCGTTGTCGGGCATCGTGCGTTGGAAGGACACCGACAGCCTGTTCACCGAAGGCATGAAGATGATGGCGATGATCGGCTTCATCATGATCGCCGCGTCCGGCTTTGCCGAAGTGATGAAGGCCACCGGTGAAGTGAAGAGCCTGGTGGAGGCCTCGGCCCAGTGGATCGATCACAGCAAAGGTGTCGGTGCGCTGCTGATGCTGCTGGTGGGGTTGCTGGTGACCATGGGCATCGGCTCTTCATTCTCCACCGTGCCGATCCTGGCGGCGATCTTCGTGCCGCTGTGCGTGCAACTGGGCTTCGATCCGCTGGCCACGGTGTGCATCGTCGGTACCGCAGGCGCGCTGGGCGATGCCGGCTCGCCGGCGTCGGACTCGACCCTGGGGCCGACTTCGGGGCTGAACGTGGACGGGCAGCACCACCACATCTGGGATACCGTGGTGCCGACCTTCATCCACTACAACCTGCCGTTGCTGGCGTTTGGCTGGTTGGCGGCGATGACGTTGTGATCGGCGACTTGTCCTGATATCACCGGGGGCCGCCCTGCGGCCCCAGATCGGGGTTTCAGCCGCGGGTCGGCGCAGGGACGATGCGGTTGAGGACGGTGCTGCCGTCCTTGCTGCGGGTCAGGTACACCGGCAGCACCTTGGGCAGGGTGTCGACGAGGCGGGCGACCTCGCGGGTACTGTAGACGCCGCTGATGCGGATGCTGGCGGTGCTGTCGTCGGCCAGCATGAGCGGCTTGTCCAGGTAGCGATTGATCACCGGCAGTGCTTGGCCGAGGCTCAGGTTGTCCAGCACCAGCTTGCCGCTGCGCCAGGCCAGGCTGTTGCCGTAGTCGTCGCTCTGGTTCAGCTCGGGTTCGAAGTCACCCTTGTGGTAGCTGGCCTGCATGCCCGGGCCAAGGCGATAGCCGCCGGCGTTGCCGCTGGCGCTGACCAGCACCGAGCCTTCCACCAGCGTCACCTTGACCTGGTCCTCGTACTTCCACACGTTGAACTGGGTCCCGGTGACACGGGTCTGGCCGTTGGCGGCGTGGACGATGAACGGGTGACTGCTGTCGTGGGTAACCTTGAAGAACGCCTCGCCCTTGACCAGGGTGACCTTGCGCTCGTCCTTGTAGTTGAGGAAACGCAGTTCGCTGTGGAGGTTCAGCTCGACGCTGCTGCCGTCGCTCAGACGCACCTGGCGCAGATGGTCGGTGGCTTCGAAGTGCTGGTAGCCGTTGGGCAGCCAGCCCTGCTCCCAGCCGACCCAGCCTGCCAGGGGCAGGGCGAGCAGGGCGATGGCTGCGGCGGAGGCGAACGGCCGCCAGTGGCGCGTCGGCGCCGCTGGCCGGGTGGCTAGCGGGATCACCTGGGCGCTGCGCGGCAGCAGGTCGGCGGTGTCCCAGATTTCCAGCATTGCCTGGTATTCCTCGGCATGCCGCGGGTCGCTCGCCAGCCATTGGCCGAATGCCTCGCGCTCGGCCGCCGTGCAGTCGTCGGCGTGCAGGCGCATGCACCAATGCGCGGCGGCATCGGTGATGGCATCTTCTTCGCTTGGAATGTGGCGGTCCTGGTTCATCGCGGCTCCCGGTTTTGCGGCATTCTACCCCCGGGCGGGTGCTTCCGAGAACGAGTTAATGGCGAATGACTATCAATTGTGTAGTTTTTCGTCGTATCTGCGGTTGTGTTTCATCTACAACAGGGCAGGGGGCTGCGTGGGAAGACAAGGGAGGTAACACCAAGCCTTGACTTCTTCTCACGCCACACGCTAGTTTCCCACCCCATGAACCTATTCCCGCAGCGTCGCGCCCTCAGCATTATTACCGCCATTATCAGTTTGGCGGGCTAGCGCACACATGCACTGAACCCGCCCTGGAGGCGGGTTTCTTCTCTCTGACTCCTGGGCACTACAAAAAACCAGGAGTCATCGATGACCAGCTTCAGCGCCACCCTGCGTACCCCGGCAACGCCCCAGCAACTGCTGTCCGAGCAAGTACGCCGGATTCTTTCGGCCCCGGTGTACGACCTGGCCATCGAAACCCCCTTGCAAGCGGCGCCGGCCCTGTCGGCCAGCCTGGGCAACCAGGTCCTGCTCAAGCGCGAAGACCTGCAACCGACGTTCTCATTCAAGATCCGCGGCGCCTACACCCGGCTGTCGCGCCTGACGTGCGCCCAGCGCGAGCGCGGCGTCATCACCGCGTCGGCCGGCAATCATGCCCAGGGCGTGGCCCTGGCCGGCTCGCACCTGGGCATCAAGACCACCATCGTCATGCCCACCACCACCCCCTCGCTCAAGGTCGAAGGCGTGCGTTCACGGGGTGGCCATGTGGTGCTGCACGGCGAAAGCTTCCCCCACGCCCTGGCCCATGCCCTGCAACTGGCCGATCGCGACGGCGCGACTTTCGTGCCGCCGTTCGACGATCCTGACGTCATCGCCGGGCAGGGCACCGTGGCCATGGAGATCCTTCGCCAGCACCCCGGCCCGCTGCATGCGATCTTCGTCCCGGTCGGCGGCGGCGGCCTGATCGCTGGCATCGCCGCCTACGTCAAGTACCTGCGCCCCGAGATCAAGGTGATCGGCGTCGAGCCGGAGGACTCCAACTGCCTGCAGGCCGCCATGGCCGCCGGCGAGCGGGTGATCCTGCCGCAGGTCGGCACTTTCGCCGACGGCGTGGCGGTGGCGCAGATCGGCGCGCACTGCTTCGAGCTGTGCCGCCACTTCGTCGACGAGGTGGTGACGGTCAGCAGCGACGAACTGTGCGCGGCGATTAAGGACATCTATGACGACACCCGCTCGATCACCGAACCCTCCGGCGCCCTGGCCGTGGCCGGCATCAAGCGCTACGTGGCCCGCGAGGGCCTGCAGGGCCAGGCCCTGGTGGCCATCGACTCCGGCGCCAACGTCAACTTCGACCGCCTGCGCCATGTCGCCGAGCGCGCCGAGCTGGGCGAGCAGCGCGAGGCGATCATCGCCGTGACCATCCCCGAGCGCCCCGGCAGCTTCCGCGCCTTCTGCCTGGCCCTGGGCAAGCGCCAGATCACCGAGTTCAACTACCGCTACTACCCGGGCAAGGAGGCGCGCCTGTTCGTCGGCGTGCAGACCCACCCCCTGCACGACCCACGGGAGCAACTGCTAACCAGCCTGCACGAGCAGGGCTACCAGGTGCTCGATCTGACCGACAACGAACTGGCCAAGCTGCACGTGCGCCACACCGTTGGCGGCCATGCGGCGCCGGGCGCCGGCGAGCGGGTGCTGCGCTTCGAGTTCCCCGAGCGTCCTGGGGCGCTGCTGGGCTTTCTCGAACGCCTGGGCAAGCGCTGGAACATCAGCCTGTTCCACTACCGCAACCACGGCGCGGCGCAGGCACGGGTGTTCGCTGGGTTGGAGGTGCCGGACGACGAGCTGGCCGGGCTGCCGCTGGCGCTGGACGAGATGGGCTATCAGTACTGGGACGAGACGGAGAACCCGGCGTATCGGCTGTTCATGGGGTAGGTTTGCCCTGGATCAACTCGCCCACGCCCAATTCGGCGGATGCTCAAAGCCTACCGTCAGCTTGAGAGGATCCGGCCATGAGCAGCACGTTCTTCATTCCCGCCGTGAACATCATGGGCATCGACTGCCTGGAGGAGGCGATGACCGCGATCGCCGGCTACGGCCTGCGCAAGGCGTTGATCGTCACCGATGCCGGGCTGGCCAAGGCCGGCGTCGCCGAGCGCATCGCCGGGATGCTGGCCATGCGCGACATCGATTCGCGGGTGTTCGACGGCGCCAAGCCCAACCCGAGCATCGCCAACGTCGAGGCGGGTCTGGCGATGCTGCGTCGCGAGGGCTGTGACTGCGTGGTCTCGCTGGGGGGCGGGTCGCCCCATGACTGCGCCAAGGGCATCGCCCTGTGCGCCACCAACGGTGGGCATATCAGCGATTACGAAGGTGTGGATCGCTCGGCCAAGCCGCAGCTGCCGCTGATCGCTATCAATACCACGGCGGGCACCGCCAGCGAGATGACCCGTTTCTGTATCATCACCGACGAGGCGCGCCACGTGAAAATGGCCATCGTCGATCGCAACGTCACGCCGATCCTGTCGGTCAACGACCCGGCGCTGATGGTCGGCATGCCCAAGGGCCTCACCGCCGCCACCGGCATGGACGCGCTGACCCACGCCATCGAGGCCTATGTCTCCACCGCCGCCACGCCGATCACCGACGCCTGCGCGCTCAAGGCCGTGAGCCTGATCAGCGACAACCTGCGCCAGGCGGTTGCCGACGGCGGCGACCTGGTGGCGCGGGAGAACATGGCTTATGCCCAGTTCCTGGCAGGCATGGCCTTCAACAACGCCTCGCTGGGCTACGTGCACGCCATGGCGCACCAGCTGGGTGGCTTCTATGACCTGCCCCATGGCGTGTGCAACGCGGTGCTGCTGCCCCATGTGCAACGCTTCAACGCCAAGGTCAGCGCCGCGCGCCTGCGTGACGTGGCCAAGGCCATGGGGGTGAAGGTCTGCGGGCTGGACGCGGAGCAGGGCGCCGGGGCGGCGATCTCGGCCATCGAGCACCTGGCGGCGGCCATCGGCATACCGGCCGGGCTGGCGGAGCTGGGGGCCAAGGTCGAGGATGTGCCGGTGCTGGCGGCCAATGCGTTGAAGGATGCCTGCGGGCTGACCAATCCGCGGGTGGCCAGCCAGGTGGAGATCGAGGCGATCTTCAAGGCCGCGTTCTAGTCCGGTCGCGTCATTGCGGGGCAAGCCCGTTTCCATGAGGGTCGCGAAAAACGACCCTGATGGGGCTTGCTCAGCGTTCGCGCATGAAGAACCCGGCCACGTACTTGCGGAAGGTCTCCAGGCTCTTGAAGTCGGCGTAGCGCTTGAAGTTCTCGGCATCCGGCTCCGGCCCGATCGGTTGCTCCAGCAACGACACCGACAGCACCCGGTCCTGGTCCGAGGTCAGCACAAGCTCGTCCATCACCTGGCCGCCGATCACCGGGCGGCGCATCAGTACCTTCACCCCTTTGCTCGCCATCCAGTCGATCAGCGACACCAGCGCCTTGAGCGGCTCGCGCTCTTCGTCGCGGTACACCGGGAACAGGTGCGCGCGCGAAAGCACCGGCACGCTGGCCACATGGATCAGCTCGTAGAAATGGCTGCCGGCGGTGGCCGGCGAGTACAGCGCCAGGGCCAGCAAGGGGCCTGAGGCGCGGTTACCGCCCCAGTAATGGTGATGACCTTGGAAGTCGAAGCCGTCCTCGCTGCGGTTGTTGAACAGCTTGCGGCCCTTGATCTGGTCGACGCAGTCGAGCAGCAGGCCATGGCGGCGATGGTTGCCGAACACCGTGGCCTCGCGCAGGCGCGCCTTGAGCATCATCATGTGCTTCATGTCCAGACGTGTTTCCAGGTAGTTGCTGGCCGGCACCCGCTCCAGCAGCGGATAGCGGCTGGCGACGCCGCGCAGCTCGGCGAACTGGGCGGTGAGATCCTTCTTCAGGTGGGTGGCGTAGACGTTCAGGCCGCTGGCCTCGATCCAGGTCAGCAGCAACGACAGCAGCCGCTGCTGCTCGCGGCGCTCGCCGGGGTCGCGTGGTCCGGCGGTCGTTTCGCCATCACTGGCACGGCGGTAGTCGCCAAGCAGCCGCAGCGGCGCATCCGGTGCCAGCCAGGCTGCGGGAGGCGTGTTGTCCTCGGCGCTTGCGCCGGTCTCGCGCTCGTCCTTGCTGAACGGGCAGCCCGGGGTATGTTCGGCGGTATCGGGATTGTTGCGCAGGAACAGGGTGCCGGTGTTGCCGTTCAGCGACACGTTGAGCACCGGCAGGGCATCCTGGCGGCAATCGCAGGCCAGCCACTGGTTGGCGCTGCGCACCTTCATCAGCCACTGGTTGGCCTGCAGCAGGCGGGGGCCGGCCAGGGTGCCGGTGGCAAAACTGGCCAACAGTTCCTCTTCGGCCAGGGTCAGGCTGCGCACCTGCGCGCCAGATTTTTCGATGATACGCATTGAGAGGCAGCTCCAAGCTACAAGCCTCAAGCTTCCAGCAAAGCGCGATGGCTTTCAACTTGAAGCTTGCGGCCTGGGGCCCGCCGCTCACTGGCCGCTGAACAGTTTGGCGGCGCGGGCGCGGATTTCCTCGGGGGTGAGGTCTTCCTTGTGGGTAGAGACGAACCACAGGTTGTTGAACGGATCCATCAGGGTGCCGCTGCGGTCGCCGTAGAACTGGTCCTGCACTTCGCGCACTGGCGTCGCGCCGGCACGCAGGGCCTGGGCATAGATTGTGTCGCAGTCCTCGACATACAGGTGCAGGCCGACGCCGGGGACCTCGATGTCCTCGCTGGGCTTGAGGCCGCCCTCCATGTCACAGGGTGAGCCGAGCATCAGTGACGAGTCACCGATTTTAAGCTCGGCATGGCCGACGCTGCCGTCAGGGCCTTCGAGGCGGAACATCTCGATGGCGCCGAAGGCCTGCTTGTAGAATTCGATGGCCTTGGCGGCCTCCCTGATGCCGAGGTAGGGGGTGATGCTGTGCTGGCCTTCGGGGATGGGTTTGACTGCCATTTGCGTAAGCTCCTTTCACGTGGGTTGTTGTTTGCAACAGCCTGGTGATTAGAGTCGTCTAGGCGGATGGAAAATCGACAGTCGAGTTATATCGATTGTCTATAAAAAACCTGTTTTGTGGCTGTTGCGGTCGGTGTAGGAGCGGCCTTGTGTCGCGAAAGGGGCGCGTAGCGGCCCCAGGATTTGATGTTGATGCATCAATCGCCGGGGCTGCTACGCAGCCCTTTCGCGACACAAGGCCGCTCAGGGAAGTGCGTGAAACTTTAGAAAATGTAATCAGTCGTCAGAAAGCTCGACTGCCGGTTACGGATGATCTCGCTGATCAGCTCCTTGTTCGCTTCCTGGAACTTGGTCGCCACCAGGGTACGGATGGAAAACACCCGCAGCGCATCATGCACCGACAAGGTCCCCTCGGCGCTGTTCTTGCGGCCGTTGAACGGATAGGTGTCCGGCCCGCGCTGGCACTGGGCGTTGAGGTTGATCCGGCCGACCTGGTTGGCGAAGGTGTCGACCAGGGCGCCGACGGTCTCGGGGTCGTTGCCGAACAGGCTCAGTTGCTGGCCGTAGTCGGAGTCGAGCACGTAGTCGATCACCGTCTGCAGGTCGCGGTAGGGCACCACCGGCACCACCGGGCCGAACTGTTCCTCGTGGTAGACACGCATGTCCTGGCTGACCGGGTAGAGCAGGGCGGGGTAGAAGAACGAACCTCGACTCTGCCCGCCGCCTTCGTTGAGCACTCGCGCGCCCTTGGCGGTGGCGTCCGCCACCAGGCCGTCGAGGTAGTCGACCTTGCCCGGTTCCGGCAGCGGCGTCAGTGCAACGCCCGGCTCCCAGGGCATGCCCGGTTTGAGTGCGGCGAGCTTGCGCTGGAACTTGTCGAGGAAGGCATCGACCACGTCCTCGTGCACGAAGAGGATCTTCAACGCCGTGCAGCGCTGGCCGTTGAACGACAGGGCGCCAGTAACGGCCTCCTCGACGGCGTTGTCCAGGTCGACCTGGGGCAGGACGATGCCGGGGTTCTTGGCGTCCAGGCCCAGGGCCGCGCGCAGGCGGTGCGGGCGCGGGTGGAGTTTCTTCAGGTCGCTGGCGGCCTTGTGGGTGCCGATGAAGGCGAACACGTCGACCTTGCCGCTGGCCATCAACGCGCTGACGGTTTCGCGGCCGCGCCCGTAGATGACGTTGATCACCCCCGGCGGGAAGCTGTCGCGGAAGGCCTCGAGCAACGGACGGATCAGCAGCACGCCGAACTTGGCCGGCTTGAACACCACGGTGTTGCCCATGATCAGCGCCGGGATCAGCGTGGTGAAGGTCTCGTTGAGCGGGTAGTTGTACGGGCCCATGCACAGCGCCACGCCCAGCGGCGCCCGGCGGATCTGCCCCAGGGTGCCCTGTTCGAGCTCGAAGCGGCTGGAGCGGCGGTCGAGGTCCTTGAGCGCGTCGATGGTGTCGACGATGTAGTCGCAGGTGCGGTCGAACTCCTTCTCCGAGTCCTTGAGGTTCTTGCCGATCTCCCACATCAGCAGCTTGACCACCGCCGCGCGCTGCTCGCGCATGCGCGCCAGGAAGGCTTCGACATGCTGAATGCGCTCGGCCACGCGCATGTTCGGCCAGGCGCCGCGGCCCTTGTCGTAGGCGGCCACAGCCGCGTCGAGGGCGGTGAGCGCGGTGTCGGCATCCAGCAGCGGGGCGCTGCCGAGGATCACCTGGCGTTTGCTGTCGCCTTCCTTGAGCCATACCGGACTGCGCACGGTGGCCAGCGGGCCGTCCCAGCGGCGCAGCTCGCCACCCACCAGGTAGTCGCGTTGCTCCAGCGGCGCGCCCAGGCGCCAGGCTTCGGGGATGTCCTCGGGGGCGGGAAACAGCGAATCGAGCAGACGGTCCATGGGTACTGCACCTCTCAAATCCGGATGATGAAACGCTTCAGCTTGCGAGCATGCGCCGACCGGCTGAAAATTGCCAGCCTGGCGCAGCCGCTGGCGGTCATTCCTCGAAAGGCGGCGGGAACACCTCGTCGTCCAGCAGCCTCATCGCGCCGATCGACAAGCCATAATCCATGGCCCGCGGGTCGGCGAACGTGCGCAGGCGCCGCCACAGCCGCGGCTGAGTGTAGTCCGGCAAGTCCTGCAGTCCACGCAGTTCACGACGATACTGCAGGGGCAGATCGTTCCAGATAGTCCAGTCGTCGACATCGGTGTCTGCCAGCATCTCTTCATAATCGGCGTCGGCCACCAGCAGATCGATGTTATTTCGCTCGTAGTAGGATTGGATCTGCTGGGTGACGCGTTCGCTGAGTTCGGCGCTCTCCAGCCACAGCGCCTGGGCCGCGATCCGAGACAATTGCAGGTTGTCCGGCAACTGGGTAAAGCGGTTGTCCCGTAGATCGAACACGACGGGGCGCCAATCGTCATCGCTACGGATACCGGGGGGCCAGTCGGTGAGCTCGCAACTGTTGAGGTTGAGCATGTCCAGCGCATTCTGCCGGCTCAGGTCAGGACTGCGGGCCAGTGGATTGTGCGACAGGTCCAGCAGGCGAAGATTGTCGAGGCGATCCAGAGCAACCTGGTTGGCGTCGTTCCAGAGGATGCTGTTGCCTTGCATATCAAGCCATTCCAATGTGTGTGGCATGGCGACCGCAGGGATCTGCTCGAAGCCGCAGTTTGTCAGGTGCAGGCGTTGCAACTGGGGAAACCGTTCGAGGAACTCTGCGGGCAGTTCGCTCAAGGCGGGGTTCGCGGCCAGGTCGATCCGCTGGATATGGGTGAAGCGGTCAGGCAGCGCCAGCGAGGCGAGGTCATCGTTGGTCAGGCCCAGGTCGGCCAGGTTGATCATGTGGATGAGCTGGCCTTCTTCCTGCGAGTATTCCGATATCCGTTGCCAGTTGCTCATCAGCCTGCGCGCGGCAGCCTGGCGCAGCGGACTCTCACCTGCCCAGGCACGTACCCGGGCACGGAACGCCAGCAGTTGCTGCTCCAGTTCGGTGAGTTGCTGCATGGGATCCAGGCCAGCCTCGAACCATTGACTCAGTTGCTCGTTGACCTGGAAATCGGCGGACTCGGGGTAGAGCGCTCGGTAGCGGCGCCAGAACGTGCCGACATCGATACGCCGAGCGGGTGGCGCAGGCTCGTCCATGCCGCCGCGCAACTGGCCGCGGTTGCCCCAACCTGGCGCCGAGTCTGTCAGTAGACTTCGGACCATGGCAGGGTCCGAGCGGGCCAGGTCGTTGATCTGTTGGCGCAACCCATCGCCATTGGTGCTCGTCAGACCCAGGGCTGCACGGTCGTTGGGAGACAGCGCTTGCACGACCGCACGGCAGAGATCGTGGTCTTGTTGTAGAGGGGCTGGTCGTTCGCCAAGGTAGGCTTCGTAGCCCTCGGCTGACTTGAGCACGGTACAGACACGACTGGTGTCCTGGCCACCGGCGACAAGCAACAGCGGGCCTTGGGGGGACGCGGCCCGCAGTTCCAGGCGCAGTTGCTCCGGCCAACCAGGCAGCTGTGGCATCGCGTTGATGATCAGGCGCTCGCTCAGCAGGCTGGCTTGCTCGGGGAGATACAGCCCCTTCAGGGCGTTCTTCAGGATGCTCTCGTCACGCTGATCGACGCGTCGCAGGCGCTGGCTGCCGTCTTCGAGGGTGACGGGTTCGAGGCTTTCCATCAGTGAACTGCTGGCGAGGCGTGACATGGCCTTGCCGGCCAGATGCAGCCCGCCGATCAGCGCCAGGTTCAGGCCTACCGACCTGAGGTGGGCCATGGCCTGCGCGCGGTCACCGACCTGCCAGGACTCATAACCTTCGTAGGCTTCATCGAGCAGTTGGTAGGCAATCACCGCGGTCATGACCGTGCCCAAGGCGGGGACGAACATGCCGGCAATCATCAGCATGTCGAGACCGGCGCTGGCCCAGAGGGCCTTGCGCGTCTTGAGCGCCTGTTCGTCGGCCTGCGCGGTAGGCACGGCCAGTTGCCGGGCTTCGTGCTTCAGGCGTGCCACGTGGTCGTCGTGGAGGAAGTCGAACAGGTCTGCGGCGATGGGCAGGGGGCGCAAATGCAGGTCGCCACCGGCATTCTGGCGCAGGCGGCTGGCGAACTGGCCCTGCTGCTCGCTTGGCACATAAACCATGAAACCCTGGCGAAACGGCTCCTGCTGCAAGTCGCTGCGCAACTGGCTATGCAGCGCTTCGAGGTTGTCGAAGGCGCGCAGGCTGTCTGTCTGTCCCGGCAGGTACAACACGATGCCTGAAGTACCGGTATCGATCAGGGTCGCCTCGTGCAGGGTGATGCCGAACAGGCTCAGTTGGCTGCAGGGCAATGCTTCGCCATTTTCCGGCAAGGTCTGCAGCGCATCCCATCCCGCACCACTGAGGCGGTTGCGGACTCGCGCCAGGTCAGCCGCCAGACGCAGGCTGTCCTGGTGAACGCGCAGCGCCGCCGGGCGCACGCCGGACGCGGCGAAGGCGGTATCGAGGTGATCCTGGTAAGCCTGCCCGAGGTCCAAATCGCGACAGGTTCTGGCGAACACTTCGGGTGTCAGTGCCAGGGGCTTGATGCGGATCTGCTCCGAAGGCAGGTCGATGTCGACTTCGGTCTCGCTGTCGCCCAGGGTCGTCTTGCCCGTGATCACGGTCTGGCTGACATGCCAGTCGCTGTCCAGGGCGAGGGCGCTGTCGCGGCTGAAGGTCACGGTGTCGCTGAAATTGTGCAAGGCGGCTTCGAGCAGGCTGCGGTGTTCGTGGTGGGTGAGGTAGACCTGGAAGCTGTAGAGGTGCTTCACCCAGACCAGTGATGTACTACGCAGTGGCGCACTGAGTCCGTGTTGCGTGCGCAAGCGTTCGGTGAGCAGGGGCTCGGCGAATTCGTTGATGTTCTTTAAACCGCGCAGGTGCCGTGCCATCGCGCGTTGCGCCCGCATCAGGCGTACCTGGCTGGTCTGGACCGCTTCGCGCAGGTGCGGCGCGGCATTGGCGAACCAGGCCGCCTCGGCGCCGGGCAGGCCCTGCGCCGGCAGGATGGCGTCGCTCAGTTGCTGCCAGTGCCCTGCGCTGGCCTCCCGGGCCCAGACGGGCAGCTGGCGTTGCACAAGGGCATGGTGTGAGTGGGGGATATTCGCTGTCATCTGTGGCTCCTTGCAAAGCGCACATCAGAGCAGCCGTGACGGAGCTGCCGGTGGTACATGGTTGTACCGGCAAAACGAACCTCAATATTGGCCGCGCAGCGCCGATAAATGCGTAATCGACTGCCATCGCCTGCCTATGATCACTCCCCAGCACTCTCAAGAACCCACGCCAGCGCCAGTAGGGACGTTGCGCCAATCGCTCAATCGCCTGCTGCCGGTCGGCCTCGCCCTGGTGGGGATCGGCCTCTCGGTCGCCCTGGGGCATCTGGATGCACAGCGCGAGCGCACTGAGCAGCTGGGCAACCTCGCCGCCCGGCTGGCGGGCCTGCGTGGCGCGCTGGAAGCCCAGCTGGGCGCGGCGTTTGGCCAAGCCGAGGGTATCGCCCAGCTGATCACCGCCGATGGCGGCATCAGTGAGGCGCACTTCCACGGCATGGCCCGTGATGCCCTGCGCGCTGTGCCCTACATGCGTCATATCGCCCTGGCCCCGGGGGATGTCATCCGAGATGTTTACCCGATGGCGGGCAACGAGCGGCTGATCGGGCTGGATTACCGCCAGCTGCCGGACCAGTTCCCGCTGGTGCGATCGGCCCGCGACCATGCCCAGCCGGTGCTGGCCGGTCCCCTGCAGCTGTACCAGGGCGGTCGGGCGTTGATCTACCGGCGCCCGGTGTTCGTCACCGGCAAGCGGGGTGTGCGGTTTTATTGGGGCAATGTGTCGATCGTCGCCGATATCGACCGCCTGCTGCTGTCCGCGGGGCTGCGCCTGGACACCGAGTTCGAGCTGGCCGTGCGTGGCAGCGACGGCAAGGGCGCCGAAGGTGCGCTGATCTGGGGCGATCCACGGTTGTTCGAGGCGCCGCAGGTGATGATGACCGTGGCGGTGCCGGGCGGTGCCTGGCAATTGGTGGCCGTGCCTCGGGGCGGCTGGTCGGGGCTGGACCTGTTCGGCTCGCCGCTGTTCCTGTTCGCCCTGAGCTGCACGGGGCTGTTCAGCCTGTTCGTCGCCCAGCTCAACCGCAAGCAGCGGTTGCTCGAACAGCGCAACCGCGAGCTGCAGCGCTACCAGGCCCAGCTCGAGCGCCTGGCCCACTACGACACCATCACCGGGCTGCCTAACCGGATTTTGTTCCAGCAGCAGTTGGGTACGGCGATCCTGCAGGGGCATGGGCTGGCGGTGCTGGTGCTCGATATCGACGGCTTCAAGCAGGTCAATGACAGCCTCGGCCATCCGATGGGCGACCTGTTGCTGCAGCAGGCGACCGCGCGCTTCTTGCAGGAGCTGGACAGCCAGGACCGCCTCTGCCGTCTGGGCGGTGACGAGTTCGTGTTCATGCTGCAAGGTGCCCAGGGCCAGGTGAACCACCAGGTCCGTGCCTTGCTGCGCTGCCTGCAGCGGCCGTTCGACCTGAACGGCAATGCCGCCCTGGTCACCGGCAGCATCGGCCTGGCCTGGTGTCCGCAGCATGGCGAGGACGCCGACAGCCTGTTGCGCCATGCCGACACTGCCATGTACGTGGCCAAGGAAGCCGGGCGCGATGCCTGGCGTCCCTATCACCCGGACATGACCGAGCGCCTGCAGCAGCGCCTGGAGCTGGAGCGCAACTTGCGCCGGGCCCTGGAACACAACGAATTCGAGCTGTGGTACCAGCCCAAGGTCGATCTGTTCAGCGGCCAACTGGAGGGCGTCGAGGCCCTGCTGCGCTGGCGTGACCCTGAGCATGGCCTGGTCTCGCCAGGGGAGTTCATACCCCTGGCCGAGCGCACCGGGCTGATCATTCCGCTCGGTGAGCGGGTGCTGGAGCTGGCCTGCGCGCAGCTGGCCGAATGGCGTGCCGGCGATGGCCTGCCCGGACCGTTGGCGATCAACGTCGCAGCCCTGCAGATCGAACGCAGCGACTATGTCACCAGCCTGGCCTCGGCACTGGAACGCCATGGCCTGCCGGCCAACCTGCTGGAGGTGGAGATCACCGAGAGCCTGCTGATGGAAAGCCAGCAGCAGGCCTGCGCGGTGCTGGCGCAGTTGCAGGCCATGGGCGTGGCCACGGCGGTGGACGACTTCGGCACGGGCTATTCGTCGCTGGCCTATCTGCGCACGCTGCCGATCGATCATCTGAAGATCGACCGTGCCTTCATCAAGGATCTGCCCGGGGACGACGACGCGGTGGCCATCGCCAGGGCGATCATCGACCTGGGCCATGCCCTGGGTTTTCGCATCACCGCCGAAGGCATCGAAACCCAGGAGCAATACGATTTCCTGCGCCATGCCGGTTGCGACCAGGGCCAGGGCTTCCTGCTCGGGCGGCCGATGCCGGCCGAGGCGCTGCGCCGCTGGCTGGCCGACAACCACGAACGGCGGCATCGCCCACCGGGGCGTTAGCTTGCTTCGTCTACGCCCAGGCTCGCATACCCCACCCGTGGCACCTGCCCCAGGCGCTGCTCGACCAGTGCCAGCAGCGACTCGCCGCTGGCCAGGTAGGCATCGCCGAAGTCATGCCCGCCCAGCGCGCTGGGGTGGGCCACCAGCTCCAGCACGCCATGCGCGGGGGCCAGGCCGGCCTTGAGGTCGGCCGGGGTGCAGACGAAGTCGGCGGTGCTCCCGGCGAGCTGACGCAGGCGCCAGTTGAGCAGGGTCTTGAACGCACGCTTGGCCGGTCCGATGTTGTGCCCGAGGTTGCGCGCCAAGCGTACCGGCACGCCCTGGTCGCGGGCGAAGCGGGCGACGACGGTGCCCACCGGCCAGATGTTGTGCACGTGCTGGTGCGAGTCCAGGTGACTGGGCATCAGGCCATGGTCCAGGCAGTGTTTCCACTGGGCCTCGAGTTCCGCTTCCACCGCGGCACGTTCCCGGCGCGACAGACGCAGGGTGCGTTGCTTCAGGCGCAGGTCGAACTCGCCGTGGGGCGTGCAGAAGCGTGGCTCGGCAAGGATCGCCTGGCTCAGCGGCCGGCCGTAGGTGAGGTTGAAGTGCAGCCCGATACGCCCCTTGAGCAGTGGCTGCTGGGCCAGCGCGCAGGCGGCGGCAAAGGCTGGCATGTTGGCCATGGCCGTGGCCGAGCTGATCAGCCCGGCCTGGAAGGCGTGCAGGATGACCGCGTTGGTGTGGGCACTGAGGCCGAAATCGTCAGCGTTGACTATGACCTGGGATGGCATCCGGGCGCTCCTGTGGCGGGGTGGGGGCGACAACATCGGCTTCGTAGCGCGGCGAGCGTCTGCGCAGGCGCGGCTTGAGCCAGCGCCAGCAGCGCTGCGCCAGGCCCAGCAGCACGCCGTCGGGCCGCCAGCTGTAGCTGCTCAGGCGCCACTGTTCGAGCTGGCCGGTCATGCGTTCGTGTAGCTGGTGGCTGGAGTTGTCCAGGCTGACCCGCGAGGCGTCGATCCATTTCCAGTCCGCGTCCAGGCCCCAGTGGATCCACTCCTCCAGCAGCACGCGGCCGCTGCCCAAGTCACGGTGTTCGGGCATGAAGGCGAGGTTGTAGTCGTAGACCCGGCCGCGCTCCACCAGGCCCAGGCGGTAGCTGATGCAGCGCCCGTCCAGCTCCAGCAGCACCAGGCAAACCAGGCCTTCGCCAGCCAGCGCGGTGAAGGCTTGGTACATCCACTGGCGGCGCAGGGGGCCGGAGAAGATACCAACCTCGTCGTCGCCTTTCCAGCTTGCGGCCTCGACGGCGCTGATGGCGTCGAGCAGCTCACTCATGTTCTCGGCGCTGGCCGTGACCCGACGCACGCTGGCGCCACAGGCCTTGATCCGTTTGCGTGCGCGGCGCAGTTTGTAGCGCGGGTCGCCGCTGACCTCCTGGCGATCCTGTTCGTTGATGCGGTGCACCGGCACGCGGCAGGTCAGGCGCTGCTGCCAGGTGGAACTGGCACTGGCCCACTGGCGCAGCCAGCCTTCGTGCTCGGCGTTGTCGGGCACCTCGTTCAGTTGCAGCAGGGCATGGGGCAGGTGCTTGCGGATGGCCTGCAGGACTTGGTCGGCGTATAGCGCCGGCAGGTCGATGAGCAGGGCGATGCGGTCGTTCAGCGGATAGCCCAGGTGGCGCACCACCGGGGCGAACAGCGGGCCGAAGGGCTCCCGGGCGCGGACCAGGGGCAGGCACAGGCACAGGCGTTGGTCCTGGTAGCCGAGCAGCACGCCGAGCTGTTGGCCGGGCAGCAGGGCGGCCTCGGCGGCGCACAGCCAGCCGAGGTGGTTGAACGGCGTGCTGCCGGGCAGGCGCCTGCGCAGCGCCTCGTAGTCGGCGGCGGGGAAGTCGTCGCTGCGCAGCGAGGCGCACCAGCTGAGCTGCAGGGTCATAAATTCAGCCCGCCGAGGCCGATGAGGCCGGGACCTCAGGCTTGCGCAGCGGTTCCAGGCGCGAGGTGGTGTAGCGGCTCTCGCGGTAGAGCCTCCAGCGGCCGAACAGGCAGTACACGTTCGTGATCCGTTTTTGTTCCTGGTAGCCCATGCGCAGGTGCAGCTTGAGCGCCGGGATGTTGTGCTGTTCGCACACGTCCACCACCTTGGTGCAGCCCCGGGCGGCCATGGCCTTCCACAATGCCAGCTGCAGGTCCACCGACAGTTCGGTGCCCCAGTACTTGCGGATCAGCTCGCCGCCGAACTCGAAGAACTCGCCTGGCCCGACCGGGAACCAGCACCCGTAGTAGTGGCGGTCATGGTAGTGGCGGTTGCTGCCCCAGATGAACGCCACGGCGTCGTTGTCGTCGTCGAGGAACATCAACCCGGTGTGGCCCTCGGCGGCCAGTTCGCGCATGGTCTCGACCCGGTCGCCGAAATGGCGGGCGAAGGCCTGCACGTTATGCACGGTGATGCTTTCGACGCGCAAGGTGCCGTAGGGCTTGAGCCGGTGCGGCGGTACCGGGCTGTCCAGGTCGCGCTCCATCCACAGCAGTTCCCAATGGTAGAAGACGTAGTGCCGGAAGGCGCTACCGAGGGTGTCACGCAGTCCCTTGCGCTTGATGCGGTCCTGGATCTTGGTAAATGCAGTCATGGTGCCTCCTGGGCATGGCTGAGCGAGATGCGTCTCATGACGCGCTCCAGGTCAGGGCGAACACGGTCTGCCCTGGCAGTTGAAAACGGACCTGGCCATCGGCGCAGCTGAAGCTGGCGCGGCGGCTCTGGTTGTCGGGGCCGAACAGTTCGAGCTGGCCGGATGGGCAGTCGCCCAAGGTGAGCGCCACCTGTTGCAGGCGCTCGGCTTTGTTCACTCCCAACAGGCTGCGCTGGTGCTGACGGGCCATGGCCAGGGCGTCGACCTCGAAAGCGTCGTTGTCCAGGGCCAGCACCTGGTCCAGCCAGTGGCGTTGGATGAACTGCTGGGCCAGGCCCACCGGCTTGAGTTCGTAGCGCTGGTCGCCGGCATCGCGCAGCATGCCCTTGGGCCATTCGGGCTCGTCGGCGACATGGAACCAGTTGAGCATGTCGAGCAAGCCATCACCGGCGGCATTGATCACCACCGACGTCCACCACAGGCCGGCGTAGTGGGTGTTCTGCTCGTAGGGGCTAAGGCTCGAGCCGCTGGACAGGTTGGTCTGGTCCAGCAGCAGCGCCTTGCGCGGCCGGCCCTGGCCGTCCAGGCCGACCAGCTCGGCGGCCTGGCGCACGCTGTCACGGTAGCTGCGGGTGGCGAGCAGGTCGCGGACCATCCATTCGTGCCAGGCCAGGGCGTCGATCTGCGCGCCCTGTTCGGCGAGCAGGCGCCGTGCCCAGTCGATGCCACGGCGTTGCTTGCCATCGTCGGTGAAGGGGCCGCCGAGCAGGCGCGAGGAAGCCGGCATGGCGATGCGCACGCCGGCCTCGCGGGCGCCGGGGTATTCGCGCACGCGCCTGGCCATGGCCTGGAAGAAGTCGCGGTAGCTGGCGTAGTCGCGATAGTTGAGGTTGGGCTCGTCGGCAAAGGCCAGGTAGTGGGTGCCTTTGCCGCCCAGGGCCTTGGTCGCCTCGAGCCAGGCGTCAAGGCCATCGCTGCTGGTGCGGTCGCTGCGCAGGTCGGCGACCCGGGCGCTGCCGGCCAGCAGGGTGATGTCCTGGAGGATGCCGAAACGTTCCTGGTAGAGCTTGCGCCAGGTGTTCTCGAAGTCGGGTTGCCGTTGCAGCACGTCGACGAAGCTGTAGAAACCGGCGGCCTGGGGGCGCAGGGCATCCAGGGCGTTAAAGCTCGAGGCCGGCGGCAGCACATAAGGCAGGGCCACCCCTAGCCTCGGCGTGGGGCCGAGTACTTTGCTGCCCAGGGCCAGGCGCACCTGGCCTGGTTGCTGGGGCAGGTCGCCCAGGTCGTCAGTACGCTGGGCGAACAGATTGGTGGTGCCGTCGAGCCAGAATGCCGCCTTGCCGCTGCCCTGCAGGCCCAGGCGCCAGGTCTCGTCGCGGGTACTGACCGGCAGTGGCAACTGGTCGAAGCGCCAGTAGGCACGGTAGGGCTTGAGCGGCAACTGCACGCGGCGGCCGTCGCCGAGGCGTTCGGCGAACAGCCCGTGGACGCCGCCATGGTGCTTGCCGGCCAGCACCGCCCGTTCGCCGGCCTTGACCCGGAAGTACAGCTCGACACCCGGCCCGACCTCGGCGCTGAAGTGCACCTTGGACGGAGCGAACAGTGCACGGGTGCTGGCGTCGTGCTGTATACGGTAGTCGCGAAAGCTGTAGCCGGGCACTTCCAGGCGATAGGCGCCGCCAGCCGGTGTCAGCGGCCAGCGCTGCTCGCCGCGCACCTGCGTGGCGTCAATGCGCCGCTCGCCGGCCAGCCGGCCCTGTCCATCCAGCAGGTACAGGCGCTCCGGGTTGGCGTCGGCCTGCCAGGCCGGACGCCACTGGATGCGCAGCTCGTCGGCGCGGGCCGGCAGCAGGTACAGGCTGCCATCGCGGATCTCGCCCCATTGCACGGGCGCGGCGAGCGCTGTCTGCGCCAACAGCGTGGAGCACAGCAGCAGGGCTTTCATGCCGCCCTCCGTTGCAGCATCTGGCGCAGCGGCGCCAGGTCGGCGGGCAGGATGATCAGGGTCTGGCCCAGCGGCACGCCGCTGAGGCGGCAATACAGCACCAGCATGGCCACGGTGACTGCCAGGTAGGCAATGGATGAGGCCGCCGCCGCGCCGACGATCCCCCAGGTCGGAATCAGCGCCACGTTGAGCACCAGGTTCAGCGCGGCGCCCGCGCCCATCAGCAGCGACACCGTGCCGGGACGGTTCTTGCCCAGCAGGTCCAGGCGCAGGATGCTGGCGTAGCACAGGCCGAGCAGGCCCGGCAGCAAGGCCAGCAGCGCCGGATAGGCCGGCGCGTAGTCAGCGCCGAACAGGGTGACGATCAGCCACTGGCCGATCAGCGCCATGCTCAGGCAGGCGCCGAGCATCACCGTGGCCGTGAGGCGCAGCGCCAGGGGGGTCAGGCGCTCCATGCCGGCGTCCTGCTGCAGCAGGCGTTTCATCAGCGGCGTGGTCACCGCCTCGGGGACGATCAGCAGCAGTTCGGCGGCGGCGCTGGCCATGGCGTAGTGGCCCAGGGCGGTGCTGCCGAGCATGGCGCCGATGAACAGGTAGTCCGAGCGCAGGATCACCTGCTGGAACAATAGGTCGGGGTGGCTCTTGGCGCTGTAGCTCAGCAGCTCGCGCTGCCCGCCGCGATCCCAGCGCAGGGCCAGCGGGTGCTGGCGGCGCAGCCACCACAGGCCCAGCACCAGCACCAGGGCGATGCCGCACAGCCAACTGATCAGCGCGGCTTCTAGGGCCTCGTCGCGCCACATCCAGAACAGCCCGAGAAACAGCAGCAGCGGCGCCAGCGATTCGGTCAGGCGCAGGGCGTTGAAGGCGCCGACACCGCCGCTGGCGTTGTGCAGGGTCAGCAGACCGCTCTTGAGCACGGTCATCGGCACCGCCAGCAGCAACAGCCAGGCCAGCAGGCCCAATTGCACGGTAATTTCCAGATTGGTGCCCAATTCGCGCACCAGGAACACGCAGACCAGGGTCAACAACCCGGCCAGCAGGCAACCGTAGACCAGCACCTGGGTCAGCAGCAGGCCCATGTCGCGCTGCTTGGCCGCCTGGTAGCCCACCGCGCTGTTCAGGCCGCCGCTGGTGGCGGCGCTGATCAGGTCGGGCAGGGTGCTGAGCAGGGCGAACAGGCCGCGCTCGCTGGGCCCGAGGATGCGCGCCAGCAGCACGTTGCGCAGCAGGCGCAGAGCGATCATCGCAAGCTTGGTGCCCATGCTCAGCGCCAGGTGGCGCAGGTAGCTGTTGCGGTTCATCAGCGTTCTCCGCGGCTGATGCGCCAGGCCAGCAGCGAAGGACGGCTGGCATTGCGCTGGCTCACGCCGATGCGCGGTAGCGCCAACGGGTCGTCGTGGCCCTGGCAGATGCCCGGGCGGGTGCTCAGGGCGTAGGGGTAGCGGTGCGCGGCGACCCGCGCGCGCACGCGTTCGTCATGGTCGCCATTGGGGTAGCAGTACACCGGCAGCGGTTCGCGGCAGCCTTCGTTGAGCGCGGCGTGGCTGCGTTGCAGCTCTTCGTTGAGGCGGTGATCGTCCAGGTAGGGCAGCAGGGCATGGCTGGCGCCGTGGGGGCCGAAACGCACCAGGCCGGAGTCCTCCAGGGCGCGCACCTGCTGCCAGTCCATGGCCTGGGGCAGCGACTCCGGCGGGCAGGCGTCGGTCAGCACATGCAGGGCCTGGGGGCTGAGGCTCTTGAGGGTCTGCAGGTAGCGCGCCAGCACCAGGCTGCGGGCCTTGCTGTGTTCGTGCATGAAGTAGGCCGCCGGCAATGGCCGGCCAAGCTTGCGCAGGCGTTCGATCAGTTGCCGGCGGGCGTCCTCGCCATGGCTGCCCCAAAGGGTCTCGCCGACGCTCTCCCACCAGAAGCGCTGGCGGCTGCCGATGTAGTCGGTGGACAGGAAGATGCTCGCCGGCACCTGGTGGCGCTGCAGCAACGGGAAGGCGTTGACGGCATTGTCGCGCCAGCCGTCGTCGAAGGTCAGGGCCACCTTGGGGCGGGTATCGCCGCGGGGCTGCTCGTGGCTCTTGAGCAGGTCCATGAGGCTGACGCAGTCGAAATGGCGGTGCAGCCAGCGCAGCAGCCCTTCGAAGGCCCGGGGGCCAACGCACAGCTCGTTGCGATGGGGCAGGGCGGCGCTGGCGTCATCGGCCAGCACCCGGTGCAGCATGAGGATCACCCCGGCGCCGCGCAGCTCGGCGCGCCCGCGCGGCGACTTGAAATAGAACCAGCCACTGGCCTGCTTGATTTGAGTCTTGATCGGCATGTCCGTCGCTCATCGATTCTGGTCGGGGTTCCATTGGCTGTAGCTGTGCCCGCGCAGGAACTGCCACAGGCCCACGCTCATGCCGGCGAGGGTGACCAGCACGAAGGCGGCCAGGCGGAACGGGCGTGGCAACCGGCGGCGGGCGTCGAGCAGGCCGGCGATGGCGGCGGCATAGCCGAGCAGCTGCAGGGCCAGGGTCAGGCGGTAGAAACCGGGTTCGATGGCCAGCCACAGGTTGGCCAAGAGCAGCGGCAACAGCAGTACCGGGGCCAGGCGGCGGACCAGCTTGTGGCTGATCAGCGCGATGGCGTACAGGCCGTGGCGAGCCGGATTGAGCAGTTCGCGGCGCGCGGCCAGGCTCAACAGGCCACCGACGGTGACCCGCTGGCGGCGACGGAACTGCTTGTCGGCCTCGTCCACGCCCTGGTCCAGTACCACCGCCTCGGGCACGTAGACGATGCGCAACCCCGCGGCCGGGGCGCAGGTGCTGATGAAAAAGTCGTCGTTGACCTGCTTGGGAATCGGTTGATACAGCGTCCGGCGCAGGGCCAGCAGGGCACCGTCGGCCGAGACCATGCAGCCGGTGCGGTTCTCCACCTTGCGCACCCAGGCTTCGTAGTGGCGGTACAGGCTGTCGCCGATGCTCAGGCCCTTGCCCGGGTCGGGGATGATCATGTGCCCGGCGGTACCGCCGACCTGCGCGTCGGCGAACGGCGCCAGCAGCAGGCCGAGGGTATCGGTCGACCATTGGTTGTCGGCGTCGGTGAACACCAGCAGGTCGCCCGTGCACACCTGCACCGCACTGTTCAGCGCCCCGGCCTTGCCCAGCCGCGGCAGGTCCAGCACCTGCACCCGTGAGTCGCCCAGGGCCCGGGCCAGCGCCACGGTGCGGTCGCTGGAGCCGTCGCTGGCCACCACTACCTGCAATTCGGCGGCCGGGTAGTCCTGGCCGAGCACGCTGGCGAGCTTGGCTTCGATATGCCGCTCTTCGTTGTGCGCGGCGATCACCACGCTCACCCGCTGCGCCGGCAACGGCGAATGCGTGCGCCGGGCGAAGAACGGCGCGGCCAGGGTCAGCAGCAGCGGATAGCCGAACCAGGCATACAACGGCAGCAACAGGCATAGCCAGAAGATGAACTCAGCCACGGGCGGGCCTCCTTGCGGTGCGGTTGAACAGGCTGAGGATGAACGCCGCGCCGGCCAGGTGCAGGCGCAGCCAGTGCAAGCCCCAGAGTTGCAGGGTGAGCAGCGGGTCACGGTGCCGGCGGCTCTGGCGCAGGCTCAGGAACAGCGCGGGCAGGGCGCCGACCAGCAGGAAGAACAGGGCCGCATGGGGGAAACCGTCGAGCAGGGCCGACAGGGCTATGGCATCCAGTACCCAGGCCCCCACCGAAAGCAGCGGGAAGCGCAGCAGGCGCAGGCTGACGCCATGGCTGCGCAGCAGTTGCAGGTGGCTGCCCTGGCGCCACATTTCCTTGCCCAGCCATTCGCGCCAGTTGGCCTCGTAGCCCCAGTGCAGCACCGCGGGCTGGCGCAGCACCCGCAGGCGGGCGCCGGACTCGTGCAGGCGCAGGGTGAAATCCTTGTCTTCGCCGGTGCGCAGGCGCTCGTCGAAACCGCCGATCTGGTCGAACCAGCTGCGGCGCATCAGCAGGTTGGGGGTGGGCAGCCAGGTGCAGTCCTGCACCGTCTGCCCGGTGCGCAGGGTACGCCGTTGCCAGGCCTGGGCGAACCACGGGGCTTGGCGCGGGGTGTCGCAGTCCAGGGCGAAGACATCGCCTTCGCCGCGGCGCTGCAGGTCCAGCAGCAGGTCGAGCCAGTGCTCGGGCACCTCGATGTCGGCGTCGAGGAAGGCCAGCCATTCGCCGTGGCTGGCGGCTACGCCGGCGTTGCGCAGGGCGCCGATGGCCACCCCGGGCAGGCTCAGCACCTGGGCACCGTGCTCGCGGGCGATCCGCGGGCCGTCGTCACTGGAGCCGTTGTCCACCACGATCAGCTCGCAGGCCAGGCCCGCCGCGCTGGCCGAGCGCCGGGCGGCATCCAGGGTGCGGCCGATATGGCGGGCCTCGTTGAACATCGGGATGACGATGCTCACCCGGCTCATCGGGCCACCTCCACCGGCTGTTGTTCACGGGCCTGGCCCAGCAGCACGCTGGACAGTGCCAACATCAGCCACAGGTACTTGTGGCTGGGGGCGCTGAGGAACATCAGGAACAGGCCGATGGCCAGCATGCTCATGGTCAGGTGGGTCATCAGGTCGGCGCGGTCCGGGTCGCCGGCGGCGCGGAAGGCGGCGCGGGCCCGCCAGAAGTTGCGCAAGGCCAGGGCGATCATGCCGACGAACAGCAGGCCCGCCGGCAGGCCGACCTCGCTGAACAGCTCCAGGTAGGTGTTGTGGGCGCGGCGGTAGAGGTCGGTGGTCTTGCTGTTGACCGGGGCGAAGGCCTTGGAGAAGCCGGTGTCGGCGTAATGCAGCGGGAAGGTGCCGGGCCCGGTGCCGAGCAGCGGGCTGTGGCTGATCATTTCCTTGCCCACCACCAGGTAGGAGGCGCGCCGACCCAGCGATTCGTCCTGGTGCGCGTTGACCCCCGACTTGAGCAGCATCAGCGACTGAATGCGGTCGGCGTAGCCTGCCGGCATCAGGGCCACGCCCAGGGGCAGGACGATGGCCAGGCCGAGCATGGCGAAGCCCAGGTGGCGCGGACGGATGCAGGTCAGTTGTTCACGGTAGTTGTACAGCATCATGCCCAGGCTGATCAGCAGCACCACCAGCCCCGAGCGCGATTCGGTCTTGGTCATGCCCACTAGCAGCAACAGGCAGCAGCCGGCCCAGAACAGCTTGACCGGGATCTGCCGGGCCTTGATCGCCAGCCACAACCCCAGCGGCATGGCGATGGTGATCAGCAGGGCGAAGGCGTTGGGATCGAGCATGGCCGAGGCGCGGCCCTGCTCCTGGTACTTGGTGGAGAAGATCGCGAACAGGCAGGTCACGCACACGCTGACGGTGATCAGCCGGGCCAGCATCGGCAGGTTGAGGTCGCGGCCGACCAGCAGGGTGATGACGAACACCACCAGGCCCACCAGCAGCTCGCGCAGGTGTCCGCCCGACAGGGCCAGGTCGTCGCTGGTCCACAGGCTTAGCAGGTACAGGGCCATGAACGGCAGCAGCAGGCGCCACTGGTTGCTGCGCAGGCGCTCGCCGGGCAACTGGCGCACCGCCAGTTGCAGGCTGAGGATCAGCACCAGGCCGATGCCCACCAGCTTGGCGCCGGACACCAGGCCGTCCTTGAGCAGCCCCTCCAGCGGCACCAGGGTGGCGATCGCCAGCAGGCCCCAGGCCGGCTTGCGGTACAGCACCAGCACGCCGGCCAGGCCGATCACGCCGCCGGGGGCCAGGTACGGGTAGGGGCTGGCCAGCAGCCCCAGGCTCAGCAGGGCCACCAGGGCCACCAGCGACAGGGGAATGATCATGCGACAACCTCCTCGGCCGTGCCCCGGTACACCAGGGCCCAGCGTTGTGCCAGGGTCGGCAGGTGGTAGCGTTCGCGTTGCGTGCGGCGGGCGCCGGCGACCAGCTCGGTGGCCTGCGCAGGATCCTGCAGCAGGGCCTCGAGGTGCGCGCCGAGCTCGGTGCTGGCCATGGGCGCGGCCAGCAGGCCGTTGCGACCGTGCTCGATGACATCGGGGATGCCGCCGACGCCGAAGGCCACCACCGGCACGCCATCCTGCATGGCCTCGAGCAGGATCATCGGCGTGCCTTCGGTGCGCGAGCTGATGACCAGGGCGTCCAGGCGCTTCATCCAGGCGCGCATGTCGCGCTGGAAGCCCGGCAGGGTGATGCGCGCGGTGAGGCCGGCGGCGTCGATGCGGGCCTGCAGGGTGTCGCGCTCGGGGCCTTCGCCGAGCATCACGGCATGGACCTGTGGGTGGCGCTGGCACACCGGGATCAGGGTGTCGAGGAACAGGTCGGGGCCTTTTTCGCTCGACAGGCGGCCGACATAGGCGGCGAGCCAGGGTTTTCTATCGCCTTGGCGAGGAGCAGACGTGGGAGCAGGCTTGCCCCGCGATTCACTGTTGTGTTCGGCATCGCCATCGCGGGGCAAGCCCGCTCCCACGCCTGCGGTCAGGTCAACCTCCTGGTGCTCGGGCAACCCGTTGGGAATCACCCGCAACTTGGCCTCGGGTACGCCGGCATCGCGATGGATGCGGGCGATGCTCTCGGCCACGCACACCACCGTGTCCACCGTCGGCGTGCGGCACAGTTGCAGGCTTAGCCAGGTATAGAAGCGCTGCTTGCGGCTGCGCGGGGTGAAACCATGCTGGGTACTGACCATCGGCAGGCGCCACAGGGTGGCGCCGATCCAGCCGAACAGCTGGCCCTTGAAGTTGTGGCTGTTCACCAACGGACGTTGCCCGCGCTGCGCGCCGAGTACCTTGAGCACCGCCCCCAGCCCCTGGCAGGTGTCGCACTCGACACCGGCTTCGCGAAAGCGCGCCACCAGCTCCGCCGGGGCATCGAGGAACAGCACCCGATGCTGGCCGGGGGTGGCCTGGCAGTGGTCCAGGAGCATGCGCTCGGCGCCGTAGAATCCGCCACTGCCGAGCAGGTGCAGGATCGGCCGGCCGGCGTGCAGCGCGGCGTTCAATTGCGCACCCAGTGCCACAGGCGTGGCAGCGACCAGCTTTTGTGCGGGTTGGGCAGCGCCGGGGCCTGGTCGTTGATCACCAGCAGCACCGGCAGGCCCAGCTCGTGGCTGATCTGCGCCGGATGCTTGAAGCGGTGGTCGAAGAACTCCCTGACGTAGACCACGGCGATCGCCAGCAGCAGGCCGGTGATCAGGCCGAACGGAATGATCAGGCCAGGTTTCGGGAAGCTTGCCGCGGTAGGTTCATAGGGGGCGCTGAGGATCCGCGCGTTGGACTGGCTGCCGTCGAGCAGGCCCTGGCCACGGCTTTCCTCGTAACGCTGGGCGTAGGTGGAGAAGGCCTTGTGCAGGGCATCGATCTCGGTATCCAGCTGGCGGGTCTTGCTCTGGGTCTCGCGCAGCTGGAGGATGCGCTTGCTGTAGTCGGCGATGCGCTGGGTCTTCTGCTCGATCACCTGCTGGGTCACCGCCAGGTCCTGCTGGCGCTCACGGATGCGGTTCTCGACGATCTTGAGGAACTGCGCGCGCAACTGGGCGATCTGCTGGCGGGCCATGACCATCTGGTCGGAGCCCGGCTGGAACACCGTGGCGTCGCCGTTGTAGCGGGCCAACTGAGTGGTCAGTTGCTCACCGAGTTGCTTGATCTCGCGGTCCTCGAAGGCGATGTTGTCGACCGTGGTGGTGAAGGTGTAGGGGAAGGCGTAGTCGGCCATCTTCGCCTTGTTGGCCGCGGCCAGGCTGCTTTGCAGGTAGTCGAGCCACTTCTGGTTCTGCAACTGGCGGTCACGTTGCAGGTTGAGCGCCTGCTCCTCGGTGTTGATGGCATTGAGGCGGAAGGTGATCTCTTCCTTGGGGTCCGACGAGCCGATGGCGGTCAGCAGCCCCAGGCGCTGGCTTTCCAGGTCGCCCAGCCGTGCCTGGTAGTGCAGTTTCTTCTGCTCGTAGAACGCTTCGGGCAATTCGTTGGACTGCAGGTCCTGGCGGTTGGTCAGGAAGTTTTCCAGCAGGCGGCTGACGAACAGCGTGCCCAGCTTCGGATCGTTGGCGCCGTAGGTGATGGAGATCACGTTGGAGCCGGGCAGGGTCTCGACCTTGAGGTCCTTGACCGCCTGGTCGGTGAGGGTCTCGAGCTGGGTGTCGCGGTCATCGGCGACGGTGTTGCCGAACAGCCGGTGCAGCGGGTCGAGCACCGCGTGGCGCAGCGGGTCGAGCACGGTACGGCGCAGCAGGCCGGGCTCGTCCGGGTAATGGCCTTCCTTGCGCAGCTCGCCGATGGTCTGGCGGATCAGGGTCGGCGAGCGCAGGATGTTGCTCTCGGTCTCCATGTCGGCCAGCGACGGCGGGATGAACTGATCGGCCTGCTGGCTGAGCGCCGAGGTGGTGTCGCTCTGCGAAAGCTTCTTGGACTGCACGATGACTTCGGCGGTGATGTCGTAGCTCTGCTTGAGCACCAGCGGCAACAGCACGGCGATCACCGCGAACACCAGGAACACCCGTTTCACCAACTGGCGGTTGGCAAAGAAGATGCGGAAGAACTCATGCACATAGTTTTCTTTGGGTTGCGTGGTCATGGTCCGTCCCCCGGTCAGTCGTTGCTTTCTTTGTTGTCGACGCGGTAGCTGAAGCTGAAACCGAAGCCCTGGAACAGCACCACGTCGGCCAGTTGCCGGGACAGCTCGGCGGCGCTGGCCAGCTTGGTCTTGGGCACGTAGAGCATGTCCTCTGGCTGCAGGTAGGCGAGCTTCTGGCTGCCGCCGGACAGCGCCTGGTCGACGTCGTAGTTGACTGCGTGCACGGTGTTGCCTTCACGGCGCATGATCACCACCGAACCGAGCTTGGCCTTGAGGGTCGGGCCGCGGGCCAGGGTCAGGGCCTCGAGCACCGATACCGGGCGGCGGATCTGGAAGGCGCCGGGTTGGCCGACTTCACCGAGTACGTAGATCTCGTTGGCGGCGGTGGACTTGAGCAGTACGTCCACGCTCATGCGCCCGGGCAGTGTGGCGTAGCGCTCGTTGAGGTAGTCACGCAGCTGGTTGACGGTCATGCCCTGCAGCGGCACCGAGCCAATTTCCGGGAAAGTGGCGCGGCCGTCGTTGCCCACGGTGATGTCGCGGCTCATGCCGGTGCCGGGGTGGTTGAGGGCGTTCTTCAGGTTGACCTCGTCGGTCATCGGGCTGATCACCCGCACGGTGACCTGGTCACGGTTGGGCTTGAACACCCGCTTGTCCTGGTAGGCCTGGCGGATGGCGCTCTCGGCCTCGCCGGGGGTCATGCCCTCGACGCGCACCGCGGCGTTGGTGCTGGGCAGGGTGATGGTGCCGTCAGGCTGCACCAGTTGGTTGCCGTTCAGACCGCTGGCGGCCATGAAGTTGAGGTCCAGGGTGTCACCGGACTGGATGCGGTAGACCCCGGCCGAGCGGTTGCTGACATGGAAGATCACCTCCAGCACGTCCTGCGGGCGCAATACCTGTTCGCGGCGGGCGACTTCGGTGGCCTGGCTCTCGGCCGGTGGCGCGGTGAGGATCTGCACCGGCATCTGGCGGTCTTCCTGGCTGGCGCAGCCGGCCAGGGCCAGCACGCACAGGGCTATCGATGGGTATCTCATGGCGTTCATCCTGTGCGGCCTCTCAGAGATTTTCGTACAGCCACTTGGGCATGTAGTACTTGCGTTTGTTGAACACGCTGCCGATCAATCGCGCGCCGGCCTGGGTCAGGCGCTGGCTGGCCGCCTGGGCGACCTCCCAGCGGGTCTCCTCGGCGCATACCACCAGGATCACGCCGTCGACCAGGGTGCCGATCACCAGGCTGTCGGCACTGGCGTAGATGGCTTCGCCGTCGATCACCACGAAGCGGTACTGGTTGCTCAGCTGGTGCAGCAGTACGCGCAACTGCTCGTGGTCGAGGCGGTCGCGGCCGCGTTTCCAGGTGCCCACCGGCAGCACGTCGAACGGCTGGTCGGACAGGCGCACGATGCAGTCCTGGGCCAGCGGCGGGGTGTCCTGGTTGAACAGCAGGTCGCTGTAGCCGCGCAGCTTGCCCAGGCCCAGTTGCTGGCTGAGGCCGCCGGGGCTGAGGCTGGCGTCGATCAGCAGCACGTTGCCCGCGCTCATCAATGCCAGTTGGCTGGCGAAGGCCAGGGCGCTGGTGCTGGTGCCGCTGCCGGTGTTGGCCGCGGTCAGCAGCAGGGTGCGCTGGTCGAGGTCGAGCACGGTGGCGGTCAGGTTGGTCTCGCTTGGGGTAGCGATCGTCAGGCTTCTCGAGGATGAACCGTCCATCTCAGCTTGCTCCGTGGCCAGTGAAGACTTTGAACGGGGTCTTGAGCAGGATCTTCAGGTCCAGCATCAGGCTCTGTTCGTTGATGTAGCTCAGGTCCAGCTCTACGCGTTGGTCGAAGTCGATGTTGCTGCGCCCGGAGATCTGCCACAGGCCGGTCATGCCCGGGTAGATCGACAGCCGTGCCAGGTGGTTGTCGTGGTAGCGGTAGGCGTTGAATGACGTGGGGCGCGGGCCGACCAGGCGCATGTCACCGGTGACCACGTTGATCAGGTTGGGCAGCTCGTCCAGGCTGCTGCGCCGCAGCCAGCCGCCCACCGAGGTGATGCGCGGGTCCTTGTCGATCTTGAAATCGATGGATTCGGCGCCGTGCTTGTTCAGGTGGCGCAGCGAGTCCTTGAGCGCCTCGGCGTTGGCCACCATGGTGCGGAACTTGTACATGCCGAAGGCGCGGCCACGGTAGCCGGTGCGTTTCTGCACGAAGAACACCGGACCCTTGCTGGATAGCTTGATCAGCAGCGCCAGCACCAGGAACACCGGCGACAGCAGCAGCAGCAGGGTCAGCGCGGCCAGGCACGACAGCACGCGGTTGGTGCGCGACAGCGTCCAGGGCCGGCCTCCGGCGCGACCGGTGATCCAGCCACGACCCTGCATGTGGATGGCGGCATCGATGCGCTGGCGGTGCGCCGGATCCATGCGTTTGTCCTGATACAGCGCCTGCAGTTGCGCGCTCTTGGGTTGCCCTGTCATACCGCCCTCCGTTTATCTGGCTGCTCGCCCAGGGGCGCCGCTTCGCTGGCGGCGGGCGAGTGGTAGCTCTTGAACCAGGCGACAAAGCGCCCGAGCCCTTCATCAAGGCCTATCTGTGGGGTGAAACCGGTGACCCTGGCCAGCGCGCTGGCGTCGGCGCAGGTGGCCAGCACATCGCCTGGCTGCAGCGGCAGCAGCTCGATCACCGCGTTGCGCTGCAGGTGTTTTTCCAGCAGGGCCAGGTAGTCGAGCAGCTCCACCGGGCGCTGCCCGCCGATGTTGTACAGGCGCCAGGGCGCGTGGCTGCTGGCCGGGTCCGGGGCGAACGCGTCCCACTGCGGGTCGGCGACCGGGGGCAGGGGGATCAGCCGCACCAGGCTTTCGACGATGTCGTCGATGTAGGTGAAGTCGCGCTGGTGACGGCCATGGTTGAACAGCTGGATCGGCCGGCCTTCGCTGATCGCCTTGGCGAACTGCATCGGCGACATGTCCGGGCGGCCCCAGGGGCCGTACACGGTGAAGAAGCGCAGGCCGCTGCAGGGAATGCCATAAAGGTGGCTGTAGCTGTGGGCCATGGCCTCGTTGGCCTTCTTGGTGGCGGCATACAGCGACAGCGGGTGGTCCACTGGGTCCTCCACCCGATAGGGCGTCTGCTGGTTGGCCCCATAGACCGAGCTGGAGGAGGCGTACAGCAGGTGCTTGACCGGGTGGCGGCGGCAACCTTCGAGAATGTTGAGAAAACCGGCCAGGTTGCTGTCCAGGTAGGCCTGAGGGTTCTGCAGCGAGTAGCGCACGCCGGCCTGGGCCGCCAGGTGCACCACCACCTCCGGGCGCTCGCTGGCGAACAGCCGGGCCATGCCGTCGCGGTCGCCCAGGTCCAGGCAGTGCAGCGGAAAGTCGCCGACAGTCTGCCGTACCCAGTGCACGCGGGCGTGTTTGAGCGCCGGCTCGTAGTAGTCGTTGAAGTTGTCCAGGCCCACCACCTGGTGCCCCTCGAGCAGCAGCTGGCGGCAGGTGTGGGCGCCGATGAAACCGGCCGCGCCGGTCACCAGCACCTTCATGGCGCGTCCGCCTGCGGGGCGATTTGGCGCAGGCCGATGCCGCTGTAGTGCAGGCCGTGGGCGGCGACCTGCTCGGGGTTGTACAGGTTGCGGCCATCGACGATCACCCGCTCGCGCAGCTTGCTGGCCAGCATCGAAAAATCGACCACGCGGAAGTTCTTCCACTCGGTGCAGATCACCAGGGCGTCGGCGTCCTGCAAGGTGTCGTCGCGGGTGGCGCACAGTTGCAGGTCGTCCCGGTAGCCGTACAGGCGCCGGCATTCATCCATGGCCTCGGGGTCGTAGGCGCGCACCGTGGCGCCTTCGGCCCACAGGGCTTCCATCAGGTAACGGCTGGGGGCCTCGCGCATGTCGTCGGTGTTGGGCTTGAAGGCCAGGCCCCACAGGGCAATGGATTTACCGGCCAGGCCAGCCAGGCGCTGCTTGAGCTTGGCGAACAGGATGCGCCGCTGTTGATCGTTGACCTCGTGGACGCTTTGCAGCAGACGCAACGGCATGCCGCTGTGGGCAGCGGTGTGTAGCAGGGCCTTGATGTCCTTGGGGAAGCATGAACCGCCGAAACCGCAGCCCGGATAGATGAAGTGGTAGCCGATGCGCGGGTCGGAGCCGATGCCGCGCCGCACCGCCTCGATATCGGCGCCCAGGTGTTCGCTGAGGTTGGCCAGCTCGTTCATGAAGCTGATGCGGGTGGCGAGCATGGCGTTGGCGGCGTACTTGGTCAGCTCGGCGCTACGGTTGTCCATGAACATCAGTTTTTCGTGGTTGCGGCAGAACGGCGCGTACAGTTCCGCCAGCTGCTCATGGGCCACTTCGTCGAGGGTGCCGACGATGATCCGGTCCGGGCGCATGCAGTCGGCCAGGGCGCTGCCTTCCTTGAGGAACTCGGGGTTGGACACCACGCGCGCGTGCAACTGGCTTTTGCCCAGGCGCTGCAGTTCGTCGCGGGCCAGGGCCATGACCTGATCGGCGGTGCCCACCGGCACGGTGGACTTGATGATCAGGGTATGGTCGGTCTCCATCAGCGCGGCGATCTGCCGGGTGACGTTGAGCACGTGGCTGAGGTCGGCCGAGCCGTCCTCGTCGGGCGGCGTGCCGACGGCGATGAAGATCAGCTCGGCGTGGCTGACCGCGTCGCTGGCCTGGGTGCTGAACAGCAGGCGGCCTTCCCTGATGTTGTCCTCGAGCAGGTCCGACAGACCCGGCTCGCTGATCGGCGGCACGCCCTGGCGCAACTGGTTGATCTTGTGGGTATCGACATCCACGCACAGGACCCTGTGACCGACGTCCGCCAGGGCTGCTGCCTGTACCAGTCCGACATAACCGGTGCCAAAAACGCTCACGTCCATGCGCGGTGCCTCGTATGGATGAGTAAGGGAGATGAAACAGTGGTGTGAATTGGGTATAGCTCAGCCCGGTGGAATTGCGTCAAAGCAATGGCATGTTTCGTCGAATTTACAGACCCTGGTGAAACGGGCGATCTGCCACCAACCCGTTGCCAATCCGTGTGTTAGCGCGCATAGCTAGTGGCAATTGGCCGTTCGATGAACCGATGAACGGTTCAATGCAGCGGAATAAGCGGGTTTCAGGCGATAGAGAGAATCAACAGCAACTTGCGTTAGGTGCCAGATTCCGGTGTCGGTATGTCGTCGGAATTTTGACTTTTTTGCGTTGTGGTTTGTTTCACAGCTGCTACGGTTTGAGAAGATTTCCATGACTGGAGTGGCCGAAACATGCGCGGATGGATCAAGCTCTTGCTGTTGCTCGTCTATCTGGCCAGCTTTCATGCCTATTACCGCGAACGCATAGAAGCGCTGGGTATTGGCCTGCCCCTTGTGCTGTACCTGGGGGTGTTCGCGCTGTTGGCGCTGGCCCTGCTGCTGACGGCGTTCACCCGCCCCGGCTGGTTGCGCTGGGCGCTGGCGCTGGCGTTTACAATCAGCGCGATCTTTCTCGACGCTTATAACCGCATCACCGACGCCTATCTGACCTATAGCGCATTCGTGTCCATGGTCTATGCCGGCGCTTTCGTCCAGGAGGCCCTGCAGCAATACCACTACGCAATTACCCTGGCCGCGGCGCGAGCGCTGTTGCTGCTGTTTGGCCTTGGCTTGCGTCCGGGGCCGACCCCGTGGTTGCCAAGGTTGTTGCCACCCGTGGCGCCGGTGCTGGGCCTGCTGGTACTGATCGCCATCCTGTTCGTGCGCGCCGGCGAGGGCGCACGGGGTCTGCCGGTGATGTACACGCCGCTGGCCTACCTGAGCCTGTTCGGCTACGAGACCCTGCACGACCATGTCGGGCCGCGCCAGCCAGTGAGTCTGGCCCAGTCGGGGCCGGCGATGGCGCGGGATATCGTGCTGCTGATCGACGAGAGCATCTCGGGTAACTACCTGGACCTGAACACTCCGGCCGGGGTCACCAGCCACCTGGCCCAGGCCCAGCCGGGCGTTTCCATCGTCAACTTCGGCTATGCCGCGTCCATCGCCAACTGCAGCGCCGACACCAACGTCACCCTGCGCTACGGTGGCACCCGCGGTGATTACCTGCGCATCAACTCGACCCAGCCGTCGATCTGGCAGTACGCCAAACGCGCGGGCCTGGGAACGGTGTACATCGATGGCCAGCGCACGGGCGGCAACCTGCAGAACCTGATGACCGAGACCGAGAAGCGCGATATCGACCAGTTCATCCAGTTTGACGACACCCCCGTGGTGCAACGCGACATGGCGGCGCTGGAGCGGCTGGTGGCGCTGCTCAAGGACGGCAAGCCGCAGCTGATCGTGGTGAACAAGGTCGGCGCCCACTTCCCGGTGCACGACAAGTACCCGGACGACTTCCTCAAGTATCAGCCGGCCTTGCCACGGGGGCGCTACGTCGATATCGCCGACACTGGCACCCGCGATGGCTTCGATGGCCGGGCCCAGGACTGGGTGCTGTACCGCAATGCCTACCAGAACACCGTGTTGTGGAATGTCGGCGAGTTCTTCCGCCGGCTGTTCGCCGAGGGCGACCTCAGCCAGGCCGTGGTGCTCTATACCTCAGATCACGGCCAGGATTTGCATGAGCGCGGCAACCCCGGCCTGAACACCCATTGCGACAGCGATCCGGTACCCGAAGAAGGCCTGGTGCCGTTGGTGGTGATCCAGGGCGAGGGCCTGCGCACGCTGGACTGGCAGGCTCACCTGCCGGCCAACCGCAACGCCTCCAGCCATTACAACCTGTTCCCCACGCTGCTCAAGCTGATGGGCTATGACGGCACGGCCGTGAGCGCGCTCTACGGCCGTTCGCTGGACATGCCGACGGATGACCCGTTTACCTTCAACGTGCGCTTCAATGCGCGGTTGGGGGCCAAGCCGGACTTTCGCCATATCGACCTCGGGCAGGTGGTCACGCCCGCCAGTGTCCTGGCGGGGCAGCCGATGCCGGTGGGCAAGGCTGACTAGGATCAGAAGTCGATGCTGGCGGAGACCTGCACCGTGCGTGGCGCCCCCAGCCCCAGGCTGGTGAGCAGCGGCATGCCCCAGTAGGCCTTGTTGGTCACGTTCTCCACCGTGCCACGGAAGGTCACAGGATGGTCGGCCACCTGCAACCGGTAGCGGGCACCGACGTCATATATCGTGTAGCCGGGGATCGACTGGCTGTTATCGTCGCTGATGTACTGCTTCGATACGGCGGTGGCATTGGCGGTCAGGGTCAGGCCATCGAGCAGCGGGGTGTCCCATTCCACACCCAGCTTGCCCTGCAGTTTCGGCTGGCCGGTGGCGGTCTTGCCTTCCTCGGCGGGATTCTCGGCCTTGGTCACCTTGGGGTCCAGGCGAGCCACGCCGCCCATCAGGCGGACATCGCTCAGCGGGGTACCGAAGAAGCTCCATTCGAGGCCGCGATTACGTTGTTCGCCACCGAAGGAGAACACTTTGGTCACCGGGTCAGTGAAGCTGCTGGGGCGTTCGATCTGGTACAGGCTCAGGGTGTGGGCGAAGTCGCCGAGGTCGAGCTTGATGCCGACTTCCCTCTGCTTGGACTTGTAGGGGGCGAACACCTGCCCTGCGTTGGGCGCGGTAATCGGGGCGATGGCACCCTTGCTCAGGCCTTCGATGTAGTTGGCGTACAGCGACACTTCGTCGGTGAGCTTGATCAGCACCGCCGCTGCCGGCGTCGTGGCGCTTTCGTTGTAGCGCGTGGTGTGCGCGCCGGTGCTGACGTTGAAACTGTCGCTCAGCACCTGCTGGCGGCGCACGCCCAGGGTGAATTGCAGGCGCTCGTCGAGGAACGACAGGGTGTCGGCCACTCCGTAGCTGCTCAGGCGCGACTCGGTATGGGCGATGGCTGGGTAGCTCCTGGCGGCCTCCGGTCCCCAGACCGGGTGGTAGATATTGTTGATCCACTCGGCCCCCGGGACGTTGCGCCGGCCATAGTCGCGTTGCTTGTCGGAGTAGTGCGTGGCGTTGAGCGACCACTGATGGCCCACGCCGAAGGTGTCGAAATGGCCGCGCACGCCGGCTTCTCCCGAGGTCTTCTTCAGGTCGATCTTCAACTGGCCCATGTTCGTCTCCATATCCCCGGCGGTGTTGAACACTTCGGCGAGCATGGTGCCGCTGTAGGCATAGTCGGTCTTGCTGGTGCCGGCCGCGGCATAGGCCGTGAGGTTGTCGTTGAGGTCATATTCGCCGCGCACGATCACGCCCTTGTCGCGGGTCTGGACGAAGCCCCAGTCCGGGTTGAGCAGGGTCTCGGACTTAGGCGGCCTGGGCACCGGCACGCCCGCGGCCAGGCCGATGCCGCGGTTCTGGCCCCTGACCCGGTCCTCGCTTTCGTACAGGTCGGCGGACAGGCGCGCCCGCTCGCCGCGCCAGTCGAGGCCCAGGGCATTGAGCTCGGCCTTCATCCGCTGATGGTCGGTTGCTGTATCACCGTCGCGATAGACGCTGTTGAAGCGCACGCCGAACTGCTGCTGCTCACCGAAGCGGCGGCCGACGTCGAGGTGACCGCCGAACTGTGCGTCGGACATGTAGGTGGTGGTGATCCGCGTCAAAGATTCGGCACCCGCGCGCTTGGGCACCAGGTTGATGCTGCCGGCCACCGAGCCGCCCGGCGGCATGCCGTTGAGCAGGGCGGAGGGCCCTTTGAGCACTTCGATGCGCTCGTACATCTCCGGCGAGATCCGGTAGTAGGGCGCCATGCCGTACAGGCCGCCGATGCTCACATCGCTGATGTTGGAGTTGAAGCCACGGATCGAGTAGTTCTCGCTGTAGGTACCCTTCAGGCCGTTGCTGAACACGGCGGGATCGGTCGCGGCAATCACGTCGGTGATGGTCTGCGCCTGGGTGTCCTGGATGTATTGGTCGGTGTAGCTGATGGTGCTGAACGGCGTCTCCATGAAGTCCTTGTTGCCCAACAGGCCGACCCGTCCGCCCGAGGCCACCTGGCCGCCGGCATAGGCGGGGGGCAATGCGCTCGGGGCGTCGAGGTTGCCCTCGACCCGGGTCTCGGTCAGCTCCAGGCTGCCATTGGTCTGGCCCTGTTGGGTCTTTTCCACTGCCTCGGCCTGCTCCACGGTCTGCGCCGCGGTCACGCCCATGGACACGCCGCCCAAGCCGAGGAGCAAGGCCATGTGCACGGCGGTGAAGGTGCGATTGAGGTCGAAGTGGGGCACAGCCGGCTGCTGCACCGGGCTGACACGCTGTTGCGACATGCTGGAGTCCTTTCGATTCGCAAGTGAGTGAAGGCATTCACTAGGGATTCCGAATCAGAAGGGAAAAACCTCAATGAAAATCATTGGCATTTGTCGCGTGTCGACGATTACCCCGGGAGTGCCAAGGGATGCAGGGCGCGGAATCCCAACGCTTCTTCCACCAACCAGTCATGCACCGCCCGCGCGCCAGGCTGGCTCAGCCCGCCCGGCGGATACAGCAGTACATAGCGCTTGTGGTTGGCGATCGGCACCCCGAACGGCACGATCAGCGCGCCGCGCTCCAGCTCGTCGTTGAGCAGGGTGCGTCGGGCGATGGCCACGCCGACACCGGCAATGGCCGCTTCGATGGTCAGGTGGTTGCGGTTGAAGGTGTGCCCACGACGCACATCCAGCCCGCCAGCGCCGATACCGTCAAGGTAGAACTCCCATTCGGCGTACTCCGAGCTGCCACGCCAGGCGGTGATGTCGTGCAGCAGCGGGTAGTGAGCCAGGTCCGCCGGCCCGTGCAGGGGCGGGCGGCCGCGCAGCAGGGCAGGTGAGCAGACCGGGAAGATCTGCTCATCCAGCAGCGGGGTGGAGAGCATGCCCGGGTAGCTGCCGTCATTGAGGTCGATAGCCAGGTCGAAGTCTTCCGGGTGCAACGCCTGGTTGCTGTCCTCGGCCACCAGGCGCAGTTCGATATCCGGGTAGCGCTGCTGGAAGCGCGGCAGGCGCGGTGTCAGCCACTTGGCCAGGAACGACGGGATCGAGCGCAGGCGCAGGGTGCCGCGGATTTCGCCGGCATCCAGGCGCAGCAGCTCGGCCTCGATGCTGCCGTAGGCCTCGGCCACGGTCTGCGCCAGGCGCTGGCCTTCGGCCGACAGCTCGACGCCGCGGGCGCGGCGCAGGAACAGGCGAAAGCCCAGGCGCTCCTCGAGCTGGCGCATCTGCTGGCTGACCGCGCCGGGGGTGATGTGCAGCTCCTCGGCGCAGCGGGTGAACGACAGGTGCCGCGCCGCACAGGAGAACACGTGCAGCCAGACGAACACCTGGCCGTTGAGTGGGCCTTTCATCGTTTAGTCCTGCTAAAGGCTTGTGTAGGAAGTTTCGTTGGTCAAGCTGGCATGAGCGCGGCAGTATCGCGCAACTTGGCAATAACGCTCAAATTTTCCAGAGAGCCGTGGCACATCGTAAACGGTTGTCACGGCCAGGCATTAGCATGGCTATCAGTGTTTTCGACCTTTTCAAGATTGGCATCGGCCCATCCAGCTCCCACACCGTCGGCCCCATGCGCGCGGCGGCGACCTTCGCCCAGGCCTTGCGTGAGCGCGGCCTGCTGGCCCAGGTGCGGCGGGTCGAGGTGCGTCTCTACGGCTCGCTGTCGGCCACCGGTGTCGGTCACGCCACGGACCGTGCCTGCCTGCTGGGGTTGATGGGCCAGTGGCCGGATCGCATTGATCCCCACAGTATCGAGCCACGCATCGACCAACTGATGCAGGAGCGGTGCCTGATGCTCGATGGCAGCCAGCCGATCGAGTTCCAGTACAGCCGTGACATGCGCCTGCTCGACGAGAGCCTGGCCTATCACCCCAACGCGATGACCCTGGAGAGCTTCGACGGGCAGGGCAGCCAGTTCAGCCAGACCTACTTTTCCGTGGGTGGCGGCTTCATTGTCGAGGCAAGCGAGATCGACGCCCCGCAGGACGGTGCCAGCCAGGTCGCCTTGCCTTACGAATTCTCCAGCGGCGCCGAGTTGCTGGCCCTGTGCAAGGCCCACAACCTGAGTGTCAGCCAGTTGATGCTGGCCAACGAATGCGCCTGGCGTCCGCAAAGCGAGGTGCGCGAAGGCCTGCTGAAGATCTGGGCGGCCATGGGCGAGTGCGTCGACAACGGTCTGCGCAACGAAGGCATCCTCCCGGGCGGGCTGAAGGTCAAGCGCCGGGCGGCGCGCCTGCACCGCAGCTTGCAGGAGGTCGGCAAGCCCAACGTGATCGGTTCGACCCTCAGCGCCATGGAGTGGGTCAACCTGTTCGCCCTGGCGGTCAACGAAGAGAACGCCGCCGGCGGGCGCATGGTCACCGCGCCCACCAACGGCGCGGCCGGGATCATTCCGGCGGTGCTGCACTACTACATGAAGTTCAATCCCGGCGCCTGTGACGACGACGTGGTGGCGTTCCTCCTGGCCGCCGCCGCGGTGGGCATCCTGTGCAAGAAGAACGCCTCGATTTCCGGTGCCGAAGTGGGCTGCCAGGGCGAGGTGGGCTCGGCCTGTTCGATGGCCGCCGCAGGCCTGGCCGAGGTACTTGGTGCCACGCCGCCGCAGCTGGAGAACGCGGCCGAGATCGCCCTTGAACACAACCTCGGACTGACCTGCGACCCGGTTGGCGGGCTGGTGCAGATCCCCTGCATCGAGCGCAACGCGATCGCCGCGGTGAAGGCAATCAACGCCGTGCAGATGGCCCTGCGCGGTGACGGCGAGCATTTCATCTCCCTCGATCGGGTGATTCGCACCATGCGTGACACTGGCGCGGACATGCACGCCAACTACAAGGAAACCTCCCGCGGCGGCCTGGCCGTCGCGTTCGTCGAGTGCTGACACACAAGCGCTTTCCTGGGCGGGACGGCTTCGTGAGAGCGGGCTGTTCCCACAATCCTGATTGAACCTGCAACACCCGCTGTACCTGCGACAAAAACAACTACAAGGCGATACCCAATGACTGATGTACAAAGCACCGCGAGCGTTCGTGCGGATTCGGCTGCCCTGGCTTCGACCAGCGGCTCGACCACCTGGAACCGCCACGACACCACCTGGGCCCTGGGCCTGTATGGCACGGCGATCGGCGCCGGCACCCTGTTCCTGCCGATCAATGCCGGGGTCGGCGGTTTCTGGCCGCTGCTGATCCTGGCGCTGCTGGCGTTCCCCATGACCTTCTTCGCCCACCGGGCGCTGACTCGCTTCGTGCTGTCCGGGCGCAAGGGCGGCAACGAGGACATCACCGAGGTGGTGGAGGAGCACTTCGGCGTCGGTGCCGGCAAGCTCATCACCTTGCTGTACTTCTTCGCGATCTTCCCGATCCTGCTGGTCTACAGCGTGGCGCTGACCAACACCCTGACCAGCTTCTTCGAACACCAGCTGCACATCGGCGCGCCGCCACGGGCGCTGCTGGCCTTGCTGCTGATCTGCGGGCTGATGATCGTGGTGCGCTGCGGTCAGCAGATCATCGTCAAGGCCATGAGCCTGCTGGTGTATCCCTTCGTCGCCTCGTTGCTGTTGCTGGCCCTGAGCCTGATTCCCAACTGGAACGGCGCATTCTTCGCCCAGGCCAACGAAGGCATCAGCGCCTCCAAGCTACTGCTGACCCTGTGGCTGGCGATCCCGGTGATGGTGTTCTCGTTCAACCACTCGCCGATCATCTCGGCGTTCGCCGTCGACCAGAAGCACCGTTATGGTGTTGACGCCGACCGCAAGAGCGGCCGCACCCTGGCCACCGCTCACGTGATGATGGTGCTGACGGTGATGTTCTTCTGCTTCAGCTGCGTGCTGGCGCTGAGCCCGGGCGACCTGGCCGCGGCCAAGGCGCAGAACATTTCGATCCTGTCGTACCTGGCCAACCACTTCCAGACCCCGGTGATTGCCTTCGTCGCGCCGCTGATCGCGCTGGTGGCGATCACCAAGTCGTTCCTAGGCCACTACATCGGCGCCAGCGAGGGCTTCCAGGGCATGATCGTCAAGAGCCTGCGCGGACGCGGCAAGACCTGGCCGGCCAAGCGTCTGGAGCGCGTCACGGCGTTGTTCATGCTGCTGACCTGCTGGGCGGTGGCGACCCTGAACCCGAGCATCCTCGGGCTGATCGAGAGCCTGGGTGGGCCGGTGATCGCCTGCTTGCTGTTCCTGATGCCGATGTATGCGGTGCAGAAGGTACCGGCGTTGCGCCAGCACTCGGGCAAGCTGTCGAATGTGTTCGTAGTAGTGATCGGGCTGATCACGCTGTCGGCGATCGTTTACAGCTTCATGGCCTGACCGATGATCGCGGGGCCAGCCCGCTCCCACGCATTCAGGTGGGAGCGGGCTGGCCCCGCGATCCGTTCAGGTCAGACGCTTTCCAGGTGCTTGATCGCAGCCTTCAGGCGCTCCGCGGGTTGCGGCTGGTCCTGGTGGGTGATGTCCGGCGCCTTGCGCACGCGACCATGCTGGTCGACCCAGTGGCCGTTGATGAAGTAACGGTAGCTGGCGGTGCCGGCGTTCCAGCCCTGGTCAAGCAGGCCCTGCAGATGGAAGGTCTGGGCGATCTGGCTGAGCGGGCCGCTTGGGCTGCCATCCAGGTGCAGGACGATCGACGGGCTACCAGCGGGCGCGAACGGCAGCTCGCTGTAGCCGCCCCACACCTTGGCCTGGAACACCTGGACCGGGTGCGTGGTCTGGATGATGGAGGCCCTGCCGGTGACCTTCTTCTGCACGGTATTCACCAGCAGGTCGAGGGTCAGGATAGGGGCGCCGAGCAGCCCGTTGCTGACATTCAGGCGGGTATGAAAAAGTCCGAAGGACATGCTGATTCTCCTTGTCTGCTCAGGCTTTCTTGGCGGCCTTGGTGGCCGGGCTCTTGGTCGAGGCGAGGGCTTGGTCCAGGGCTTTGCCCACGGCGCCGCTGGCCAGTTGCTTGAGTTGCGCGACGTCACCGGTGGCGATCACTGCCTCCAGGGTGGCGTTGTGCAGTTCGGTCGTGAGGTCGACGTTCGCCAGTGTCTGGATGCGTTTGAGTTCAAGCACGACGGGTACGTTGTCCACTTCGATCCAACGCTGGCCGTTGTAGTAACGGTAGCTGGCCGTGCCTTTCTGCCAGTCCAGGTCGAGCAATGCGCGCAGTTCGAACTGCTCCGGCGAATTGGCGTGCGGGCCGCCCTGGTTGCCACGCACCGTCAGCAGGATCTTGCCTTCGCTGGGCGGTTGCACGGTGAGGTAGCTGTAGGTGCCCCAGGCATCCAGCGCCAGCTCCAGCGGTGGGTTGTGGTGGTCTGGGTGATCAGCGCGTGGCCGTTGACGCTGCGATCTGGCGTGTAGACCAACAGGTCGAGCTGCAGGCGCGGGGCGCCAGGAGCATTGGTTCCAATGAGGTAGGACACCGGGAACAGGCCTTCCGACGGTGCGGTCAGCGATACAGACATGATTGCCTCCGTTGCATTCAATGAATGAAATACCGTAACCAACGCTTGCGCAGGCGGGCGGAGGAAAAGGGGAGAGGCAGGTAGACGGGCGGATGTACTGGCGTGCCCGGTGCGAGCGGCTGTTGGCAGCCGGCTTGTGCAGCCATCCCTGAAGTGCGGTGCCGCCTGCCTGGCAGCCCGCTTGAGTTAAGCAGGCAAAAGATGCCGTGATGGCCTTTTTGCATTATGTCCGACGAGTGGTGACATCCAGGTCTGCAAGCCGGCTCCCGCCCCGTGAGAACCGGCTTGTCCCGCGATGAGCTCTACAGGGCGGACCGCCTCACTTCGACTTCTGCTGCAACGCCACGAAGCTGCGGCGCATGTCGCTGGCCCAGCCATCAAGCACCGGCTTGACGTCGTTCAGGGTCAGTTGCGTGCTGTCGTTCTCCAGCGCCTTGCCGCTGCCCTTGCGCACCACCTGGGCCAGCACGTTCTGGCTGCCGCCATCGAGGAAAGCGGCCTCCACGGCGATGTCCACGGCCTGGTCGCGACCGCCGGCGGCGGTGTTGACCGCCGCGGCCACCAGGGCGATCGGGATCACCTCGTAGGGCTTGAGGCCTTCGGTGCTGGTGGACACCGCGGTGATCGCCGGGCGCACCACGATGGTGTTCGGGCCAGGCTCCTTGACCAGGGTGAGCACGCTGCCCAGTTCGCGGCGCATGGCTTCGTTGAAGTAGCGGGTGATCGCCTGCAGGGTCTGCGCCGAGATCACATTGGTCGGCTGTGGCTTGGGATAGAACTGGCTCGGCTCGATGAACACCTGGGTGTACTGGCTGGCCTTCACGTCCGGGTCGATCCAGCGCATCACTGGCGCGCCGGAGACGCTCTCGGCGGGCTTCAGGCGACTGTAGTCCTTCAGGAAACCGGAATAGTCCTTGGGATCGACACGGTTGCTGGAGCAGGCAACCAAGGCCAGCAGAGCAGCGCACAGCAGGGTGGTGCGAGGCAGGTGCTTCATGATGACGAGGTCCATGAGGGAAGTGGCCAGAACAACGCTAGCAGGTGGTTGGCCGAAGGCCAGCGGTCAGGTGTTGACGGTTGCCGTTTCCTACGGCGCTGTCTGAGTGCGCCGACTATCCATTGGTCTTTGAAGCTGGAAAAGTATGCCCTTTACGGGTATGTTTAGGAGTGCCGGCCATGGATGTCTACAAGCGAAGGGAGTTTGCCCGCTGGCAACTCAAGGAGTGCGTACCAGACCACCTGCGCTGCCGCGCTGTCCTGGAAATGCAGAGTGGGCTGGTTGACGCGAGCCTTGGTTGCTTGCTGTTCAAGAAACGTGTTGCGGGCCTGTGCAGCGGCAAGCGGGGAGGCTACCGAACACTGCTGTCGGCTCGCATCGGCAGTCGCTACGTGTTCCTTCATGGGTTCGCCAAGAGCGACATGGCCAATGTCACGCCGGCCGAGCAGAAAGCGCTTCAGTTCGCCGGCAGGGTCTTTCTGAAATTGTCACCCCACGCCCTGGCCAAGGCATTGGGTTGTGGCGTATTGATGGAGGTCCACTGTGACCAGCAAGCTCATTGAATCACTACGCGTCGACCTCTCGGACCTCGAGCAGGCAGGTGCCGTCGGCAAGGTCACGTTGCGCGACTTCGAGGCGATCTGTCCGGCCCCGGTGCGGGCATTCAGCGCCCAGGACATCCGCCACCTGCGCGAAGCGCTGAACTTCAGCCAACCGGTGTTCGCCCTCCACCTGCACACCAGCGCATCGACGGTACGCAAGTGGGAGCAGGGCGAAACACGCCCGGCAGGGCCCGCCTTGAAGCTACTGAACATCATTGCCGACAAGGGGCTGCAGGCCATCCTCTGAAGCAGGGTTGTCAGCCCAGCGCCTCGCGCAACCGGTACCACAGCATGCCCAGCGCCAGCAGAGGCGAGCGCAGTGCCTTGCCGCCGGGGAAGGTCAGGTGCGGCACCGCGCTGAACACGTCGAACCCCTGGCTGTGCTCGGTGGCGATGGCCTCGGCGAGCAGCTTCGCGGTCCAGTGGGTGACGTTCAGGCCATGCCCGGAATAGCCCTGGGCATAGAACACGTTGGGGTGCTGGCCGAGGCGGCCGACCTGGGGGAAACGGTTGGCGGTGATGCCGATCATGCCGCCCCACTGGTAGTCCAGGCGCACCTCGGCCAGTTGCGGGAACACCTTGAGCACCTTGGGCCGCATGTAGGCGCCGATGTCCTTGGGGTCGCGCCCGGAGTAGTGACAGGCGCCGCCAAACAGCAGGCGGCGATCGGCAGTCAGCCGGTAATAGTCCAGCCCCACCTTCTGGTCGCACAGCGCCATGTTCCTTGGGATCAGCGTACGCGCCAGGGCCTCGGGCAAGGGCTCGGTGGCCACCACGTAGCTGCCGGCCGGCAGCACCTTGCCGCACAGGCGCGGTTCCAGTTCGTCGAGATGGGCGTTGCAACCCAGGATCAGGCTCTGGGCGCGCACCTTGCCCCGGGCAGTGTGCAGCGTCACCGTTCGGCCATGCTCGATGCGCAGCACCGGGCTTTGCTCGAAGATCCGTACGCCAAGGCCGAGGGCGGCGCGGGCCTCGCCCTGGACCAGGTCGAGCGGGTGCAGGTGGCCCGAGCCCATGTCCACCAGGCCGCCGGCGTACAGGTCGCTGGCGACGATCTCGTGCATGCGATCGGGGTTGACCAGGCGGGTTTCGTGGCGATAACCCAGTTCGGCCAGGTCGCGCTGCTCGTCTTCGAAGGCGGCGAACTGGGCGGGGGTGTTGGCCAGCTCGCAGAAGCCCCAGCGCAGGTCGCATTCGATACCGTACTGCTCGATGCGATTGGCCACCAGGGCCACCGAATCGATGCCGGCCTGCTGGAGGTAGCGCACGCCGTCCTGGCCGACGTGGCGGGCGAAACCGGAGACGTCATGGCCGATGCCGCGGATCAGTTGGCCGCCGTTGCGCCCGCTGGCGCCCCAGCCGATGCGGCGCGCTTCCAGCAGGATCACCGAGAGGCCGCGCTCGGCCAGTTCCAGGGCGGCGTTGACCCCAGTCAGGCCACCGCCGACCACGCAGACATCGGCCTGCAGGTCCTGGTCGAGCGCAGGGTAGGTGGCCGTCTGGCGCGCCGAGGCGGCGTAGTAGGAGGCGGTGTGTTCGTTCATCTGTGGCATGGGTGGGCTCGGCTCAGCGATTGGACTTGATCTTGCTCCAGGAGCGGGTCATCTGCCGCAGGATCGCGGGGCTCTGCATGGTCGAAACATACAGGTTGTCCAGCACGTCCTGGGGCGGATAGATCTCGGGGTTGTTCACCAGCGCCGGGTCCATGTCGGCCTTGGCATCCGGGTTGGCGTTGGCATAGCCGACCGTGGCGCTGACCTTGGCGATCACCTTGGGGTCGAGCAGGTAGTTGATGAAGGCCAGGGCCTGCTCGGGGTTCTTGGCGTCCTTGGGGATGGCCAGCAGGTCGAACCACAGGTTGCTGCCTTCCTTGGGAATGCTGTAGGCGACCTTGACACCATTGCCAGCCTCCTCGGCGCGGTGGGCGGCCTGCAGCACGTCGCCGGAATAGCCGAAGGCGATGCAGACATCACCATTGGCCAGGTCCGAGACGTACTTGGAGGAGTGGAAGTAGGTGATATAGGGGCGCAGCTCCAGCAGGCGGGCCTCGGCCTTGCGGTAGTCGTCGGCCTTCTCGCTGCGCGGGTTCATGCCCAGGTAGTTGAGGATGGCCGGGAACAGTTCGTCCGGCGAGTCCATGAATGCCACGCCGCACTGCTTGAGCTTTTTCAGGTTCTCGGCTTCGAACAGCACCGCCCAGGAATCGATCTTGTCGATGCCCAGCACCGCCTTGACCTTGTCGACGTTATAGCCGATGCCATTGGTGCCCCAGAGGTACGGTACGGCGTACTGGTTGCCCGGGTCGTTCTGCTCCAGCTGCTTGAGCAGCTGCGGGTCCAGGTGCTGCCAGTTCGGCAGCTTGCTGCGATCCAGCGGCAGGAACGCGCCGGCCTGGGCCTGGCGCGCAAGGAAATGGTTGGAGGGCACGACCACGTCGTAGCCGGTGCGCCCGGCCAGCAGCTTGCCCTCCAGGGTTTCGTTGGAATCGAACACGTCATAGACCACCTTGATCCCGCTGCTGGCCTGGAAGTCGGCCAGGGTGGTGTCACCGATGTAGTCGGTCCAGTTGTACACGCTCACCGTCGGCTGGGCCTGGACGGCGGCGCCGAACAGCAGGGCGAAGGTTGCGGGGATCAAAGCTTGCGGATAACGCATGTCGACACCTCGTTGGTCTTGTTCTTCGAATTCGGTGGTGTAGGGGCTGCTTTGCAGCCCATCGCCGGCAAGCCGGTTCCCACAGCAATGGTGTTGCTGGTGTGGGAGCGGGCTTGTCAGTGAAGGGGGGCACGGTACCCCCAAGGCGGATCACACGCTGAGCAGCAGGAACTCCCGCTCCCACGAGCTGATGACGCGCTTGAAGTTCTCATGCTCGGCACGCTTGACCGCAACATAGCCCTGGACGAACTGCTGCCCCAGGTACTGCTGGACCTTTTCGCAGTCTTCCATGTGCTGCAGCGCATCTTCGATGGTGATCGGCAGGCGCAGATTGCGTCGCTCGTAGGCGCGGCCCTGCACCGGGGCGCTGGGCTCGAGTTTTTCGACCATGCCGATATAGCCGCACAACAGGCTCGCGGCGATGGCCAGGTAGGGGTTGGCGTCGGCGCCCGGCAGGCGGTTCTCCACGCGCATCGCTTCGGGGCTGGAGGTCGGCACGCGCAGCCCGGCGGTGCGGTTTTCCTCGCCCCACTCGACGTTCACCGGCGCCGAGGTGTCGGGCAGGAAACGACGGAACGAGTTGACGTTCGGCGCGAACATCGGCAGCAGCTTGGGAATGTATTTTTGCAGGCCGCCGATATGGTGCAGGAACAGCTCGCTCATGCTGCCGTCGTCATTGGCGAAGATCGGCTTGCCGGTGGCGATGTCGACCACGCTCTGGTGCAGGTGCATGGCGCTGCCCGGCTCGTCGGTGATCGGCTTGGCCATGAAGGTGGCGGTGACGTTGTGCTTGAGCGCCGCCTCGCGCATCGTGCGTTTGAACACGGTGATCTGGTCGGCCAGGTCCAGGGCGTCGCCGTGTCGGAAGTTGATCTCCATTTGCGCCGGGCCGTCCTCGTGGATCAGCGTGTCCAGGTCCAGGCCCTGGATTTCGCACCAGTCGTAGACGTCCTCGAACAACGGGTCGAATTCGTTGGCGGCATCGATGGAGAATGACTGGCGGCCACTCTCGGCGCGACCCGAGCGGCCCAGCGGCACCTGCAAAGGCAAGTCCGGGTCTTCGCAGCGCTGGGTCAGGTAGAACTCCATCTCCGGCGCGACGATCGGTTGCCAGCCCTTGTCGGCATACAGCTTGAGGACCTTCTTCAGCACGTTGCGCGGCGACAGCTCGATGGGGTTGCCCTGCTTGTCGAAGGTGTCGTGGATGACGATCGCGGTCGGTTCGATGGCCCACGGGATCTGGTACACCGCCGTGGGATCGGGGCGGCAGACCATGTCGATGTCGGCGGCGTCGAGCAGGCTGTAATAGATGTCGTCGTCGACGTAGTCGCCGGTGACGGTCTGCAGCAGCACGCTCTCCGGCAGGCGCATGCCGCGCTCGTGGAGGAACTTGGCGGTCGGGGCGATCTTGCCGCGGGCGATGCCGGTCAGGTCGCTGATCACGCATTCGACTTCGGTGATCCGGTGTTCTTTCAGCCAGGTGGACAGCTGATCGAAGGGGGCGTTCATACAAACCTCTTGGTTGGGTAGTTGTGGTGGGACGCAAGGCGTTCATCGCCGCAGGGCACTTCCCACAGGTGACGCTGAGGACTATCTTGGTCGCAGCCTCCGCGGCGATCTATCCACTTTTTTCGACAAGCAATGCACCAAAAGAGTGCATCTAGGACAGCGCGTGACAACGCCAACCGCCTTGCAGGTCCAGGATTACCGCACCACCGATGTGACCGAACAGACCCGCGCCACCCCTGGCTGGCAGCAGCAATACCGGCAGATGTCCCCCGGGCATTTCAACGGTCAGTTGCGCTGGCTTGGCCTCGATGGCGTGGAGGTGTACGAGGAGCGCCTGAATACCCGGGTCGAGCAGTTCTTTCGCGCGCCCAGCGGCGCCCTGGCGTTCTGCTTCGACCGCAGCGAAAACAGCCTCTATCTACTCAACGAAGACAGCCGCAATATCTGGATCACCCCGGAGAACTACCAGGAGGTGGCGGTGGTGTTCGAGCAGCCGTTTTTGGCCAGCCATGGCCTCGACCTGGAACGCCTGCGCGGCTTGTTCATGGTGCCACTGAGCTGCCAGCAAAATGCTTTGTTCGGCAACTGGCTGAGCGCCACGCTGACCCGCTTGGGCCAGGCCGATTGCCCGCTGGAAGGCGGGGCGTTGGGCGAGCAGTTGCTGGAGGACTGCCTGTTCATCCTCGACAACGCCGGGCAGCATCTGCAGGGGGATGCGTTGGGGCGGCGCGACGAGGAACGGGCGATCATGCGTCGGGTCAGCGAGTGGGCCGCCGACTGCCCCGACGAAACCCTCAATCTGCTGCAGTTGGCCAAGGTTGCCGGTGTTTCCGTGCGTCAGTTGCAGCAAGCCTTCAAGGGTTTCACCAACCTGCCACCGGCGCAGTGGTTGCGCCTGCGTCGTCTGAACGGCGCGCGGCGTGACCTGCTGGTGGGGGACGCGACCGTTGCCGAGGTGGCGATGCGTTGGTCGTTCTGGCACCTGGGGCGGTTTTCCGAAAGCTACCGGCAGCTGTTTCACGAACTGCCCAGTGAGACGCTTCGGCGCGGCAGGGGCTGACCGGCCGGCAGCGCGCTCGCGGTTTCGAAGTTTCTTGCCCCCGCTCGGCAGCGGGGGCAAGCCGCCAGATCAGTTGCGATCCAGCCACACCGTCTGGGCATTGGTGAACTCGCGCACGCCGAAGTGCGACAGCTCGCGGCCAAAGCCACTTTTCTTCACGCCACCGAACGCCACACGGGGGTCGGATGCGCAGTAGCCGTTGATGAACACGCCGCCGGTGTCCAGCGTAGCGGTCATGCGCTCGGCCAAGGCGTAGTCGGCGGTGTAGATGGTCGCGGCCAGGCCGAACTCGCTGTCGTTGGCCAGCGCCACCGCGTGCTCGGCGTCACGAGCGCTGATGATCGCCGCCACCGGGCCGAACAGCTCCTGTTTGAACGCGGTCATGTCCGGAGTGACGTTGGCGAACACGGTCGGCTCGTAGAAGTTGGCCGCGCCTTCGACCTTCTTGCCCCCCAGCAGCAGGGTGGCGCCTTCGGCAAGGGTTGCCTGGACCTGGCCATCGAGTTCATCGCGCAAGTCGTAGCGTGCCATCGGGCCGATGTAGGTGGCGTCGTCCAGCGGATTGCCGATGGTCAGCGCACGGGTGGCCTCGACGAACTTGTGGGTGAACGCCTCGACAATGCTTTCTTCGACGATCAGGCGCTTGGCGGCGGCGCAGACCTGGCCGGTGTTCTGGTAGCGGCCAATCACGGCGGCCTTCACGGCAGCATCGAGGTCGGCATCGGCCAGTACGATGAACGGATCGGAGCCGCCCAGCTCCAGCACGCACTTCTTAAGCGCCGCACCGGCCTGCGCGCCAATGGCCATGCCGGCGCGCACGCTACCGGTGAGGGTGATAGCGGCGATGCGCGGGTCGTTGATGGCGCGGGTGACGCCTTCGGGGGTGACATTGATCACCTCGAATACGCCTTCAGGCAGGCCGGCGCGCTTGAACAGGTCGGCCAGCAGGTAGGCGCTGCCCATTACGTTGGGCGCGTGTTTGAGCACATAGGTATTGCCCGCCAGCAGCGCCGGTACCGCGCCGCGCAGCACCTGCCAGACCGGGAAGTTCCATGGCATCACGGCGAGGATCGGGCCCAGCGGGCGGTATTCGATGCGGGCTTTTTCGATCTGGGTCGGCTCCGGCGCCAGCATGGCCGGACCGTGCTCGGCGTACCACTGGCACAGGCCGACACATTTGCTGACTTCGCCACGTGCCTGGCTGATCGGCTTGCCGATCTCGCGGGCGATCATCTGGGCGAAGACTTCGGCGTTGGCCTGCAGGGCCCGCCCGAGCTCGACCAGGTACTCGCTGCGCTGACCCAGCGACACGTTGCGCCACTGGTTGTAGCCGGCCTTGGCGCGTTGCAGCGCCGCGTCCAGCGCGGCGTCGGTGTCGAAGGCGTAGTGGCCGATCCGTTCGCCGCTGTAGGGATCGACGGAAATGGCGTGGGTCAGGCTGCTGATCTCGCTCATGGCAGGACTCTCGTTGTTTTGATCGGATGAGCCCAGACTAGGGGTGGCGCGCTTTAATGAAAACTGAATAATAATGAGCGAAACATTCACGTTTGGAGAATGATCGTGGACCTGGTGCAACTCGAGATGTTCAAGGCCGTGGCCGAGCACGGCAGCATCAGCGCCGCCGCCCAGCAGATCCATCGGGTACCGTCGAACCTGACCACCCGCATCAAGCAGTTGGAGGAAGACCTGGGCGTCGAGCTGTTCATTCGCGAGAAAAGCCGCCTGCGCCTGTCGCCGGCCGGCTGGAACTTCCTTGAATACACCCGGCGCATCCTCGACCTGGTGCACGAGGCGCGGTTGACCGTGGCGGGCGAGGATCCCCAGGGCACCTTCGCCCTGGGTTCGCTGGAAAGCACCGCGGCGGTGCGCATCCCGGCCTTGCTGGCGGCGTACAACCAGCGCTACCCCAAGGTCGACCTGGACCTGTCCACCGGCCCGTCGGGGACCATGCTCGAAGGCGTGCTGTCCGGACGCCTGGTGGCGGCCTTCGTCGATGGCCCGGTGCTGCACCCGACGCTCGAGGGCATGCCGGTGTTCGAGGAAGAGATGATGGTCATCGCGCCGCTGAACCACCCGCCGGTCAGCCGCGCCCGTGATGTCAACGGGTCGAGCATCTACGCGTTCCGCGCCAACTGCTCGTACCGCCACCATTTCGAGAGCTGGTTCGTCCACGACCAGGCGGTGCCGGGCAAGATCCACGAAATGGAGTCGTACCACGGCATGCTCGCCTGCGTCAGTGCCGGCGCGGGTCTGGCGATGATGCCGCGCAGCATGCTTGACAGCATGCCGGGGTGCAGCACGGTTAGCGCCTGGCCGATGGCCGAGGACTTCCGCTACCTGAAGACCTGGCTGGTGTGGCGGCGGGGCACGGTGTCGCGCAGTTTGAGCATGTTCATCAAGCTGCTCGAAGAGCGTCGTGAGCTGCCCGCGCCCTGATGGACTAACGGTGCGCGGCGATGCGAATCCCTGCCTCGGAAGCAACCCCAGAAGCAGAACGGCATCCGCTACCTACAAGGCGGTATTGGCCAGGACGAGGCCAATGCCCTGCGCCGCACGCCCGGCTATGACCTGCATATCACCCTCTCGACGGGAGCGGACGGCAAGTTCCAGAGCGGTGCTGCGCTGGATATCCAGTCGGCCCAGGGGCAATCGGTGCTGGCGCTACAGGACGTGGGGCCGCTGATCTTCGTGCAGTTGCCTGCGGGGCACTACCGGGTGATCGGCAATGCCGATGGCCGGACCGTGCAGCAGCAGGTGACGGTGGACGGCAAGGCGCCGGCGCGGGTTGATCTGAACTGGCGCTGAGGGTCAGCCCTTCCAAGGTGTTTTGGGCGCAAGGCGATTGAGCCAGTGAGGGCTGCCCTCGATCTCGCAGGCGCAGGAGCCTTCGCGGCGAACACGAAGAGGCGCAAAACGAATGAACCCTTGAATGGAACGCAGTGTCCTTAAACAATAGTGGCAAATCACTTTCCACTTTCTGTTCATTCGGACAATAATCGAAGAAGTATTACCACTTGTAACCCGGTTGGATGTGCCGGGTCGCCGGTGCACAACGAGGGGCGCAGCCCCCACTTGCCCGCAGGCACGCGCAAGATCGTGGGCCTGCCCGTGAAGACCATCAGGAGAAGTCATTTAATGAAGACCCGTCTCGCCACAGCGTTGGTTGTCGCCGTATTGGCATGCGCCGGCGCCAACCTGGCCCAGGCCGCCCAAGTATCCGGTGCCGTGGGCGCCACTAGCCAGGGTGACATGACCTACCGTATCGGGTTGTCGTTCGACTGGGACAAGAAATGGCTGGAAAGCAGCACTGGTCACCTGACCGGTTACTGGGACGCGGCCTACACCTACTGGGAGGGCGGGGAGGCCAGCGGCGCCCATTCGCTGTCGTTCAGCCCGGTGTTCGTCTATGAGTTCAGTGGCTTCACCTACACCCCGTTCATCGAGGCCGGGATCGGCCTGGCGGCATTCTCCAAGACGGATGTGGGCGACCAGCGCCTGGGTTCGTCGGTGAACTTCGAGGACCGGATCGGTTTTGGCCTGAAACTGCCGGCAGAGCAGAAGATCGGTATTCGCGCGATGCACTATTCCAACGCCGGGTTGAAGCAGCCTAACGATGGGATCGAGTCGTACTCGCTGTTCTACAGCAAAGCCTTCTGAGCCGGGCAAGCCCGCTCCTGCCGCGAGGGAGCGGGCTTTAGTCGTTAACGCACGGCCTTGATCGCCAGCACATTGCACAGCGGGTGCTCCAGCACATGCGCCGTCGTGCCGCCGAGAAATGCCTGCAAGGCATCGTGCCGGTGGTTGCCCATGACGATCACATCCACCCGGTGGTCGGCGATGTACTGGGTGATCGCCTTGACCGCCGGTCCTTCGAGGAAGTGGCGGCGCTCCAGGTCGATCTGGTAGTGGTCGCCCAGGCGGTTGAACGCCGTGCGCTGGGCCGTGCGCACGCTGGTGTCGAAACCTGGCATGGTCACGGTCCCGGCGCCGAAATCGGCGATATGGGTCCTGGCCGCATCGCATACGTGCAACAGGTGCAGCTCGGCGTCGCACTGCAGGGCCAGGGCGTGGGCGCTACGGATCACCTGGTCGTCCAGGTGTTCGCCAGTGCCATGGCTGTTGAGGTCGACCGCCGCGGCGATCTGTCGGGGCAGGGGCAAGCGGATATCGCTGACCAGGTGCACCGCCACCGGGCTGTCCTTGAGCAGTTGCCAGTCCAGCGGTGTCACCAGCAGGCGCTTGAGGATGGGTTCATGCTGCACGTCCTTGACCAGCAGGTCGCAGCCCAGGCGCTCGACCTGCTCCAGCAGGCTGCCCAACGGGTCGCGGGTCAACAGCAGTTCGGTGGAGACATCCAGGCCGGCATTGCGCAGTTGCTCGGCCTCGTCAGCCAGCCACTGGCGGTTGTCCTCGAGCAAGCGTTCGCGTTCGCGGCCGTCGCTCATCAGGCCGAAGGTGTCGACATCGTCGACGAAGACGTTGAGATCCAGCAGGGCCCCGCTGGATTCGGCCAGCGCCGCGGCGCGCTGCAGGGCAGGCGTATGGCGCATCTGCGGGCCGAGCATGACCAACAATCGCTTGAACTGGCTCATCTCACACCTCCACGTGTGGCAGCCCCCTGTTCAGTCTAGACCCGCCGCCGATGAAATCCCGTGGAGCGACGGCGGGTCGTCTTTCAGTGCGGCGCGCGTGGGATGGTCTTGAGCAGGTCTTCCGGGCTGATGTGCCCAACCACCTGGGCCACTGCGCTGCCCGGGGTCGGCAGGTCGATGATGTGGCTCTTCATCTTGCCGATCACATGCATCTCGCAGGGTTTGCAGTCGAACTTCAGGGTCAGCACCTCGTCACCCTGGATCAGCTGCATCGGCGCCACCTTGGTGCGTACGCCGGTCACGCCCTTGGCCTGCTTGGGGCACAGGTTGAAGGAGAAGCGCAGGCAGTGCTTGGTGATCATCACCGGCACTTCGCCGTGCTCTTCATGGGCCTCGTAGGCCGCGTCGATCAGCTGCACGCCGTGGCGGTGGTAGAAGTCGCGGGCCTTCTGGTTGTAGACGTTGGCCAGGAACGACAGGTGCGACTCCGGATACACCGGCGGTGGCGTGGTCTCGGCCTTGCGTCCGCCACGCGGGTGCGCCTTGACCCGGGCTTCGGTCAGCGCCTCGATGGCTTCGCGGCGCAGGGCCTTGAGCTGCGAGTTGGGGATGAAGTAAGCCTGCGGGGCATCGAGCTCGATGGCCGTGGCGTGGTACATCGTGGTCCCCAGCTGGCCGAGCAGGTCGTGCAGTTGGTCCAGGGCCTGCTGTGGCTTGTTGGCTGCACCGAACGGCCCGTCCAGGGCCACTTGCACACTGACACCCTCTTCACTGCTGAGGGTGAGCATCAGGCGCTGTTCGCGCAGTACCGCATGCCACTCGACACCCACCCGACGCTCGGCGGAGGTGCGCTGCAGCGCCTGCTGCCAGTTGTGGTCGAGGTTGCGCGACAGCGGGTGGTTGGGGCGTAGCTTGTACAGGCCCTCGGGCATCTCGTTGGGCTCGACACGGTAGCGGTAGCGCTTCTGGCCGTCTTCCTCGGATTCGCTCTTGAGTTCGGCGATGTTGGCGCGAAAGCCCACGACTTCACGCTTGACCAGCACATTGAGGCCGTCGCCGTTTGTCAGCGGCACATCGGTGGCCACCAGCAGGTCGCGTTTGCCGACTTTCTCCACCACGCCGACCGGCAGGCCGGTGAAGGTCGGCGAGTCGAAGGCGCCGATGTCGATCTTGCGATCACTGACGAAGTAGTCGGTGCTGCCGCGGTGGAAGGTCTTGTCCGGGTCCGGCACGAAGAAGTGTTCGGTACGCCCACTCGAGGCGCGGGCCAGCTCGGGGCGGTCCTCGAGGATGGCGTCGAGCTCCTTGCGGTAGTGGGCGGTGATGTTCTTCACGTAGGCCACGTCCTTGTAGCGGCCCTCGATCTTGAACGAGCGCACGCCGGCATCGACCAGGTCGCGCAGGTTGGCGGTCTGGTTGTTGTCCTTCATCGACAGCAGGTGCTTCTCGAAGGCCACCACGCGGCCCTGGTCGTCCTTGAGGGTATACGGCAGGCGGCAGGCCTGGGAGCAGTCGCCACGGTTGGCGCTGCGACCGGTCTGGGCGTGGGAGATGTTGCACTGGCCGGAGAAGGCCACGCACAGCGCGCCGTGGATGAAGAACTCGATGGCCGCGTCTGTCTCGGCGGCGATGGCGCGGATCTGCTGCAGGTTCAGCTCGCGGGCCAGCACCAGCTGGGAGAAACCGGCCTGGTCGAGGAACTTGGCCCGCTCCAGGGTGCGGATGTCGGTCTGGGTGCTGGCGTGCAGCTCGATCGGCGGGATATCCAGCTCCATCACCCCCAGGTCCTGCACGATCAGCGCATCGACACCGGCGTCGTACAGCTGATGGATCAGCTTGCGCGCAGGCTCCAGCTCGTTGTCGTGGAGGATGGTGTTGATGGTGGTAAATACGCGGGCATGGTAGCGCCGGGCGAACTCCACCAGTTCGGCGATATCACTGACCTCGTTGCAGGCGTTGTGGCGCGCGCCGAAGCTCGGGCCGCCGATGTAGATGGCGTCGGCGCCGTGCAGGATCGCTTCGCGGGCGATGCTCACGTCACGGGCAGGGCTGAGCAGTTCCAGGTGGTGCTTTGGAAGGGACATGTCGTTATAGGTTCGGGCTGTCACGGTAAGGCGGGCATTGTAACGGTGAATCGGGGCGGGGGCATCCATAACTGATGAACTTGCCCAAACGGTGGTAGTGGGCCTGGCATTTTTGTCAGTTATGCGTGCGGCGCGGTGGTGATAGCGTTGGGCCCAAAATCTTTCTGCGAAAGGTTATGCGATGACTTCCAACCGTTTGGCTGTGATCGACCAGCAGCGATCAGTGTTGGGGAGCTCCAGCCTGCCTAGGGCTTACACGCCGTATGGGGCGGTTTCTGATAAGCGTGGAGCAGTTTTGGCCTATTGCGGCCAGGCCCGTGACTCACTGACAGGCCATTACCACCTGGGCAATGGGCATCGGACCTTTAATCCTTTGCTGATGCGGTTTAACTCGCCCGATCGATTGAGTCCGTTTGCGGTGGGGGGCTTGAATGTCTACGCGTACTGCATGGGTGACCCTGTTAACCGGAACGATCCAACGGGGCGTGTCGCGACGTTGAACGTGGCGTTGTACACGGCTGGCGGGTATGCGTCAGGGAAGTTGCATGAGCACTTGCTGACCCTTTGGAACATGTTCAGTTACAACGTGGACAGAGCCAAGGCACTGACGCTAGATCCAGCAGCGGTCAGGGATCTCCCGGCGCTTTCCAAAAGGGATGTAGGACAAGCTGTACTCGGCGCTGTGACCAGTACTGTTGCATTTGCTGTTGCGGCAGGCGGTACGTACAACGAGCTTCAGATGAGTGCCAAGGCTGTCGACATCATTCCAGCTGCCCCTGGCGTATCTGATCCGGTTGGGGAAATCGTTCTACCGGTGCTCAATCTTCTGACCGCTGGTGCCTCCAAAATGAGCGATGCCATGGCTGGGGACTTGAGTGGGAAGTATAAAGAACTTGCTCGCAAGGGGTCAGAGAAAGTCCAGGAGTTGAACGCCAGAGGGGCGTCTATAAGACAACCTGATGGTGCCTCACAAGGAAGACGAGCTAGTCGGACGAGCACCCTGACTACTAATTCGGTTTGAGGGGCACGCCGCCTGACAAGCAGATGCAGTTGGCAGGCGGCGTAGTGCAAGAAAAGTCGACTTGAGGCGATCAGCCCTTGGCCGCCATCGCCGTCACTTCCACACGCATCCCCTCGAACGCCAGCGCAGCCACGCCCACCGCCGCGCGCACCGGCCATGGCTTCTTGAAGAACCGCTGGTACACCTCGTTGAACGCCGCCCGGTCGGCCATGTCGGTCAGGTAGATGGTCAGGTGCAGTACCCGGTCCATCGAACTGCCGGCGCGCTCCAGGGCGACCTTGAGCGCCTGCAGGGTGCATTCGCACTGGGTGGTGATATCGCCCAGCTTTAGGCTGCCGTCGGCCTGCACGGGGATCTGGGTGCTGACCAGGATGCCGTTGTACTCGGCAACGTCCGAGGAGATCGAGTCGGCGTCCGGGTCGGGGGTGTAGATAATGTCGGTGTTTGCCATGGGGGTTCGCCTTGCAACGGAAGGAAACCGCCAAGCCTACGCGAGCGGGTCGGGCTGGTCGAGGCGTGGCGGCCGGTCGCGGGTATTTGAAATGCGTGCCGCGGGCGGTCAGAATCGCGCCCCGACCCGGCCACTGGCGCCGGGCCCAGGTTGTCAGAAGAGGCTTGCGTTGAACGAACACACATTGTCCATGCGTCTGGAACGGGTGGCCGCCCATGTGCCGGCCGGGGCGCGCCTGGCCGATATCGGCTCGGACCATGGCTACCTGCCGGTGGCGCTGGCGCGCCGCGCTGCGATTGTCGCGGCGGTGGCTGGCGAGGTGGCGCTCACGCCCTACGAGGCTGCACGACGCACCGTGCGCGAGAACGGCCTGGAGGATCGCATCACCGTGCGTCATGCCAGCGGCCTTGCGGCCATCGAACCGGGTGACGGCATCACCGCGATCACCCTCTGCGGCATGGGCGGCGAGACCATTCGCGATATTCTCGAGGCCGGCAAACAGGACTTGGGCGGGCACGAGCGCCTGGTCCTGCAACCCAACGGCGGCGAGCCGGCGTTGCGCCAGTGGCTGATGGACAACGACTACCGGATCGTCGCTGAGGAAGTGCTGCGGGAAAACCGTTTCGACTACGAGATCATCGTCGCCGAACGTGCCGACGCGGTCACCTACACGGCTGAGGAGCTGTATTTTGGTCCGCTGCTGATGCAGGCGCGCAGCCCGGCCTTCCAGTTCAAATGGCAGCGTATGCTGCGTCAGAAGCAACAGACCCTGGCCAACTTCGCCCGGGCACGTCAACCGGTGCCCGAGGACAAGCTGCGGGAGATGACCCGCCAGGCACGCTGGATCAGCGACCTGCTGGCTTGAGGCCTCTTACTTGGGGTTGACCACGCTGGCTGGCACCTTAAGCACCAGCACACCCCCAAGCACGATGGCCACGGCCAGTACCTGCAGGGCCAGGCCCGGGTTGGCGGTGCTGTCGCGCATCCAGCCGATCAGGTAGGGCGCGGCGAACGAGGCGATGCTGCCGAACGAGCTGATCATGGCGATACCGGCGGCCTGGGCGCTACCTGCCAGGAACGCCGGCGGCAGTTGCCAGAACATCGGCAGGGCGGCGCTGGCGCCCATGCCGGCAACCACCAGCCCGGTCATCACCAGCAAGGCATTGCCCGGTGCCGAGCCGGCCAGGGCGATACCGGCGGCGGCCATCAGCAGCGGCGCGCACAGGTGCCAGCGGCGTTCGCGCCGGCGGTCCGAGGAGCGCCCGCAACCGAGCATGAACAGGCACCCGGCCAGGTAGGGGATGGCGCTGAGCAGGCCGACCTGGCCGTCGCTGCCGATGCCGGCGCCGTGGATCAAGCTGGGCATCCAGAAGGCCAGGGTGTTGACCGCCAACATCACCGCGAAATACACCGTCACCAGTAACCAGACCTGCGCGTTGCCGAACAGGCCGCGCAGCGAACTGATGGGTTTGTGCCGCTCCTCGCCGGTCATTTCTTCGCGTAATGCGCGCTTTTGCCCGGCATCGAGCCAAGCGACCTGCTCGAAGCTGTCCGGCAGGCACTTGAGCACCACCAGTCCGAGCAGCACCACCGGCAGGCCCTCGATCAGGAACATCCATTGCCAGCCGCGCAGGCCGCCCTGGTCGTGAAAGGCCTGGAGGATACCGCCGGACAACGGCCCCCCGACCACCCCGGCGAGGGGCACGGCAATGGCGAACAACGCGGTGACTTGCGCGCGCCGCCGCGCAGGGTACCAGCGGTTGAGCACCACGAGGATGCCAGGGAAAAAGCCCGCTTCGGCCACCCCCAGCAGAAACCGCAAGGTATAGAAGCCGGCAGCGTCCTGCACCCACATCATGCCGGTGGACAACAGGCCCCAGACCACCATCAGGGTGGCGATCCAGCGCCGCGGCCCGATTCGCTCCAGGGCCAGGTTGCTGGGCACGCCGAACAGCGCGTAGGCGATGAAGAACAGGCCGGCGCCCAGGCCGTAGACCGTGTCGGAAAAGCCCAGGTCGGCGCTCATCTGCATCTTGGCGAAGCCGATATTGATGCGATCCAGATGGGCGAACAGGTAGCACACCAGCAGCAGCGGCATCAGCCGCCAGGTGATGCGGGCATGGGTGGCGTCGCAGGCGCGCACGGGCGTGGCCGTGGAGGTATCGATCGTATTCATGGTCCGGGACGTTCTTGTTGTTGTCCCGGCAGATCATGCGGCGGTGTCGCGGGCGGGCAAATGCACTTTCAGCAAGATGGCTGGTATTTTTCCCTGGGCTTAGAGCTGCGAGCAGTTGCCCATCTGCCGGTAGTCGACTTCGCGGGTCTGGCCCTGGTGGTCGACGTAGACCATGTGCGCGGTGCCCACCTGGCAGTCGGCGTCGTTGCTGGCCGGGGTGATCGAGATGACTTTGGCGATGTCCAGCGGCATGCCGTATTCGTAGGTGCTGGCGGTGGTGTCGGCCAATGCGCCAAACGAGGCGAGGGTGGCGCTCAGGGCGAGCAGGGCGATGGAACGGTTCATGACAGGCTCCTCATTCAGTGCGGATAACCTAATGATCCATTCATTTGTGTTTCACAATAAATGGGCTATCCCGTGATAGATTGTTGCCTTTCATGTATGAATGAGGGTGTCGGCCCATGGACATGTTGCATGCGATGCGAACCTTCGCCCGGGTAGTTGAATGCGGCAGCTTCGCCGCGGCGGCCCAGGCCCTGGACATTTCGGCGGCGCAGGTGTCGCGGATCGTCGCGGAGCTTGAGAATCAGCTGCAGACCCGCCTGCTGCACCGCACCACCCGGCGCTTGCGCATGAGCGAGGCGGGGGAGCGGTTTCTGGAGCGTACCCGACAGATCATGCTGCTCACCGAGGAGGCGGTGGACGAGGCCCGTGGCGCCCACCTCACGCCTCGCGGCCACTTGCGTTTTCATTGCACCCATGGCCTGGGCTTGCTGATGATGCCGCTGGTGGCGCGCTACAACGCCACTTGCCCGGAAGTGGTGATGGAACTGACGCTGTCGCAGCGCAACCCCGACCCGCTGGCCGAGGGGCATGATGTGGTGATCACCATCGGACAGGGGCTGCCGGATTCGCAACTGATCGCTATCCCGCTGGGCAGCATCCACAGCATTCTCTGCGCCTCCCCCGAGTACCTGGCCCGCCACGGCGTGCCCGAGCGGCCTGAGGACCTGCATGAGCATGTCTGCCTGCGCACGGTCGACCCGCTGTTCGAGGAGGACTGGTCGTTCGAGGGGCATTCCGACAGCTGTGTGATCGTGCCCCAGGACACCTTCCTCACCAACGTCGCCGACGCCATGCTCAAGGCCACCGAGCTGGGCATGGGGGTGGGTCTGTTGCCTTACTATTCGGCCAGCCAGGCCATGGAGGAGGGGCGCCTGTGCCGGTTGCTGGCGCCGCATCGGCTGCGCCAACGGGAGATCTACGCGATCTACCCGTCGCGGCATTTTCTGGACGCCAAGGTGCGCACCTGGCTGGATTTTCTCAAGGAACAACTGCCGCTGCTGTTTGCCGAGCATCAGCGAGTGGCGGATGAGCCCCGCTACTGGCGTTGACAGACAGTCGGGTCAACGGCTGTCTTGATCCTCGGCGCTGCCGCCCGACGCTCCAGCCCCGGAGCCTGTGGCTTCACCGGTGCTGTTGGAGCCACCGGCAGCGCCGTCGGCAGCATCGGAATCGGTGCCGGTGTCACTGCTGTCGTTGTCCTTGCTGCCACCGGGGCTGTTGACGCTACTGCCGTCACCGGCAGTCTTGCCCTGGTCGGTTGAGCGTTCGGTGTGGCTGCCGCCACCGTTCATGTCGGTTGCCGCAAGGCTCAGGGTGGCGCCGCTACCAAGCAGCAGAGCCAGCAACAAGGCGAGGGGACGTGGATTGGCCATGATGAATCTCCTGTCGGATGACGTGTCATGGTTGGGCCGCCACAGCCGCGCCAAGGTGCCCGTCAAGCGACGGGCGGTCCTTGGTATGAGCGGTCAGTGCGTCTCGGGACGCGGCGCCTGCTGGTCATGCGTGGTGTCCATCGCCTCCAGCGTCGGGTGCTCCTGGGCCGCGTGCATCAGGTCCTCGGTCACCCGCAGCTCCGCGCCGGTCGGCGAGAAGGTCGCGGTCGGCGCGAAGGGCGCCGGGTGCTCCGGTGCCGGGCGCTTGCCACGGCGCCAGAGGAAGAAACCGACCATTGTCAGGTTGATGGCAGCAAAGGCCCAGAACAAACCGGCCTCGCCGTAGGCGGTCATCATCGGTGAAATGGCCAGCGGCGCCATGGCCGAGCCCAGCGAGTTGATCAACAGCAGCCCCTGGATCATCGGCACCAGCGCGTCGGCCGGGGCACGGTCGGCGGCGCTGCTGACGGCCACTGGATACAGCGCGAACACACCGCCGCCGAGCAGGAACAGCAGTGCTGGCAGCAGCACGGTGTCGGCCGGCAGCAGCACGATCAGCACCGACAGCACGGTGCACAGGGCGGCCAGGGCGATCAGCACGTCCTGGCGGTCCTTGCGATCCGACCAGCGCCCGACCGGGTACTGCAGCAGCATGGCGCCAAGGATCACCCAGGCCATCATGTCGCCGACCTTGCCCACATCCAGGCCGATGCGTTGCAGGTACAGCGGCAACAGGGCGTAGATCCCGGCGATGGCGACCCCCGAGCCGAAGCAGCCGACCAGCCCGGTCGGCGCTACACCCAGCAATTGCCGCGGCTTGAGCGGCTCCACCTGGTCCAGCAGCGGTGATACCCGTGGCAGGATCACGATCGGCAGCACCGACAGCGTGGCGAGCATGCCGGCAACCATGAACGGCGCGGTCTCGCCCCAGCCGGTGACTTCGCCCAGGCCAGCCTGGGCGATCACCCCGGCGCCATAGAAGGCGATCATGTACAGCGCCAGGAGGCGCCCACGGATCTTGGCGTCGCCGGCCAGCAGCAGCCAGCTCTCGATCACCAGGAACACCCCGACCGCGGCCCAGCCGTTGATCAGGCGCAGGGCGAACCACCAGGTGGTGTCGTAGAACAGGCCCTGCAGCAGGATGGTCGCGCCGATCAGGGCGGCGAAGCTGCTGTAGGCGCGGATGTGGCCGATGCGCAGGATCAGGCGGTCGTTGAAGATCGCCCCCAGGGTCAGGCCGATAAAGTAGGCCGAGGAGACTACGCCGATAGTGGTCGCCGATTCGCCGGCGGCGCCCAGGCGCAGGGTGGTCAGGGAAGACAGCACGCCATTGCCCAGGGCAATGATGAACAGGCCGAGCAGGGGTGCCAGCGCCATCGCCAGCAAACGCACAGACATAGTTACCTCAAGGTTGAAAAGAGCTCAGATGCGCCTTTTCGGCTGCACGGGCTGGGTCGTGGCGCGGTGCAGTGCGACCTGGGCGGGCTGCGACCTTGGCAAGATTCAACCGCAGACCTGATAGAGGCAGGCCAGGCGGGGGCGGTTGAGCCTGTTGCACATGCGCGATGTGATGAGGCGTGAACGCTGTCTTTGCGGGCGGTTGCCACCGGCTGGGGCGACGGGCGAAAAGGAGGCGGGATTTTAAGGCCTGTGCAGGATTTGCCAAGTAGGAAAAGGCTGCGACGAGTAGCCGCAGGTGCGTCAGCCCAGCCGCTTCGCCGTCAACAGCAGGGATTGCGGTACCTGGCTCTGCGGATGCTGCGGTTCCTGCAACGCCAGCAGGCCGAACCCGGCCAGTTCCAGCGCTTTGAGCCAACTGCCCAAGGTGCGGAAGTACCAGGGCATGGGGCGCCAGTCACCGGCAAAACCGGCGAACGACTCCTCGCGCCAGCCATCTTGGTAGTGGCCGGCGGCGGCCGTCCACGGGTGCAGGGTCTGGATCAGCAGCGTGCCGCCGGGCAGCAGCAAGGCCCGTATGGCGCAGAGCAGGGGGATGATGTCCTGTTGCAGGAGGGCGAAATTGGCGCACACCAGGTCATAGCCGTGGCCGATGTCCACCGTGCCTTCGGCCAGTTGCCGGTAGCTGGCCAGGTGAACCTGCGGTGAGCCCGCCGAGTGCGCGGCGGCAACCAGCGTCCCATCGCCATCTACACCGACCGCGTCGATGCCTCTCGCCGCCAGGGCCCGCAGCAACCAGCCCTCGCCGCAGCCCAGGTCGAGCACCCGGGCAGGCTGACGTGCGAGCACGGCGAGCAGTATCGCCTGGTCGGTGACCTCGCGGCGGGAGGCGATGGTGCCGGAGCGTACGGCCTCGATCCAGGCCTGGGCGTTGTGCCGCCAGCTGTCCAGCAGGGGATCGGTGGTGGTGGGCATGGTCAGGTTCGATGAAGGTGGGTGGCTTCAGCATAGGGCAGCCTTGTATCCGAGGCCCTTTGCTCTGCACACTGGCGCACCTGCGAAGGAGCATGGCATGGCACTTGCGAAAGCGGATTTCACCACGCGCCTGCTGGTCGATGCCGGTATCGGCCCTGGCATGCGCGTGCTCGACGTTGGATGCGGCAGCGGCGATGTGAGCTGGCTGCTGGCTCACCTGGTGGACGGAGATGGAGCGGTGGTCGGCGTTGACCAGGCGGTGGGCGCCCTTGAAATCGCACGCCAGCGCGCGACACCCAAGGGTGCGGCGGTACCTGAGTTCGTGCAGGCTGACCTGCAGGCACTGCCCGAGTCCCTGGGGTTGTTCGACGCCATCGTCGGGCGTCGGGTGCTGATGTACCAGGCGGAGCCGGTCAAGGCCCTGCGCCTGTTGGCCCGGCACCTGCTGCCCGGTGGGCTGATGGTGTTCCAGGAGCATGACGGCAGTCTCACCCCGGCCAGCCTGGAGCCCTTCCCGTTGCATCACAAGGCCCAGCAATGGCTGCAACGGATGCTGGCCCACGAGGGGGCGGACCTGCATATCGGTTTCAACCTGCATCGGCTGTTCAGCGAGGCGGGGCTGGCGGTCGAGGACCTGCGCGCCGAGTGCCTGGTGCAGACACCCGACAGTGCCTACCCCTTGGCCGATATCGTTCGCGCCTGCCTGCCGCGGATCATCGCCCATGGCGTGGCTACGGCCAGGCAGGTCGGGATCGATACGCTGCACGCGCGACTGGAGGCCGAGCGACTTCAGTCGCGGGGCATCTACATAGGCGACATGGCCTTTGGCATCTGTGCGCGCAAGCGCTGAACAATGTGTTTATTTGATCAAGGAGATATCGGATGGCGCAGTACACCGCACAAGTGACCTGGAACCGTGACGGGCAGGATTTTCTCGGTAACCGCTACAGCCGGCGGCATGTATGGCGTTTCGATGGTGGGGTGGAAGTGCCGGGCTCTTCCTCGCCCCATGTGGTGCCGTTGCCGATGTCGGATGCCTCGGCGGTGGATCCTGAGGAGGCGTTTGTCGCGGCGTTGTCGAGTTGCCACATGCTGTGGTTCCTGTCCCTGGCGGCCAAGCGGCGGTTTTGTGTCGAGCGGTATGTTGATGATGCCTTGGGGGTGATGGGGGTCGACGAGGCAGGGCGCATGGCCATGACCGTGGTGACCTTGCGGCCGGTGGTCGAATTTTCCGGGGAGCGGCGGCCTGGGGTTGAGGAGTTGGAGCGGTTGCATCATATGGCGCATGAGGCGTGTTTTATTGCCAACTCGGTGAAGACTGAGGTTCGGTGTGAGCCGGTGGTTTCTGGGTGAGATATTGATTGTTGATTGTTGATTGTTGATTGTTGATTGTTGATTGTTGATTGTTTAGAAAGTTGTATGCGCGAGGGTGTCAGAAATTTTGTGTTCGGGCATAACATGAGTAAGAGGTGCATGTATGCCAACCAAAAAGAAACCCTTGCGTGACCTGCCCAAAATCCCC